>NZ_KV788534.1:35146-89576 GCF_001807315.1 Corynebacterium sp. HMSC06D04
CGCTATTTACATATATCGGTACATGAAACCACGCCTGGCAATGCGAAGGGCGTTTGAAGGAAACAAAAAGTCTCGAGACACCATCCAAAGGAACGATGTCTCGAGACTTCACAATGGTGCGGCCTGAGGGGATCGAACCCCCGACCTACTGGGTGTAAACCAGTTGCTCTTCCAGCTGAGCTAAAGCCGCATTGCGTTAACGCTTGCATAAGATTAGCCCACACAAGCGTTAGCTAACAAATCGCCTGGTAAAAGTTATTTCTTGGTATATCCGCGAGCAACCAAACAAGAACCTTGCCACTCGCCTAGGCGCTCCGCTTTAGTCTGCACCAAGCCTGCGAGCTGAGCGGACTCGGAGATGTCACCCGGCGCGAGGTTGCCCGGCTTGCCTGCCCCTGGGGTCATAAGCCAGATCCGGCCAGAGTCCCCTAGCGGGCGGGTTGCATCGACAAGACCATCGACGAGGTCGCCGTCTTCGGCGCGCCACCAAAGAAGCACGACGTCGCAAAGCTCGTCGGTTTCTTCATCGAGGAAATCCTCTCCAAGGACATCCTCAATAGATTCGGAGATGCTGGAATCGCAATCCTCGTCCCACCCGAGTTCAAGGGCAATCTGCCCCTCGGTGATTCCGAGCTTGCTGGCCGCATCAGCCACTGCTTTATTCCTTCCATTTTCTGGCATGAGCAAGATCATAACGCCTTACACAGTAGTTTTCGCGATTACACAGGAGATTTACTGCACACAGAAGTTTTGCAAAGTTAGCAAATAGCACCTTTCACCGGCCACATATGACTATTAACCCCCTTCACACACACAGATGATCAGGGTACGCGTATCCTGGGATGCAAACTGTGTAAAACCAATCTAGGAGGTTTAAATGGCCGACCAGGACGCCGTAAAGGATGAGTCCAACTTCCCGATCGTCCGCGACGGAGTTGCTTCTTACCTGCACGACAGCGATCCCGAGGAAACCCGCGAGTGGATGGAATCCCTCGACGGCCTGCTGGATCACGCCGATCCAGAACGCGCCCGCTTCCTCATGCTCCGCCTGCTCGAGCGTGCGACCGCCAAGCGCGTTCCGATGCCCGCCCTGACCTCCACTGACTTCGTCAACACCATCCCGACCAACATGGAGCCGGAGTTCCCAGGTGACGAAGAGCTGGAGAAGCGCTACCGCCGCTGGATCCGTTGGAACGCAGCAATCATGGTGCACCGCGCGCAGCGCCCAGGCATCGGCGTCGGCGGCCACATTTCCACCTACGCGGGCGCGGCCCCGCTTTACGAGGTCGGCCTGAACCACTTCTTCAAAGGCAAGGACGATCCTTCCGGCGGTGACCAGATCTTCTTCCAGGGTCACGCTTCCCCGGGCATGTACGCCCGCGCGTTCATGGAAGGCCGCCTCAGCGAAGAAGACCTCGACGGATTCCGCCAGGAAGTTTCCCGCGGCGAAGGCAAGGGTCTGCCTTCCTACCCGCACCCGCGTCTGATGCCTGACTTCTGGGAGTTCCCAACCGTTTCCATGGGCATCGGCCCGATGAACGCTATCTACCAGGCACGCTTTAACAAGTACCTGGAGACCCGCGGCATCAAGGACACCTCCGATCAGCACGTCTGGGCCTTCCTGGGTGACGGTGAGATGGACGAGCCAGAGTCCCGCGGCCTCCTGCAGACCGCCGCGCTCTACGAGCTCGATAACCTCACCTTCGTCATCAACTGCAACCTGCAGCGTCTCGACGGCCCGGTCCGCGGCAATACCCAGATCATCCAGGAGCTGGAGTCCTTCTTCCGCGGCGCTGGCTGGAACGTCATCAAGGTCATCTGGGGCCGCGGTTGGGACAAGCTTCTCGACGCCGATAAAGAAGGCGCCCTGGTCAACATCATGAACACCACCTCGGATGGTGACTACCAGACCTTCAAGGCAAACGACGGCGCGTATGTCCGCGAGCACTTCTTCGGCCGCGACGAGCGCACCCTCAAGCTGGTTGAGGATCTTTCCGATGACGAGGTCTGGGCCCTGCGCCGCGGTGGCCACGACTACCGCAAGATCTACGCTGCTTACGCGAAGGCACTGTCCAACAAGGGCACTGGCAAGCCGACCGTCATCCTGGCCCACACCATTAAGGGCTACGGCCTGGGCCACAACTTCGAGGGCCGCAACGCAACCCACCAGATGAAGAAGCTGACTCTGGAGGATCTGAAGCTCTTCCGCGACAAGCAGGAAATCCCGATCTCCGACGAAGTTCTCGAGCAGGATCCTTACGCACCGCCGTACTACCACCCAGGCGAGGACGCACCGGAGATCAAGTACATGCTGGAGCGTCGTAAAGAACTCGGCGGCTTCTTGCCGGAGCGCCGTGACAAGTTCACCCCGCTGGTCACTCCGGGCATCGAGAAGCTGCGCTCCGTGCGTAAGGGCTCGGGCAAGCAGAACGTTGCTACCACCATGGCGCTTGTGCGTACCTTCAAGGAGCTCATGCGTGATAAGGAGCTGGGCAAGCGCATCGTTCCGATCATCCCGGACGAGGCTCGTACCTTCGGTATGGACTCCTGGTTCCCAACCATGAAGATCTGGAATCCACGCGGCCAGAACTACGTGCCAGTGGACAACGAGCTCATGCTCTCCTACCGCGAGGCTACCGACGGCCAGATCATGCACGAGGGCATTTCCGAGGCAGGCGCTACTGCGTCCTTCACCGCGGCTGCAACCTCGTACGCCACCCATGGTGAGGCCATGATCCCGCTGTACATCTTCTACTCGATGTTCGGTTTCCAGCGCACCGGCGACTCTTTCTGGGCAGCCGGCGACCAGCTGGGCCGCGGCTTCATCATCGGCGCTACCGCAGGCCGCACCACCCTGACCGGTGAGGGTCTGCAGCACATGGATGGTCACTCCCCGGTTCTGGCTTCCACCAACCCGGCTGTTATTTCCTACGACCCAGCATTCGGCTACGAGGTGGCTCACCTGATCCACCGCGGCATCAACCGCATGTACGGCGAAGACTCCGAGGCAGTCATGTACTACCTGACCGTGTACAACGAGCCGGTCTCCCAGCCAGCTGAGCCGGAGGACCTCGACATCGAGGGCCTGCACAAGGGCATCTACCACTACAACACCGCTGAGTCCGGCTCCATCCCGGCCAACATCCTGGCTTCCGGTGTGGGCGTGCACGAGGCGCTGCGCGCACAGGACATCCTGGCCAAGGACTACGACGTCAAGGCTTCCCTGTTCTCTGTCACCTCCTGGGTTGAGCTGGCTCGCGACGGCGCGCGCCGCAACAAGGAGGCGCTGCAGAAGGGCGTCGAGCCGACCGAGGCATTCGCCACCACGCAGCTCAAGGGCTTTGATGGTCCGTTCGTTGGTGTTTCTGACTTCACCACCGACCTGCAGGAGCAGATTCGCCCTTACGTTCCGGGCACCTACATCGCTCTGGGCGCAGACGGCTTCGGCTTCTCCGACACCCGCGAGGGCGCTCGTCGCTTCTTCAACATCGATGCCGAGTCCATCGTCGTGGCAGTCCTCGAGGGCTTGGCACGCGAGGGCAAGGTGGAGCGTTCCGTCGTCGAGGAAGCAGCGAAGAAGCTGAAGCTCGATGACCCGACCGCCACCGAGTCCACCTCCTCTGACGAGGAGTAATAACTCGCTCTAGGACGGTTTAGGCCGCTCTTCGGTTGCCCTCCTAGCAGGGCGCCAAGGGGCGGTCTTCTCGTTTTGCGGCGCGGCCGGGGCACAGAAGGGCGCAGAAGGGCGCAGGCTTGTCGTACAACGAACTCGCTGGCCGACCGGCCAACTGGTCCCATTGGTTGGGTCCCCTACTAAGGGTAGTTTTACGAGTAACCGGTTCCGGACAGAAGCCGCTAGTGGTCCCTTTACCCCACAAACGGACCAAACGAATGGGACCAAACGAATGGGACCAAACCTACGGGGGTTCTGGGAAACAAGCGGAGGCGCGCGGTGGTCGGTAGAGGGCCGGCAAAGGGCCGGCGGCCGCGGCAACGCTAGTCCACCAACGGAACCAAGAGTCGGCCAAGCGCCTCCGAGATGGCCTCGGGCTCCTCGAGGATGACCATGTGGCCTGCGCCGTCCACCTCAGTCAGCCGGGCGGCCGGCCAGTGTTCCAAGATGACGTCCGACTGGCTGCGCGGGGTTACGATGTCGGCTGAACCCACGATGACCTCGCCTCGCAGGCGGGCCAGACGGTCGGCGGCAGCATACTCGGAGTGGTCGAGAAGGTCGTCAAAGAAGCCCGTGTAACTGGACAGCGGCGTGTCCATCAGCATGGCCACGTGGAACTGCAGCTTCTCCATCTGCGGAAAACCCGCCAGCAAAGCAGCAAACAGCGGCGCAACCCACTGCGCGACCTCAAAGCGGATGCGGTCCATCCGCCTCGGCAGCCGCATGCACGCGTTATACAAACTGCCCAGCGCCTTCGACTCGAGAATCTGCGCCACACCCTTCGCCGCAAAGCGGCGCATCGACGTCGCAATCAACAGCGCCGAGTCAACGCGCTGGTACACCTCGTCCGGCGCGCGGCGAATCACATTGAGCGCCACCATTCCGCCCAAAGAGTGCCCCACGACCACGAGCTTGCCACGGGAGGCGCGCTTGGAAAGGACAGCGAGGACGTCGTCAGCCGCGGCGTCCACCGTGCACTGCGCGGGGGTGACTTCGGGGGAAAGGCCGTGGCCGCGGATGTCGACAAGCAGGCAGCGTGCCTCCGGGAAATGCCGGCGCATGTAGTCCACCTGACTGTAGTAGGCCTCCGCGGACAGGCAGTAGCCGTGGATGAACACCACAGTGATGTCCGAGTCCTGCGGGCCGACCTCGTACCACGCGATGTCCAGGCCATCGTTGCGCACGGTGCCCAAGGAATCGATTCCAGTCAGCCCAGGCTCGTCCGTGTGATTGTGCAAGGACTCGTACATGAGGTGCTGTTCGTTGCGACGCGTCGGCCGCAAACGGCGCGCCCAACTGTGCGCAATCGTCTTTGCTCGAGCCCTATAAATCATGACCTTCCCATAATAGCCGCACCTACCTATATGACCCTATTAGACTAGGACGCATGGCAAACGACCTTTCCGCGCAACTGCAAGCTCGCTTCAACCAAGCCCCTGAAAAGGAGGATAAGCGCCAAGACACTTTCGGCGCGGTGGCTGAGCTCATCAAGAAAGTCACTGGCAGCGCGGAGGGCGTAGAGCGTGAGGCCGCCCTCGAGGACTTGGGCGTGGATTCGCTCGAGCGCATCGAGCTGGCTGTGCGCGCCGAGGAACGCTTCAAGGTGCGCTTTGACGAGGCCGCAATGAAAGACATCCACACCGTCGGCCAACTGACCGAATACCTAGATAAGCATATGGAGGTTTAGCTTTGATTTCTTACCTATCCGATATGGACGGCGTCCTCATCAAAGAGGGCGAGATGGTGCCCGGTGCCGATAAGTTCATCCAGGCGCTCTATGACAATGACATCGAGTTCATGGTGCTGACGAATAACTCGATGTCCACCCCGCGCGATTTGTCCGCGCGCCTGCACAACACGGGCTTGAAGATTCCGGCCGAGCGCATCTGGACTTCCGCCACCGCCACCGCAGCATTTTTGACCACCCAGACGGGCGAGGGCAAGGCTTATGTGGTGGGCGAATCCGGCTTGACGACGGCCCTCCATGAAGCAGGTTGGGTACTCACCGACAACGACCCAGACTTCGTGGTCCTGGGCGAAACGCGCACCTACTCCTTCGAGGCTATTACCACCGCCATTAATCTCATCCGCAGCGGCGCGCGCTTTATTGCCACCAACCCTGATGTCACGGGCCCGGCGCCGCAGGGCGTGTTGCCAGCAACGGGTGCGGTCGCGGCACTGATTACCGCGGCAACCAACCGGGAGCCTTATTACGTGGGCAAGCCAAACCCGGTCATGATGCGCTCGGCGCTCAATAACATAGGCGCGCATTCCGAGAACACGGTCATGATTGGTGACCGCATGGACACCGATGTGAAGTCCGGCTTGGAGGCCGGCCTGCGGACCATCTTGGTGCGCACTGGCATTAGCGACGATCGCGAAATCCAGCGCTATCCATTCCGCCCGAACCAGGTGCTGGATTCGGTGGCAGATTTGGCTGATCGCGTCACTAGCCCCTTCCCCGAGGACTAGTTCTTCGGAGCTAAGGCTAGATTGTTACGTCAACGCGCGCGCTGAATGCGTGCTCGCTTGATAAGAGCTCGACTTCCCTTTCGAGGGCGGCGAGCTCTTTTTGCGTGCCGGTGATGACTTGGCGGCAGCCGATACCCACGCGTGCCGGTACGACGGCGCGCACAAGTTCGGCGTCACCGGGCATGTCCCGGTACCACCGTGTGCACCACTGGGCGGTGAGTGGATCGTCGCCGGGGACGATGAACTCTGACTCAGTGGTGATGCAGCGTGCCATGGCACGCTCTACTGCCGGGCGCAGTTTGCGGGGCATCCCCGCAATGGTGAGCACGGCGGTGTGCACCTGACCGGCATTGCGGTGCGGCCAGGCGCTGGGTGCCGTTGCAGTGGCGACGGCTTCGTGAACGCGAGTATTCACGCCGATTCTCCTTCGACATGTTTAAAGCAGCGCTTCACAGACCTCCCTAAAAAGGGGCGGCCTCCAAGTGCTGCCAGACGAGCTTCGTCTTCCCCAACGAACTGTCTGCGCGTTGGGGCCGATTCTCCCGCGTCACATGAGCCCCATCAACCCTAAACAACCACTTCAACCCCCGTTTAATAAACCTCAACCAAAGGTTGAAAATTCACACGAGAAACATTAGTTAACAAGGGTTTTCGAGAGCCTCACCAGTAACGCCTATCGCGCCTGACACTCCTTCCAAATCGCTGTGTTCGCCTCCGCCCACAAGAGCTTGGCCCAGTCGCCAAAATCGCGATCCGTCAGAGCCACCATGGCCCAATCCCCCGCCAGCCACAGATAGGTTCCAGACATACCGAAGTGGCCTACAGCGCTGGAAGGCAGCGCGCCCATCCACTGCTGTTTCTCGCCGTGAATCTCAAAGCCCAAGCCCCAGGTGCAATCCTTGAAGCTGCCATAGCCCGGCACAATTCCACGCAGGCCAGGAAACTGTACGCGGCGCATCTCGGCCACAGTGCCTGGGTCCAACAGCTGTGGCGAATAGACTTCGGCGGTAAAGGCCGCAAGGTCACTGACCGTAGTCACCAAACCGTGGCCGGCAGAGCCCTCAAGACGCGTCGAGCCCATCCCCAGCGGAGCAAACACGCCCTCGCGCAGATACTCCGGAAAAGGCATCTCCGTGGCCTTTTCCACCACCTCTGCCGCCCACTCGTAGCCGGCCGAGGAGTAGATGCGCCGCTCGCCCACCGGCTTTTGCTGCTCGCGGGAATCAAACTTCACGCCCGAAGCATGCGCCAGCAGGTGCCGCAAAGTCGAGCCTTCTGGCCCGGCGGGCATATCGAGGTCCACCGCGCCTTCCTCCACGGCCATGGCAACGCCATAGGCCACCACCGGTTTGGTCACCGATGCGACGGAGAAGGCCCTGTCCAGCGCGCCCACCGACTCAACGATTTCGCCGCGATGCAGCAGCGCCCCAGCGATATTGTCAGCTGGCCATTCGGAAATCTTGGAGAACTCACTCATGCATTCCAGCGTACCCAGCCCCATCCTTTCGAAAGGCCAGAAAAACGCTACGTAAACCGCAAGTAAAGGCAAAAATAAATCTTCCTCCCCGAGTTGCGAGCTTTCCAAACCGGAGAATATTTGGGGAACATGAATATTTTTCCGCGAAACAACTCTCAGAATGATGCGCCTGCCCGCCGCGGTTTTAACCGCCGCCGCTTCCTCCAAACCAGCAGCGTCGCCTCCGCCGCGGCGCTGACCGCGGGCGGGCTTAGCCCGGCCAACGCGCAGAGCTCACTTCCCGGCAACAAACGCCAGCTCATCGATCCGCCAAAGGGCGAGCTACCTTTCCTGCACGGCGTGGCCTCCGGCGATCCGATTCCGGATTCCGTCATCCTGTGGACCCGAGTTACCTCCTCGCCTGACACAATGCCTGGCTCCGGCGTGGGTCCCGACATCACGCTCGAGTGGGAGGTGGCGAGAGATGAGGAGATGCGCGACGTCGTCAAGCGTGGCAACGTGGTAGCCACAGGCGAGCGCGACCATACCGTTAACGTGGACCCGCACGGGCTTAACCCCGAGACCACGTACTTCTTCCGCTTTCGCGTCACCGACGGCGAGCACGCGGGCAAGGCAAGCCCGGTCGGACGCACGAAGACTGCCCCAGCGGCGAATGCTTCCCCGGAACAGCTAACCTTTGGTGTGGGCTCCTGCGCGAACTGGGAGTCGGGCTTTTTCAGTGCTTATACGGACATCGCCAAGCGGGCGCGCGCTGGCCAGCTGGATTACATGATTTTCTTGGGCGATTACATCTACGAATACGGCGTCGGCGAGTACTCGGGCTTTGGACCGGTGCGCCACCATCACCCGGCGCACGAGATTGTTTCGCTGCAGGATTACCGCGTGCGCTTCGGCCGCTACCGCACAGACCCAGAGTTGCAGGCAGCCCACGGCGCACTGCCTTGGATTGTGGTGTGGGATGACCACGAAACAGCCAATGACTCCTGGGCCGGCGGCGCCGAGAACCACGATCCGGCAACCGAGGGCGACTGGAATTCCCGGCGCGCCGGCGCGATGCAGGCCTACTTCGAGTGGATGCCGGTGCGCATGACGAATCCTTCTCAGGATGGCCACATCTACCGTTCACTTACCTTCGGTGATTTGGTGGAGCTGACCATGATGGATCTGCGTACCTACCGCGACAAGGAGCTTTCCTGGGACCCGGTGGGCTTTGCCAAGGAGGACCGCACGATGCTGGGCTCCGAGCAATATGAATGGCTGCTCGGCAAGCTGGAAACCTCGCAGACCGCGTGGAATATGCTGGGCAATTCCGTGATGTTTTCCCCGCTGAACCTGATTACGCTGCAGCAGGATCCGCAGACCGAAAAGGTATCTTCGGCGCTTTCTTCCAACATCACGGGCATCCCCGTCAACGGTGATCAGTGGGATGGCTACAGCGCTGAGCGACGCCGCGTCATCGAGGCACTGGCCGCCAAGGGCTCCCAGGCGCTCTTCGTCACCGGCGATATCCACACCGAGTGGGCACACAACATCACCCACCAAGGCAACATCATCGGCGCGGAGCTGGTGTGCGCTTCGGTTACGGCACCGAACATCAACGAGCAGTTGAAGCTTCCGCAAAATAACGCGCTTTCCGACGCCGCCGAGCACATCCTGCGCAGCGCCAACCCACACTGCAAGCACGTGGACCTGGATAACCACGGTTATTCCTTCGTCACCGTGCGTCGCGAGGAAGCGGAGATGCATTGGTTGCGCGTGGATGACATCTTGACTCCCGGCTCGCCAGTTCGCGATAGCCTCACGATGACGTGGCGCAAGGGGCAGGGCTTCAAATAGGGGCTTTAAATAAGGAATTTACCCCCGGTTACCCCCAATCTGGTTGCTTGTTAACATTTCCCTGCGCGTTTCGATATCCATTACGCGGCGCGCGGGCGCCGTTGGGAATCTCCCCCTATTCCCCTTCACTTATTGCCCTATCCTCCCTATCGCTCAAGCGCCGTCGCTTCCCCCAGCGGCGGCGCTTTCTTCTGCCGCGGTGGGCTCCGCGCTAGGCACCGCGCTCTGTGTTGCGGTTTCAGCAGGTACGGTGGTGGCGGCGTCGGAGTCAGCGCCCGAGGAGCCCGAGCGCGAGTCCGCCCGAGAGCCGTCCTCACTAGAGCCGTCCTCACTGGAGCCGTAATCGGCAGAGCTTTCCGCGCTTGTGGTTGGCTCCGCGGCCTCGGTCGGGGTGGTGGTCCCCGGGGCAGGCGGGGTCTCCGCCGAGGAGTCGGCCTCCTCCCCCGGCGCGACTGGGGCGGGCGCTTCCGAGGTGGCGGCGTCGCGCTGTGACCAGTAGGCAGGGTTTAGCCAACCGGTGCCGGCGTCCTCCGGATTCCAGGAGGCAAAGATGAGCAGTCCGGTAATCGCAAGTGCCGCCAGCAGCGTGGTGGTAGAAGAACGAACGCGCCCGCCGGCAGTCCACACGTACTGGAACTTGCTGCTTGGGGTATCCGCACGCCAGATGCCGGTGGCCGGCTTTTCTTCCTTTTCCACATCCGCACTCGCGGGCTTGCCGGGGCCATGGTCCTTGGCTTTGGCAACTTCCTCCAGGGCGGTGTCATCATTGTCTGCGTTGTGGGCGCTAGCGCGCGCTGCGACGCCATCTGTGCTTGCCGACGCCGCCACTGCCGCGCCCAGCCCCTTTTCCGCCGCGGTTTCAGGGGTGCGCTCGATACCGGGCTTTTCCACGGAGCTGGAAGGACCTGCAGGAAATACGCCGGTCGCGTTGCTGGGTAGGTTGTAGTGATCCCAAAACGCCGAGAGCAGCGCGGAGCGGATTGCGCGCTCAACCGCCCACTGCCGCGAAGGGTTGACCTGCACGAGCACGCGGTATTTAACCTGCCAAGGCTGGCCCGCCACGGTTGGCTCCACGATGCCGGTGGCAGAAAGGATCTCGAGCTCGCCGGCGACGTCGCCAGCAATGGCCGGATCCTTGATGGCCTGCTGGGAGATCGTGCGCACCTGAGAAGTGATTTCCTCAAGGGTCTCGCCCTCGTGAAGCGGCACCGAAAGGTCCACTACAGCGCGGGACCAATCCTGCGAGAAGTTGGTGATAACGCCCGCCGAGCCATTGGGCACCATGACCACCTCGCCCGTGGGCGTGCGTACCTTCGTGGTGCGCAAGGTCAGCGCCACCACGGTTCCCTCCACGCCCGTTGTCCCCTCAAAGCTCACGTAGTCACCGACGCCGAATTGCTTTTCCGAAAGGATGAAAAAGCCCGCGAGGAAGTCCCCGATTATCTTCTGCGCGCCAAAACCAAGGGCGGCAGAAACCACAGTCGCCGGGATTGCCGCGCCCAGCGCCGGCACGCCCACGTTCGAGAGTGCGGCCAGCACGAGCAGGAAATAAGCCACCGCCTGCAATACGTAGACCAAAGCGCCGCCCAAGGCCAGGCGCGCCTTCGTGGACTCTTCGCCTTCATCGAGCCGCGATTCCAGGACGCGGATGGCCAGCCGACCCAGCCGCGGCACCAACATGCCCAGCAGCAACAACGCGACGAGCGGCAGGACATGGTCGATTCCGACCTGCCACATCCGATAAAAGAAGTAGCCAACGAGGTTCATATTTTTAGATTAGCCAGGATTCCGCAACGACAACCGGCTAAAAGCTAAAAATGCGCTGTTAGCCTTTGTCGCGAGTCAGCTCAAAGTAAAACGGCTTTCCCTTCCAGCTGAAATGTGGACGCGCGATATCGGTGTCATAGCCGCCAACCACGTTGGATTCCCACAGCGGCAGCGCCGGCAGGTCATGCAAAAGGATGGACTGTGCTGCGACCAGTTTTTGGTCTTGGACCTTTTTATCGAGTTCGGAATTGGCTTCCTTGAACAGCCTGTCGAATTCCGGGTTATTAAAGCCGGACTCGTTGAGCAACGAGTTAGATGCAAAGACCGACTCCAGGAAGTTGACCTCCGAGGGGTACGCGGCCTGCCAGCTGGAACGGAAGGCACCGCGCATCTGACGGTCCGTTACGGCTTGCCGGTACTTCTTAAAGGTCGTAAAAGCACGGCCATAAGCCTCGATACCAAGTGTCTCTGAAACCTGTTCAGTTACCGCATCGACCCATTCCGCATGCCCGCCATCCGCGTTATATCCCAGAAGGAATGGCCCCGTCCACGGCGAGATGGCGTCAGCCTTTGCCCACAGTTCGCGTGCCTTTTCTGGGTTATAAACCAGTACTTCCTGACCCGGAATCATCCCCATCTCAGGGCAATATTTTTGGGTGGCAAAACATGTAACCGGAGTGACGGTATCGTCTAAGACTTCGTGCGCGATGCGGGTGCGATCGAAGGACATGGAGATGGCGCGGCGTCGCAAAGCGCCGGCCTCTCCGCGGAACATCGGGTCATTGGCCGGGATGGTGATGAAGCTGAACATGGCGGAAGTCTCGTTGAAGCTTCGCCCGTCCAGTTCCTCCTCAAAGCGGTGGATATGCGTGATCGGCACATCCGTGACCAAGTCCAGCTCGCCGCGCCGCAGGGCAGCATAGGATTCCTCCTCGGTCTCATAAAAGCGAAACTCCAGCCCCTCGTTACGGGACTTTCGCGGGCCGACATATTCCGCGTTTGGGATGAGGTTGATCTTTTCATCCTTATCCCAGCGCGCTAGGCGGTACGGACCGTTGCCGATGGGGTTCATGCCATATGCGTCATAGCCTTTCTTGGCTGAAGGATGCATGGGGAAAAAGACCGAATGGCCTAGACGTTTCACGAAGTCCGCGGTAGGCTCGGCCAGCTCAATGTGGAAGGTTCTATCGCCTGTTACCTTAAGACCACGCATGGTGGGCTCGCCCTCCCCAAATCCCAGAATCGGCTTGAAAAAGTAGGAGGAAAGCATGTTGTTTTGAACAGCTGCGTTCCAGGAATCCACGAAGCCACGCGCACGAACTGAAGAGCCGTCGGAGAACTTCGCATCCTCCCGCAAGACGACGTCGTATTCAGTAGGCGAGGTCTGGGTAATCTTCTGCGCGACGTCGTATTCCGCCTCGCCTTCCTCGTTGAGGTAGACCAAGCCGGAGTAGATGAGATTAACGATGGTCGCGCCCGGCACATCGTTGATATCCGCTGGCAGCAGCGGGTTCTGCGGCTCCGCGCCGTCAGTGGTGATGAAGTCAACGCCCGAGATATCCGGGGTCTGGTCCGGGGGAACACACGCCGATAATGCCAATACCAGGGTGGCGGCTGCGCTAACGCTTAATACGCGCTTTAACATGACGTTTCCCCCTTTCCACTTATATAAGGAATCGCCTCGGAAAATCCTGAAAGATTCCACCGCATAAGCTTATATGAGTGCCCAGCTAAGCAGAAGAAAAGGTGAGTTTTTACACTTAAGTATCCACTTTTTAATTCTGCTTCTTATAGCGCTGGACTAAGTGCTCCACCAACTCATCGGTCAGCTTTTCATCCGAGAGCACGATGTCTAGGTTCTCACGCTGCTCCTTGAGCATTTCTGGATCGAGCAGCGGTGCATCCTCGTCATAGTCCTCATAGGAATCGCCGCTTAAGTCCACGCCGATTTCCTGCAGGATGCCCTTGGATTCTTGGCTTAGAGCTTCCTTATTCTTCGCGGCAGAATCGGAGTTGGTGGCTGGGATGGCCTCACCGTGGAGCTGCTCCATGGTGTCGGTGAAGGACTCAAGAAGCTCGGTGGCATCGCTGGTGGCGGCCGCACGGAGGCGACCATTTTCCACTTGCTTTTCGATGCGGCGCTGCAGGGCCTTTTCCATCTGCTGGTGCCGCCAGCTGCGCACCTTGGAGGGCTCTAGGCGACGCCCCACTGCCCGGCCTTTGCTCTCGGCCTTGCGCGCGAGCAGCATGACCTGCGCCGCAGTATCGTTCAGCGGCGCCCATTCCTGGCGGGCAGGAATGCGCCAGCCGGCCCAGATGCCGAACAAGGTCAGGATGAAGGAAACGACCGGGCCCACCAGCATGCCAGTGGCCAGGTGGTCGAAGGAATCGGCCACGAGCACCACTGCGGCACAGGCCACCGCGGGGATCACCGTGGGCTGATTATCGCCAAAGACGGCTGGCTCGCGGCCCATACTGATGTCACGGATCATGGAACCGCCCGTTGCGGTAAACACGCCCATCATCACGCACGGGATAAGCGGCAGGCCATAGGTCAGCGCCTTCACGGTACCGGTGGCCGCCCACAGCGCGGAGACTATGGCATCCCCGTGAGATTGGATATAGTCCCAGGTTCTGCCTTTGAAGTAGAAGAATCGTGCAATCAGCGCTCCGGCGAAAGCAAGATAGAGGTATTCCGGCTGCGACATAGCAGCGACAGTGCCGCGGTTGATGAGGACGTCACGGATCATGCCGCCGCCCAAGGCCGAGAACATCGCGATAAAGAAAAAGCCCACAATGTCATAGCCGCGCTGGCGCGCAAGCGTGCCACCGATGATCCCCATCAATAACACGCCGCTGACGTCGGACCAGTAGTACAGCGCCTCAATCAGCGGATCCACCTCAACATTCATGATTCCAGTCTATGGGCAGAGGCGCCCTACGGCAGGGAAGTTCCTAGTCTTTTCCGAACGCGGGAGGAAGCGAGAAAGACATAAAGACAAATAGGCCGCCGGCAATACTGCCAGCGGCCTATTTAGGAGGTGTCTGTACTAGGTACTAGCTACCTTGTACTATCCAAGTTTTTACTTGGTGGTCTTGCCGTCTACACCCTCGGTCTCGATGCGCTCCTTGCGCAGATCCTCGGAGACGCGCTCGGTGTCGGTAACTTGCTTCTTGTTCAGCTCAACCTTCTCAACCGGAACGGTGTCCTTCTCAACGCGGACGCGCTCCTCGTGGAGGGTGACGGATGCTTCGTCATCGGTCAGGTTATTCTTGCCGCGCAAGGAAGCAGCCTCTTCCTCGGAGATTGGGGTGCGCTCGACGCGAACCTCTTCGCGGGTAACCGGAACCTCAACGTTCTCGGTCTCGGTTACGACATACTTGCGCAGGCGAACCTCACCGGTCTCGACGCGCTCCTTGTTAACGTCCAGCTGCTCCTCGGAACGAACCAGGGAATCGCGGTCATCAACGTCAACGTGGGTGTGGCCAGCGTTCTTGGTGTGGTCTGCAGCCTCGGTGCCAGCAACGTGGTCCTTGCGAGCGTGCTCCTTGTGCTCTGCACCAGCAGCGTGCTCTGCACCAGCAGCAGCGCCAACGCCTGCACCTGCACCTGCACCAGCAGCCAGGCCAGCCTTGTTCTTATCGGAAACGTCGTGGCGGCCACCGGTGTAGGCCTGCTCGTCCTTCATGGTGTCAACGCCGTAGTGGCGGAAGATTTCGTTCTGGTCGTTTGCGCTAAGAGCCTTGTCGGTGTCAACGCTTGGAGCATCCTTGATGCGCTCCTTGTCGAATGCGAGGATGAGGTCGTCTTCGCCAGCGAACTTGTGGCCGCGCATCGGAACGATGGACTCGCTCATACCAAACAGACCGTGGCTAACCTCAACGAAGGTTGGCTGACCGGAGTTGTCATCAACGAATACTTCCTTGACGGAACCCAGCTTGTCGCCGTTTACGTCGTATGCGGTCTTGTTGAACAGGTCCTTGATATCGCGTGCATTCTGGTTAGTCATAATTTCCTCTTCCTTTAAAAATGGGCAACTATCAGGCCGTTTGGAAAAACTAAGCGTTTGTGCTAGCTCTCTTTACGGCGCCGAAACCCACAGTACGGAAGTCGCGAGATTCCGCCACCTCAATGTGTGAACATCGCCTGTCATAAACCTGTGAAATGTCTTCATTCAAGCGTTAAAAGCCAGCTTATAGGGTTAGATAACGGTTAGGTCACAACCCATAATTTTCTTAAAATTAATGGCACCAGACGCGAAAGGGGGCGTAACGCACTCAGCGTTACGCCCCATCTCCTTCCAGGCATCACGGCCTAGGGCAAAGAACTTGCAGCTACATGTCGAAGAAGACCCGCAGATCCTCTGCAATGGCATCCAGGCGGGCCGGATCCGGGGACTCCAAGTAGCACTTGAGCTTCGGCTCGGTGCCAGACGGGCGCACGATGACGCGGTCATCGTCCACGGTGTAGAGCTTCATGCCTTGAGCAAACTTTTCTGCCTTTGCAATCTCCGAGCCCGCCAGTTGAGTCGGTGGGGTCGAGGTGATCTTTTCCATGCCGCGGGCAATCAGCGAAAGGTCTTCCACACGGAAGGTCAGCGGAGCGGTGGCCAGGCGGCCCACGGTGGAGTAAATCTCTGCGAGGCGGTCCTGCAGGGTGATGCCTGCGTCCTTGCACTCCGAGGCCAGGCTGGCCAGAACCACCGAGGTGGCAACGCCGTCTTTGTCGCGCACGGCCTGCGGGTCGGGGCAGAAGCCGATGGCTTCCTCGTAACCAAAGCTCAAGTCATGCGTACGGGCAATCCACTTGAAACCGGTGAGCGTTTCCTCATGTGGCAGGCCGTAGTGCGCGGCAATGCGGCCCAGCAGGCGCGAGGACACGAGGGAGTTTGCAAACGTTCCGCCCACGCCCCGGCGCGCCAGGTAGTCACCCAGCAGGGCGCCGGTTTCGTCGCCGGTGAGCTGACGCCAGACGACGCCGCCTTGCGCACCGTGCGTCGGGATAGCGGCCGCGCAACGGTCAGCATCCGGATCGTATGCGATGAGGATGTCTGCGCCGATCTTTTCCGCGTGCGCCTTGCCCAGGTCCAGAGCGCCGGGCTCTTCCGGGTTGGGAAAGGAAACGGTTGGGAAATCCGGGTCCGGCTCGGCCTGTTCCGGCACGAGGGAAACCTCGAAGCCGACCTTCTCGAGCAGCGCGGTGCCCAGCTTTGCGCCCACGCCGTGCATGGCAGTCAGCGCAATCTTGGCGCTGGTGGACTCCCCCACCAGCTTGGCGGCGCGCTCGAGGTATTGCGCGCGGGTATCGACTTCCTCGATGTTGTCTGTGGAACGCGGGACTTCGTTGGCAAACGGCGCCGCAGCAATCGCCGCTGAGATCTCTGCGTCCGCCGGGGAGACAAGCTGCACGCCGTTGGCGTCACCGGTGGCCACGCGGCCGCCCAGGTAAACCTTGTAGCCGTTATCGGCTGGAGGGTTGTGGGAGGCGGTGACCATGATGCCGGCGTCGGCGCCGAGCTCGCGCACGCTATAGGCGGTCAACGGCGTGGGGTTCTGCTTGGGCAGCACCAGGGCACGGCCACCGGCAGCGGAGATAACCTCCGCAGCATCCTGGTAGAAATCGGCCGAGCCGTAGCGGGCATCGCAGCCGATGACCACGACTGGGTTTTCAACCTGCTGTTTTAGCCACGAAACCAAACCATAGGTGGTGCGGATGACCACGGCACGGTTCATGCGGGACTCGCCTGCCCCAACGGCGGCGCGCAGTCCGGCGGTGCCGAAGGCCAGCGGGCCGGCGAAGGCGCCGGACAGCGCGGCTTCGTCGCCAGCTTCAATCCAGCCCAAGACCTCGTCACGGGTTAACGGGTCTGGGTCGTGTTCGGCCCACGTGCGAGCGTATTCAACAAGTGACATTGTTTCCTCGATTCAGCTTCTAAGCCACTAGTTTTCTAGGTCCGCCAGCACCGCGGCGGAGGAAGACAGGCCGAGGCGGGTGGCGCCGGCGTCGATCATCGCCTGCGCGTCCGCGCCAGTACGGATGCCGCCGGAGGCCTTCACGCCGAGACGGCCGCCCACGGTATCTGCCATGAGCTTTACTGCGTGAACGCTGGCGCCGCCGGCTGGGTGGAAGCCGGTGGAGGTCTTGACGAAGTCAGCGCTGGCAGCCTCGGCGGCGCGGCAGGCGGCGACAATCGCGTCGTCGGAAAGCGCGGCGGACTCGATGATGACCTTCAAGACCTTGCCCTGGCAGGCGCTGCGCACGGTGCGGATCTCTTCCTCGAGTGCGTCGAAGCGGCCCTCAATGGCCAGCGCGATGTTGATGACCATGTCGATTTCTTCGGCGCCATTGTCCACGGCAAGGCCTGCCTCGGCGGCCTTGATCTCCGGCTTGACCGCGCCGGAGGGAAAGCCCACCACGGTTGCCACGTGTAGACCCTCGGGAACCTCGACCGGCAGCTGGGACGGGGAAATGCACACCGAGTAGGTGCCCAGGCGCTGGGCTTCCTCGATGAGTGCGGCGACGTCCTGCGCGGTGGCTTCCGGCTTGAGCAGGGTGTGGTCGATCATGGATGCGACGTTGGATGACATTTCTTCTCCTTTAAGCGAGTGTTTCGGAAGCATCTACAGATTTCGCGCGAGAAACATCTCGCGCCTTGCGGGCCATGATGCGGTCGGCCACGACGTAGAGGACGGCGCCACATGCGCCAACGGCGGTCAGCACGCCGAGGGCGAGGTTGAAGCCATCGCTTACGTCAATGAGTTTTGCGGTGTACGCGATGCCGAGCGGGATGGCGATGTTGATGGTCAGGTTGTAGAAGCCGATGGCAATGCCGGACTTCGCGGCCGGGATGTTTTGCAGCGCAGTGTTGACCAGCGGTGCATACATCAGCGCGAAGCCAGATGCGAAGGTCACGATGGTCACGGCCAGCACGGCGACGTGCTCCTGTACGAAGAGAGCGGCTACGGCCAGGGAGCCGACGATCATGACCAGTGCGGTGTAGATGGTCTGGCGGGAGTTCAGGACTTTGCCGATCTTGCCGGAGAAGACACCGACCAAGATGGCGCAGATGTAGCCCGGAATCATCAGCAGGCTGGCGCGGTCAATGCTCATGCCGTGCAGCTCGTTGGCCGCAAATGGCAACAGGAAGATGTAGCCCAGCTGCGTGGAGTAGATGAAGAACACCAGGGTGATTGCCCACACGTAGCGGCCGTTGGTGAAGAATTCCGGGCGCACCACGGGCGCCTTAGCGGAGCGGATGTGCAGCGTAAATCCAATCACTGCCACGACGGCCAGGAGGAGCCACTTCCAGTTGAACGCCTGCATGAACATGGTCAGCGCGGTGGCGAAAAGTCCCACCAGGATAAGGCCGAGCACGTCCAGGTTTGACTCCACTGCTTCGTCCTCGGGCACCATCTTGTGGATGGCCGGGATGCACAGCACGAGGATGAGCGGCACGAGGAACATCGCGGTCCACGAGATGTAGGTGGAGATAAAGCCGGAGGTCAGCGCGCCAATCAGCAGGCCAGCTTGGAAGGCGGCGGTAGAAAAGCCGAGGTAGGTCTTTTGGTCTGCTTCAGATAGGTGCTTGGTCACGTAGATGACGTACAGGGTTTCCGCGGCGGCCAGGCCGGTGGTCTGGATTAGGCGGGCGGCCAGCACGATGGGCCAAGAGCCTGAGCCCACGAAACCAATAGTCGAGCCGACGGCCACGAGGAGCACACCGGTGATCATGAGCTTGCGGATGGACACGGAGTCCGCCAGCGCCGCGTAGACGACGGCGCCGATGCCGATGATGACGCCGGCAAGGGATGCCTGCAGCGAGGCGGTGTTGTCATCAATGCCCAAGCCTTGCGCAATCGGCATGGTCATGGTCTTAAAACCATTATCCACCACGAGGGAAAAGACGAAGCAGAATAGCAGCACCGGTACGGCTGCCTTAGGGTTGAGGGCTGCATCGACGCCGCGCTTTACGACGCCCGATGGCTTAGCGTTTGTAGCTTTTGACATGGCTTTTTAAGCCATCCTTCCTAGTCCAGGCCTGCCAGTGGCAGCGCGAGCTTCATCATGGTGTGGAATGCGGTCTGGCGCTCCTCAGCCGAAAGGTGGGTATCGGCAGCAATGTTGTCAGAGACGGTGAACAGGCCGAGGGCGTTCACGCCTGCCTCGGCAGCGGTGGCATAAAGCGCAGCGGATTCCATCTCGACGCCGAGCACGCCCATGTGTGCCCAACGGTCATTGACGGTCTGGTCGAAGTTGTAGAAGACATCGGAGCTCAAGACATTGCCGACGTGGATGTGGGCATCCTGCTTTTCTGCCTCATCGACAAGGCCCTTGAGCAGCTTCCACGAAGCCGTCGGAGAGTACTGGCCCGGCAGGTTGTACTGGCTCAGGAAGTTGGAGTCGGTGGAAGCGGCGGAGGCGACGATGACGTCGTGCAGGTCGATGTCCTCCTGCAGCGCGCCGATGGAGCCGACGCGGATGAGGTTCTTCACGCCGTAGTTGTGGATGAGCTCCCAGGAGTAGATGCCGATGGAAGGCATGCCCATGCCGGTGCCCATGACGGAGACGCGGTGGCCCTGGTAGGTGCCGGTGAATCCGAGAATGTTGCGGACTTCGTTGAACTGGACGACGTCCTCTAGGAAGGTATCGGCGATGAACTTTGCACGCAGTGGGTCACCTGGCAGCAGGATGGTCTCTGCGATTTCCGCGCCCTTGGGGTTGATGTGCGGGGTGGCGATTTCGGTGGAAAATTCGTTTGCGTGTGCGGCTTCAGACACGGTGAACTCCTATCGGAAGGATAATGACTTTCAGGCATTACCCTACTCCAGCCAGCACAAATGTCAATGATGCTATTTACATTTGTTCACCTTTATGATACGGCTCACTCCCCTGTCAGAACGCGCTGCGCCGTGTTGTGATCGATGACCAAATGCGTGGCCAATCCTTGCTCGAGTACTACCCGGATGGCGCCGGCCTTTTCCGGCCCGCCGGCAACGAGGACGCGTGCCGGCCGCGCCGCCAGGGCGTCGAAAGTAATGCTCACCGTTCGCGCGTCCACCTCGGGCACGGCCACGCGGCCTTCAGTGTCAAAGAAGCGGGAGCAGACATCCCCCACCGCGCGCTCCAAGATAAGCTGCGTTTCTTCTTCGCTGAGATAGCCCAGGTTCAGCGCCAAAGACTCGCGCGCGGCCGCGCCCACCGTGAACACCGCGACGTCGACATGAGAGCCCATCTCCACGATGTGGGCAATGTGGCGATCTTTTTCCACCCATTGCTTCGTCTCGGCCGAATCGAAAATGACAGGCAGCGGCAGCATAAAGGTCTCCGCATTAAACGCGCGGGCAAAGCCCTGGAGGGTGGCAAAGTCCTTGGTGGAGCGCTGCGTGTGCGAGTGCCCGCCCTTTAGCTGCACCACCTTTACCCCTTCGAGAGGCAGCTGGCGCAGGTGCTCCGCCACGGCGGACATGGTCTGGCCCCAGGACACGCCGACGCTGGAGCCGTCGTGGACGAGCTCTTCTAGCAGCGCGGCGCCGGCCGCGCCCAAGTCCTGCATGAGGTTGCCGCCGCGTGGGGTGGTGACCACGCGGGCGTCGGCAAGAGCGAAGCGCTCCTTTAGCTCACGCACCAGCTCATCGGAGCGCTCGCGCGGATCGTTAATGCTGATGACCACGAAGCCTTGGTCATGCGCGTGCTGCAAAAGCTTGGAGACCGTGGGGCGCGAAATACCCAGACACTGCGCTACCTCCGCTTGGGATAGGTGCGAGTTGTAGTACAGCTTGGCCACATCCAGGGCCTGCCTATCGCGCGCGTCAATCATGATTCCATTCAAGCACGCCCGCTCAGAAACGTAATGCTAACGGCGTACACCCCTATACGGGCCTGTACAAACGGATTAAATTCATTTCCCCATTGTTAGTTAGCAAAATTAAACCAATAATAATCGGTGTCAGCTCCACCGCGCAGCGCTCTCCCCGCCCCCTAACGGCGTAGCCAGACAAACACTAAGACTCCTCCGATCTCTAGAAAGGACGTTACCGTGCAAAAATCACTGCGCACCTACCTGCCACTGCTTGCTTCTGCTTGCCTGACCTTCAGCATCTGCCCCGCCGCCGTCGCTGCCGATGCTCCGAACACCGAGCTGCCTGAAAGCGCCCTCATTGAAAAGGCCCTCGAAGATCCAGTCGCTGACGAGAGCCCGGCTGAGGCCTCCGACATCGCAACCGACGCCAAGGAGCTTGACGACGCCGCGCCAAGCACCGACGCCGCAGCCCCCTCCGATAACAAGGTCGGCGACGAGTACAAGGCCTTCTACCACGACCCAGTCGAGCTCGAAGGCTCTGAGCCAGGCCAGCTCTTCCGCTCCGATGCCGTGCGCAATCCCGCCAACACGCTGGGCATTACCAACGTGGGCCCGTACAAGGCACAGCGCATCCTATACTCCTCCACCAACCGCAAGGGTGAGAAGATTCCGGTCAGCGGCATCGTGATTGAGCCGAAGGCGGAGTGGACCGGCAACGGTCCGCGCCCGCTCATCGCCTTCGCACCGGGCACCCAGGGTGTGGCCGACCGCTGCGCACCTTCGCGCAAGATTGCCGACGGCGTGGGTGACTACGAGCAGTTCTTCTTTGAGCAGTACCTGAAGAAGGGCTACGCAGTCGTGGTCACCGATTACGAGGGTCTGGGCACCCCGGGCATGCATACCTACATGGACCGTGTCTCGCAGGCACACGCCGTGCTCGATAGCGCCCGCGCTGCCCGCCAGCTAGAAGGCTGGGATATCAACGCCGATAACCCGGTCATCATCAACGGTTACTCGCAGGGTGGTGGCGCCGCCGCTGCTGCCGCTGAGCTTTACAACGACTACGCCCCGGAGCTCAACGTCAAGCTCGCCACCGTCGGCGCCGCTCCTGCGGATCTGACCTTGCTGCCGCCGGCTCTCGACGGCACGCTTTACTTCCTCTTCGAGTCCTTCGCTCTACTGGGGCTGAGCAACTCCTACGACGTGGACCTGTACTCCCACCTCAATGAGGAGGGCAAGACCGTCCTGCAGAACGCCACCAACTCCTGCACCCTGGGTCTGACCAGCTTCGCGGGCAAGAAGATTGAAGACGTCAGCATCGACGGCAAGAACGTCGACGAGTTCATCGCTGAGGCACCTTACGACAAGATCCTGGCCGACCAGCACATTGGCTACGACGCCCCATCCATCCCGGTGGTCATCACCCACGGCCGCGGCGACGATGTGATTCCTTTCTCCACTGCTGAGCAGCTGGCCAAGGAGTGGTCTGAGCGCGGCGGCAACGTCACCTTCATCCCGAACGATGCCGGCTCGCATGTGGCAGGCACCATCCCGCACATCAAGGAATCCCTGAAAGCAATCGAGTCTGCTTTGCAATAAGCCGACAGCTAGAAGCCAGCTTCGCCACAGAAACGCTTCCTAACATCACCCGTGGTCCGAAAGACCGCAACGATAGAAAGGATTTATCCTATGCGTTCCATGAACGCCCTGCGCCGCGCAACCATTGCCGCCGCACTTCCCGCAGTCGTAATCGCCGGTGCCGCCAACGCCACCGCCGCTGAGACCACCGCTGCCGACGGCGCCGTAACAAACCCGGCTGCCGCCACCACCACCGGCACCACCGCAACCGCGCCGGCTGCCGACGGCGCCGCAACAAATCCGGCTGCAGACTCCGATGCCACTGGCACTGCTAACACCGCAGGCATCGACGCGGACACCCCGCTGAACCAGCTGTCCTCTGCCGACCCTGCTGCCCTCCTGCAGCTAGGCAGCTCCCTGCTCGGCGGCAACCGCCCGGACTTCTCTGAGCTCCTCGGCGGTAACACCGACGCCCAGGCACAGGCCGCCACTACCGACGGGCAGGCCGAAGCTGGCGACAACGCCGGTGAAAACACCGACTCCAACAAGGAGAACCTGCCAACCGGCATCAACGCCTTGAAGCACAAGGCCGCACAGCTGGAGCAGGAAGCCGGCCACAAGCTGTTCGAGCTGGACGTCAACGATTCAACTCACGTCCATGTTGGCTTCGCTGAGACCTACGACCTGCAAAAGGACGCCAAGGCTCTCACTGCACTGCAGCAGACCGCCGAGACCAACGGCATCACCCTGACCGCCGACCGCTAAAGCGGCAGAAAGTCAGACAAAGCACGAAAGTACTTCTTCTTCAGATAGCCACCCCGCGGCGCAGTAAATCACTGCCGCCGCGGGGTAGTTTCAAATTCATCCACAATGCGGTTCACTACGAAGGAACGGTCCTCCCCCCAGGAACGCAAGTAGCTGAGACACCGAATGCACTACGGAGAGTGACATTTTCGCCGCTAATCGCCCAAGGGTAGCTTCGGCAATGCAGCATACAGCACGTCGCACTGCGGACATGTTGGCAACGAGTCTGCGTCTTGTGCGGGAACAAAATAGACTCCGCACAAGGAACGCACACCAGTCCCATCTATGATCTTGCTTGCTAAATGTTCACGGTGGGTGAAGTGTGCGACGGCTCCGAGCTCAACCTCCGCGAGGGTGCGCTTCACATCATGCGTTTCTAGCTCGGAAATGCGCTTGTCGAGACTCCCCGATTCTTCCATTTGGTGAAACTCGTCCCCAGCACGATCCCAGCCCTGTGCGGGCGGGTAGACCGAAGCTAATACACGAACGATGAGCTGCCAGTAGAGCTCCTCGCTGAAGTTGACTCCACGCTGCGGAAAGAACTCAACGATGACTTCATCTGTGGCAATGCGGTCCTCGCCCCGCACCAATTCCACGTATAACTCGATGGTAGCGAACCTACCCAATCGTGCTAGCGGATGGTTTACGTCAAAGCGCGCTGCCCCACCGCCGCGAATCTCCTGCAACGCAGCCAGCACCTCACGCTGGATATTGAGTTCCCACTCCGTACGAATACGCGCCGCCGTCTCCAACTTCAGCAAGCGTTTATCGTCTTCTGTCGGCAATAGCCGAGTAATAGTACCGTTGTGTTCCTCACGCTCCACAAATTTATAGAAATCGTCATTGTCCTCAAGACCGCCTTTTGCAAGTCCTGCAGCAACCAGCCAGCGCACTCCAGTTTCAGGATCGGTCCACACCCCGCCTCGCCACTGGGACTGCTTAATCTCTAGCAGACGAATGGAGACAGCACTCCCAATAGCTCCCACGTAGTTATCGGCGGCTGCGGTGTCGGTGAAGGAATCAGCGGTCTTCCTTACGATAGGATGTGCAAGCTCGCTTAACGGCAACAAATCTTCGTAACGCTCATCACCCACCGCACGCATGACGAACGGTTCTTGCCATCCGTCCCTCAAGTCCTCTTTAAGCACTCGAAGCGTGGGACGCCCGCGCCTACTATGCATAGCCCTTTTCGTACCGCAGAACCAAAACTAGAGCAAGTCCGCAATCGTCGCGTCTACTGCACGCGTGGTTTGCTGCTGGCGTGCCAGACGCTGTGCCAATTCAATACGATCCGAATCGCGCTGCTGCTCGAATAGAGCGAGATCGACTACACGGATGCGTCGATGCGTCCCCACCTTAAAGTAGGGGATTTTTCCCTGATCAAGGAGGCGATTGAGAAATGTACGGCTCATGCCGAGCTGCTTAGCTGCTTCATTCGGCGACAACGCAGCATCTTCCTCTGCACTCAGCAAATTGCCACCGTTACGAAGCACCTCTGCGATGTTCTGCATAAGAGTACGTACAACCGGCGATTCGCTCGCTTTCGCAAGCGCATCAAACTCCTCCAGCTGCTGAGGAGTCAGCTTTTCGTCCTGGAGAATACGCATGGTCAACCTCTGCTTCAACACAACATAGTGTGTAGCAATCTCACTACACTATCTGTCGTAAGTGACACTACCGGTAAGATGGGAAAGTGTAAAGCAAAGTGACGCGACACCCCACCACAACGAATTCGTTATCCGCAACCGCTTTGAGACGGCCTCCATCGCCGTCGATGTCTCCATCTCCGTGGTCTTTATCGCAGGTTCCCTCCTCTTCTTGTTCAGCCTCACCAAGGTAGGAACCGTCTTCTTCCTCCTGGACAGCCTCGCCATGGCCGCCCGCGCCGCCATCCGCTTACACCGCCGCATGTACCTGCAAAAGATCGGCGCCGACCGCGAGGTCACGAACGAGGAAGGCTCCTACTACTAAGCCTTACTTACCCGCGGGCACAGTAATGACCTGCACCCCAAGGTCGCGAATCTGCGCGAGGAGCTCCGCTGGCGCGTCCGTGGTCGTGACCAGCTGATGCAGATCCTCGATATCGCCGTAATGGGCCGGCCAGCCAGCCGCTGTGCAATGGCTTGCGCCGTCGTGCCGTTGTCAAAAATGACCGCGTCGTCATCTCCAATTAACTCCGATGCCGCCCGCGCAATCGCCGCCTTCGCCTCCGAGTCTTCTGCCTGCCGCACCCTGAAAGGCTTAGGCGTCCCGCGCCGCTCGACCCGACGCGCCCCACCATGTGTGCGACCGTCACGCTTACTTCATCCTGCCACACCAACCGGTCCCTCAAGCCCCCGATCCCATCCAGGCTGCAGTCTGCACTGCCGACGCCGATAGCGCGGCGCTTCGCCTCCACCACCTTGGCTGCACGTTCACCGGGGTGTCCCTCAACGAATCGTGCCGACCGCGCTCCACACGGACATCGCCGAAACGGCGAACAAGGCCCGCGAGTTTACTTTCGACAACTTAGTATCCAGGCGCACAGCTCCAGTAAGCTACATACATCCCCTTAAAAAGTCTCACGCACCGAGGAACCTTACCCCATGTCTGATTCACCAAGTTCCGCACTTCCCCAGAATCCTGGCGCGAGCGACGCCGAACTCCAGGTCATCCTCCACGGGGACTCACTCATGTTCCTCGGCTCTGAATCCGCTCTGACACGACTCGATGAGTCTTCTCCTCAGGAGAAGCTCGCTCGCGTCGCCCCGAAGGTGGCGCATAACCTGAGCAAGTCCGCCCGCACGCTGAGCCAATTCCAAGAAAACAGCGGCCGCTACCTCAAACTCTCAAAGGACAGTGCGCAATTCCTCAAAGAGAACAAGGTAGCCGCCGAAAAGATCCGCGCGGGTGTCCTCCGCGTCGGCGACCTCCCCGGCGCCAAAGGAAATGCCGGGTCCATCGTCAAGCACCTGAAGTTCGAAAACACCGCACTTCTCGCCACACCAGCGGCTCCTCTCGCGGTCGCCGCCATCCTCGAAGAAAGCGCTGCACAAGCACAAATGGACCAGGTGCTCGACTACCTCGAAGAAGTCTCCGAGAACGTCCAGAAGCTCATCCAGCAACGCAAGACCGAAGTAAACGGCGATATCAACGGCTTCACTGAGGCCATCGAAGAGGCGTTCAGTCTGCTCCAAAAGACCGGCGAAGTCGGCGCCGTGACGTGGAGCAAGGTCGATGACCTCGATGTCGACCTCAAACGGCTTCAGGGACAGATCATTGGAGAACTCGACGAAGTAGCCAAGGAAATTGCGAAGAAGGCCACCAATCCCAAGAAGGCCTACCAGGCTTTCACTGAGGCCGAGGAAAACGCCACGTACTGGATTTTCCAGCTTGCCCGAGTCATGGTTCTCCAAAATCAGCTGAATATTCTCGAGCTCAACCGCGTCGCCGCCAGCGAACCCGACCACCTCGAGCAACACCGCCAGGGCATCGCCGAAGCAAAGGCCAAGCGTGAGGAACGCATCATCAACGCTCTTAACGCCATCGCCGACAAAGCCAACGACTCCGCCACGTTCAAGGATCTTCAACTCGTCCTCCGCCTCGGCGGCAATACCAAGGCCGCCGAAGCGGGCAACCGCCTCGTCCACCAGCTCAATGAGTTTGCTACCGTCGCCGGAATCGACGCCTACACCCGCGAGTCCATAGAGTCGACCGGCTGGAGCGACGCCATCAAACGCACCGCCGAACGCGCCGGCGACGGCGTCGTCGACACCTACAACGAAGCACTCGGTAAGATCCCCTGGCGTATTCGCATCGAGCGCACCACCCCGAGGTCGAATTGAACCCCCTCTTCGAGGATTAGACAGGTTCCGGCGCACACCTCTCACACTTATGGAAGTTTTTCGACCTGACTGCCGTGCCCAGCAAACTCAACATCCACTACGTGAAGTGCCCCAGGTTTTCAGACTAGCGTTCTTGCGTACAATCGGCGGACGTACAAAGACCCGATAGAAAAGGAGTCATTATGGACGCCGTTTATAGCACCGAAGCGCTCTCCACCGGAGCAGGCCGCGACGGCCGAGCTGTAGTTAAGGATTCCGATCTGGATTTCACCATGACCGCTCCAAAGGAAATGGGCGGCAGCGGTGAGGGCGCCAACCCCGAGCAGCTTTTCGCTGCCGGTTACGCCGCCTGCTACCACTCCGCGCTCAAGGCAGTGGCCAAGGACAAGGGCGTAGATGCCGAGAATTCCACCGTCGGTGCCCGCGTTAACTTGGGCAAGAACGACGAGGGCTTCTACCTCGGCGTCGACCTCGAGGTCACCATCCCAGGTGTTGAGGACGCCAAGGCACAGGAGCTTGCCGACGCCGCACACCAGATGTGCCCTTACTTCAAGGCCACCCGCGGCAACATCGAAGTCAACGTTGGTGTTGCACAGGACTAAGAAGGTGGTCTACTGACGCGCGAGAACTTTCAATGCCTCGCGCTTTTCACTCACAAGTGGACCCTTATCATGGCAGGGTGTTGTTCGAACTATTGAGCCATATTTCCCTGCATATGTCCGTCCCACCTGTCAGAATCGAGTCATGTCTGTTGAAGCACGCGCTTTGTCACTCCGGCGCTTGATGCATGATTCCGCCGCGATTCGGCTCCTCGCCGCGGATAATGCGCCGGTGATTCTGGCGCTGATTGCGGAGTACTTTCCACGCGGCACCCGGGCGCGTCCGGCGGCGGAAGTCTATGAGCTCATGGTCACCGATTTCGAAGTGATTGCCAGCGAGTTTCCCATGCCGCGCACCCCACAAAACTATTGCAATGACTGGGTCAAGGCCGGTTGGCTAGTGCGTAAATCCGGAAGGAGTTCGCGTGGTGAAACACTCGAGCCCAGCGAGGAAGCCCTATCCGCGTTGGAAGCCATTGAGCGCTGGGAACAACCGGTGACCACGGTGACGGCCTCGCGTGTTGAATCCATTAGCTCGGCTCTGCAGAGGTTGGCGCGGGATACCAATGAGGACATCGCCAGCCGCGTGGCCAGTTTGGAGGCAGAACGCGCGCGCATTGACCGCGAGATTGAAAAAGCACAGCTGGGTCAGTTTGAAAGGCTCACCGCCGCCGAGACTGAGGAACGAGTCCAGGATGTACTCAATATGGCTATGGCGGTGCCGAGCGATTTCGCCAGAGTTCGCCACGATCTTGAAGCGCTCAACCACCAGCTGCGCCGGCAGCTTTTGGATCCGGAAGGCTACCGCGGTGATGTGTTGGAGGAGATCTTCAACGGCGTAGACCACATCGCAGAATCAGATGCGGGCCGCAGCTTCCAAGGCTTTTATTCCCTCCTTATGGATAGGGAACGCAGCGTCTGGTTGGACCAGTGGATTGAACAGGTGCTCGATAGTGAAGCGGGCCAAGATGTGGCACCGGAGAGAAGACGGCAGCTGCGTCGTCTCTTTCGCGATATGGAAGAAACCAGCTTTGAGGTCAACCAGACCATGACGGGCTTGGCACGGAGTCTGCGCCACTACGTGTCCTCGGAGCAGTTCGCGGAGGACCGGCGCATGATTGAGCTGCTGCGAGAAGCCCGCGGCATGGCTATTGATGCCGCGCAAGGCTCAGAACTCAAGGCCTTCCACCGGATGGACACGCCGCTACAGCGCATCGGCATGTCTATTCACTCGGTCTCCCGCATTCGTCTGGCTAACCCTGGACGGGAGGTCGTGGAGGAAGCACCCGTGTCCTACCAACCGGGCGAGGACGACG
Source organism: Corynebacterium sp. HMSC06D04 (assembly GCF_001807315.1). Taxonomy (NCBI): domain Bacteria; kingdom Bacillati; phylum Actinomycetota; class Actinomycetes; order Mycobacteriales; family Corynebacteriaceae; genus Corynebacterium; species Corynebacterium sp. HMSC06D04. Next base: position 64,293 of record NZ_KV788534.1, read on the forward strand.
CACACGCCCTTTATGAGCTGGTACGCGAGTCCGAGATCGACTTTGAGGAGTTGCACGAGGCGATTCGGCAGACAGTGAGCGACTCTGGCCCGTGCACCATTGCGCAGGTATTGCAAGCTCATCCCCCAACACAAGGCCTAGCCAGCGTGGTGGGATTGGTCCATATTGCTGATCAACATCCGCTGCCTGCTGTACGGGAGTCGCAAGAAAAAATCACGTGGACTGAAGAAGACGGTGCTGTACGTGCCGCACAGATTCCCACTATGTATTTCGATCACACAACCGTTGAGGAGCTTCAGTGACCACCGCCAACAGCCCCCGCGTGGATTCTACGCACGAGCCCCCGCTATGGGAGCACGACAAAGGAACGTTGACTTACCACTCGCGCCGCGCCTTAGTGCAGCTGCTCCAAGGACCACTTATCCGCGTGCAGAAGGAACCAGTGCTGTGGTCAGCAATTATCTCTGACGAAGAAAATCTGCGTGCCAGGCTGCACGAGGTATTTTTGGAGCTCGTCATCGATGAGACCGAGGGCTTTGCCTTTACCCGCATGGTGGAAGAAGACAGCCTGAGCATCCCGCAGGTGCTGCGCACGGACAAGCTCAAGCACATCGATACCGCTATCTTGTTGAACCTGCGCCAGGAGCTGGGGCTGGCTCTGCCCGGCGAGCGCGTCATCGTGGACGTAGAAGATCTCCGGGAGAGCATCGGCTATGTCCGCGCGGTGGATAACCGCGACGAGGCCGGATTCACCAAGCGCTTCAACGCGGCTATTAAGCGCATCCAGAATGACTATTCCCTGCTCAGCACCACGGAGACAGAAGGCCGGTTGGAGGTCTCGCCGGTGCTGCGCCAGCTTTTCGATGCCTCCACGGTCACCGCCATCCGGGATGAATACGCCCGCCTGGCGCGAGCCGAGGATACCGAGGAGGACACCTCAGATGACTAAGCACACGGAGCTTTACCCAGGCCAGTATCGCATCAGCCGCATCCAGCTGATTAACTGGGGCACCTTCCATGGCTATTTTTCCATCCCGGTAGCGCGGAAAGGTTTCCTCATTACGGGTGGCTCAGGATCAGGTAAATCCACACTGCTGGATGCCATGTCAGCCGTCCTTGTCCCCCAGAATCACGTGAAGTTCAACGCCGCCTCGCAGCAAGACCTCGGTCGGCACAACGGCCGTAACTTGGTCTCCTACGTGCGCGGAGCGTGGCGGCAGCAGGAGAATACACAGACTGGTGAGATTACCCCGGAATACCTGCGTGAAAGTGCGACCAACTCAGTGGTGGCGTTGACTTACGACAATGGCCAGGGCAAGCAGCACACCCTCATCGCCATTTTTCGCCTCAACGGCGGTGAGAACTCCGTAGGCCAGATCAAGAAGTTGTATGGGCTGGTGCCGGGCGATGAGGACATCGATAAGCTCAGCCCCTTGCTCACCCGCAGCTTGGATAGCCGCAAGATCAGGGCCCTGTATAAGGGCCCCGGCGCGTTCTTTACGCCGACCTATGCCACGTTTGCGGACCGCTTCCGCAAACGCTTGGGGATTAAGAATGTGGAGGGCCAGCTTCTTCTTCACCGCACTCAATCCGCGAAGTCCCTGTCCAGCCTGGACCAGCTCTTTAGGGATTACATGCTGGATGTGCCGGATACCTTCACCAGAGCGGATGAGGCCGTGGAACAGTTTGAGGATTTGCGCCAGGCCTACCTGCGGGTTGAGGACGTCAAGGCGCAGATTGATACGCTCGGGCCGCTGCCCCAACTTCACTCTCAGCGGTCTAGTGCTGAAGCGGATAAGGAGAAAGCAGAGGCGATGAGTGAGGCGCTGCCGGCCGTACGCGCCCGCCTGGTGACAGAGGAACTAGACTTCCGCATCCGTGCGCTCACAGCACAGCTATCGGAGGCCCAGTCGCAGTCGGAGACCCTCAACGCTGAGGTCGCACACCTGGATGATGCCGAGCGCCTGGCCGCGGTGGCTGTTACCCAGCTCAGCGCTGGCGAGCTCGATGCCTTAAGCGCCAAGATAGAAACTGCGGACAAAGAAATTGAGCACCGCACGAAGGAATTCCAACGGTTGGCTGCGGCCGCTGGAGCGTGGACTGATGATTACGAGTTCAGTCCACACGGCTTCGCCGAGCTGCAGGCCACCGCGAAGCTGCGCATCGCAGATTTTAAGGTTGACTTCGCCAACCTCATCAACGAGCAACAAGAAGCTGGCGTGGCCGCCCGGGACGCTGCCACCGCCTGTGCCGCGCTCGATAGCGAGCTGCGCTCATTTAGCTCGCGGCGCACCAACATCGACAAGGCTCTAGTTGAACTGCGCGCGCAGCTGGCTCGCGATACCGGCTATGCCGAATCCGAGCTTCCCTTCGCCGGCGAGCTCATCGATATCAGCCCGCAGCAGGCCGAATGGGAGCCGGTGATTCAAAAGCTCCTCCACGGCTTTGCCGCCACCCTGCTCGTTCCTGAAGCTGCCCGCGACACCATCAACCAGTGGGTCAATTCGCGCAACGTGGGCACCCGTTTGGAGTACCGCACCATTCCGGAGTTTGCATCACCGCAGGCCTCCGCGCGCAGCCCGCGGCAGCTTATCCACAAACTGGAATTCCAAGACCACGCCATGGCGCACTGGATTCGCCAACATATTTCGCGCCGCTTCAACTACGAGTGTGTGGACTCGGTTGCGGAACTGGACCATGTCACCACCACCCCGGCGGTAACGCGCGATGGCCTGGAAAGCCGCCCCAAGGATAAAGACGGCTCAACCCGCTTCATCAAGGATGACCGCAAGCGTTTTAGCGGCACTACCTGGTACCGGGTGGGTTCCACCAACACCGCCAAGATTGAGCTCTTACGCGCCCAGCTCACGCAGGCCAAGGCCACTGCTCGTGCCACGGCCAAGCAGGTCCAGAACCTCAACCGGAAGATGGACGTTCTGCGCTCCCAGCGCGATAAAGCCCAGCAGGTGCTGGAAACCTCCTTCCAGGATATCGACACCGCCTCCGCCGAGGCTCACCGGCAGGATCTGCAGGAGCAGTATGACTCGCTGGCCTCCTCCCCGGAGGCCCAAGCCCTCGCCGCAGCCCACGAGCAAGCCAAGGCCAAGCTCAAGGCCGCACGCGCCAGGCTGAACGCCGCCCAGAAGAACCTGGGCAACGTCGAAGGCGAGCTTGAGCGCTCAACCGAGCGCCGCCGTAGCATCGGTATTGTGCCCGCCATCGAGGACCAGGACATCGCGAAAGCAGTCGAAGATGCCCTGCACAAGGGCAAGCGCAAGCTCACCATTGATGACATCGATGCCCGGCGCGATGAGGTGCAGGCTAGTCTTCAGAACACCGCCCGCACCGCCACGCGGCGCATCGAGGACGCCAACGCCAAAATTGTCTCTGTCCTCCACACATATCTGGCCCAGTGGCCGGCGGAGGCCGCGGACCTTGAGCCGCAGGCGAGCTTCGCTGGCGAGGGCATCGAGAAGCTCAAGTTCCTACGCGCCGACCGCCTGGCGGATTTCCGCGCCCGCTTCCTCGAGCTTCTCAACGGCTCCACCGTGCGAAACCTCTCCCACCTCACCACAGACCTGCGCCGTGCTCGCAGTGATATTGAGAGGCGCATGGAATTCATCAACAAGTCCCTGGAGCGCTCTCCCTTCAACGGTGAGCGCACCCTGCGCATCGACGTCAAGGATGCTCGCGGCCAGGTGGTCCAGGATTTCCAGCGGGATCTTGATGCCGCCACCTCCCACAGCTTGGGCGAATTCGGCTCCGATGATACAGAGGCTGCCCTTGCGCGCTACCACGCGTTGGACAAGATCTTGAGCCGTTTGGGCTCGAGCCAGCCAGAGGATCTCCGCTGGCGCAACGTGGTGCTAGATACCCGCCGGCACGTGAGCTTTATCGGCCGTGAGTTGTACCCCGACGGAACGACAGCCAATACCTATCAGGATTCCGCCTCGCTGTCTGGCGGCCAAGCGCAAAAGCTCGTCTTCTTCTGCCTGGCTGCGGCCCTGCGCTTCCGGCTGGCGGAGCCGGACCAAGACGTGCCCACCTATGGTTCCATCATTCTGGATGAGGCCTTTGACCGCGCCGATCCCACCTTTACCCGCACTGCCATGTCCGTCTTTACGTCTTTTGGTTTCCACATGATTCTGGCCACGCCTTTCAAGCTCATCCAGACGCTGTCTCCTTACGTGGATGGCACGATTGTGGTCAAGTACGATGAGCCCATCATCAATGGCCGCCCGCGGGCGCGCACGGGCTATTCGCTTATCGACGCCTCCACCTACCAGGACCCCGACTATGCGCAGCCCTAAAGACCTGCAAGCACACGCGTCAAAATACCTGCGCAATCACTTTGCCGAAGCACTGGCTGACCCGGATTCTGTGCGCGTCGACTGGCCCCTGCACCCGCCCACTGCCACTGCTGCCGCCCGCGATATCGACGCCACGCAGGGCTTCATCCGTGCCTGGCAGCGCTGGCCCCACCAGGAGGACGTCATCTACGAGTCCCGCAATTGGTCGCGCGCGGGCCTGGGCACGAACAACATACCGGCTCGCATCACAATCAACGGTGCCGAACGCATCGCCACCGCCGCGGGCCTTAACCTCGAGTACGCCCGCGCCCGTGAACGAGCGCACAGCATCGCTGCCGTCTTTCCCGATTCCCCCGACTTCGCCCACACCGTCCGCCGCAGCTATACCCAATGGAAGGATTTAAGCGCCTATGATCTGAAATGCCTAGGACCGTGCCTGACCTGGCTGCGCGCCAACCCTGACTCCGGCGAGTGGGAGCGCGCCGTGCCGGTCAAAGGTGTGGACGGCAAATGGATTGATACCCACCGCCGCCTACTCCTCACACTCCTCGCGCCGTTTGGCATCACAGACTTAGGCCTGCGCCGCAGCGACGCCCGAATCCGCCTGCGCTACCTCAACCACGCTCCAGCGCTCAGCGATATCGAAATCCCCCTAGCTCACGCCGCCACGCTTTTCCCGCATACCCCTCCCCGCGTCCTCATCGTGGAGAACAAACAAACCTTCCTGGCTTTGCCCACGCTTCCGGACACCTCCCCTCCCACCGTCGCCCTCCTCGGTGCCGGCACCGCCGCCCACCAACTCCACGCACTGGACTGGCTTAACCTCATCGACATCACCTACTGGGGCGACCTCGACGCCGCCGGCTTTGCCATCCTCAACGCCGTGCGCGCCCATTTCCCCCACACGACGTCACTGCTCATGGACACAGCCACCGTCACCGAATTCCAGCACCTGGCTGTCCCCGACCCCGGCGACGGCTCCGCCACCCTTACCCACCTCACCACCGAAGAGCAGCGCGCCTACCGCCTTCTCTTCACTGCGGGCCGGCTGCGCATTGAGCAGGAGCGGATTCCATTTGCTCATGTGAATGCGGTGATTCATGCAACGCTCGCAGCAGCGTGACGCTGCCACCCCCGCGAACGCTGCACAAAATGGCCTCTTCCTGCAGTAGCTATTCTTCCTTTTCCCTTTTTCTGGCTTGTCTGCGCTCACGCCTTCGGGCACGCTTTGCTTTGCGGATATCGACGACCCAACGAGGAACAAAAGGCCACGGAAGCGGAACCCCGACCGCGCCCGTAAATCCAATGACTCCGACAACGAAAGCTGCCACGAGCGGAACCTTCAGCACCGTGTAGACAAACTCGGGAGGGTTGGCACTTGCGACCAACCCCATGGCGCCGCCAGCGCCCATAATGAGCGAGCAGTAAGGATAAATGAAAAGGACCCCATCACTTTCTGCGCCTACAAAGTCGACATCGTCGTACCACTTTTCCGATCTGGGTTGCCTCCGCACGCACCTAATGTAGTAGGTCCAGTAGAGCACCATGACAAGCACTAACCCGGCGCATACAAGCAGCACAGTAACATCGCCGTCCATAGAATAGGCCTCCCGTGGCTGTCGGTTGCGGTATGTATAAACGCTACCAGCGTCTGCAGGGGTGCGGCGTGGGACGAAAACAAAAATATTGATGCGGGCAAGCGCCCGAACCACGGACGCGGACTTGACCTTTTGGAAGCAGATCCCGCCACAGGAAATAATAGAAATCAAGGCAAATGCCTAGGAACAAAACTCGGGGCACTTCACTGGGTGATCAACAAGTCTGCCTACATGGCCATCGGCGTTGATATCGAAGCAATCAAGCACATCTTGGGACTATGGATAGCTAAAGAAGAAGGAGTGTCGTTTTGGGCACAAGTGAGCTCTAACTTGTCGAACCGTGGGGTTAAGAACGTCTTAATTGTCTGCTGTGATGGGCTGAAGGCTTACCTGACGCGGTCGCCTGGTTTCATGGTGCAAACCTGTGTCGTGCACCTGATACGTGCCGCCAACCGGTGGGTAGCCTACGGGGACCGGAAGAAAGTGTCAGCGGCGTTGAAGAAATCTACACCGCCCCAGATGAGGCCAGTGCTGCCGCGACGTTGGAGGAATTTGCAGGCTCTGAGCCGGGTTAGAAATACGTCCGGTCCGTTAAAGTCTGGCAGGACGCGTGGGAGCAGTTCGTGCAGTTTTTACAGTTTCCTTCGGCAGCGAGGAAAGTCATCTACACGACGAACTCTATCGAGTCGTTTAACAATGAGCTGCGTAAAGCCACCCGCAATCGAGTGTAATTTACCAACGACGAATCCGCGCTAAAGACACTGTGGTTGATGATCTGCACTATTGAAGACAAACGCGCTGATCAACGCGCCAAGAAAGGAAACGGGCCGCAGCGTCAGCGAGCCGACTTGTCGAGGGCGAAAAGGTTTCCGGCTGGAAGCAAGCCATCAACCAAATGGCTGTGGCCTACCCCGACCGCTTCAATAAATACCTCTAAGAAAACCAAACCCCACACAAAAACTTGACACGCTCCGCGAAGCCAAATTTAGGCAAGGAACGCACGTAGGGGAAGATTCCCCATTTTCCCGCAGTGCGCTGTGCAATCGGCTTAGATTACTCCTATGCACAAACTCTCTTCTCGCCTACTTTCCCTGTCCTTTGCAGCAACGCTTCTTCTGACCGGCTGCAGCAACAACAGCGAGGATTCTGCCCAGACACTGCCGGAAACCTCCTTTTCTCAAGCTGCCGGCGCTACGCAATCCGATGCTCGTTCAACCTCCAGCGAAGACGCTGCAAAGGGACATCAAGGTCCACAGCCAACTCTGGCCAATCGCAGTGAGGGCACCAACGCCCAAGACGCTAGCGGGGCTGCCGCAAATCCAGATACCCAGTCTGGCAGCAACACCTATCCCAACGGCGATGCCATCGCTTCAACCGACTGCTACGACTTCCCCGCAGACATCACCGTTCGCCCTGGCAGCATGAGTTCCTGTGCCTATGTAGCGGAGCTCTACAAGGCAGCAACCGCAGCGACCTACACCTATGGTCCATACAAACCTCAAGTCACTTCCGTCCCGAAAACGACCGTGACAGTCACCAGCCCAACCACTGGCCAGACCTACAACGTCGATTGCAGCATCGGTTCCGCTGGTGACACCCTTGGCTGCGAAAAAGACGGTGATCACAACTCCGGCGCCTCATTTACCGTAAATAGCGGGCCGTTCTGGCATGGCCGGGTCACAATCCTCTAGCGCAGTCGCAGTGCTAGTGTCTGCGATTCAATCGCGCAATCTCCGCACTGAGCACGGTGGCAAAGCCCGTCCATGCCGCATAGGGTGCTAGCAACGCACCGCGCTCAGGTGCGGACTTCCAGGCGCGACGAACTAAATCCGCAGAGCTTGCGGTCAGCGCACCGGCCCATACAGCGCAGTCCAGACAATTGGGAACGCGATGGCCGGCGGCTGCCAGTTCGGGAGTTTGAGGCTGCGGTAGTGGCGGCTATCTCTTCCAGGTCGCGCTCCTTGGCCACAGTATTGTGCAGCAGACTGCCGATGAGCGGCTCCGCCAGGCCCGTCTTAATCGGCGTCACCAAAGCAATCCACCGAGCAGCCAACTCCGGGGTGGTCACCGGCGCGGAGAACGCCAAGCGCGGCAACAAGCCTTCCGTCTTCGCGTACTCCTTCATCATGAAGGCATATTCCAGAGTGTCCGGGCCGCCAATATCGAAAGTGCGATTCGCATCAGCTGGTAGCTCCGCCGCGCTAGCCAGGTAGAAGACCACATCGCGCACCGAAATCGGCGTAATCTCATGGCGAATCCAATCCGGACCAATAGCGCCCTGCAGACGCTCCGAGAGCTCTTCATCCGAAGGACGCAGCCCACCCAAGAACACGATGCGCCCAATTTCCTGTTCTTCTACCACCACGCTCCACCTTGTCTGGAGCACCGGCATGGCGTTCCTGCTGCCACTATTTATCAACTAGGCAGGCACGACAAGAAAGGGCACATGCTTGGCGACGCCGCGCAAATGCCTTCTCCTTAACAGTTGCCGTTTAGCTAGTTTTCACAAGCTACGCCGTCACCGTCGCGATCGAGATCGGAGCTGTAGCCAGGATCTCCCGCATAGATCGGGGCTGCACCAGCAGCACGAACCGCTGCACAGTTCGGATAGTAAGCAGCCGCTGGCGCCGGCGCTGGAGCCTGCTGTTCCTCAACAGCTGGTGCTTCCGGAGCCGGCTGTTCAACGTAGGCGCCTGCATCAGGATCGACATTTGCATCAACGTCCGCTGGTGGAGCCAAAAATCCGGCTTGTTGCTGGACGGTTTCTTCCATTACCTGCGCGGGACTTACCTCTGGCTGCACCGCCGGTTCCGTCGGCGGCGGGGTTACTTCAGAAGGCTGGACAGAAGAAGTAGCGGAAGTAGCCGAGCTAGAAGAGGAAGTGGTGGTCTGCGATGTCGTCGTGGCTGGCTCCGACGTAGGTTGAGAATCGGAGCCTCCCCCACCGCAGCCTACAAGTAGTGCGGCAGCGCCCAGAGTAGTTACCATCAAACCAAGAGAGCGAGACATCGGGAGAACCTCCGAAAGAGAAGAATTAAGGCTTCTTCAGATTACAAAGATTCACCCTGTACGCTGGCACTTTGTGATGAGAATCCCAAAGAGTGGGGCCACCGGGGCTCGAACCCGGGACCAGCGGATTATGAGTCCGCGGCTCTAACCGACTGAGCTATAGCCCCGCGTATCCCTGCCTGCTAAGGGCACCAGTATTCAACTAGCGCACGATACAAACAGCGAATCCGCTCCCAGCAACATTAATCGGCAGGCCCGGAAAATGGCAATTTAGGGCCCGTCCTGGCCGCCATCCTCACCGAGGTTTTCCGGGCCCGATCTCTGCGTCGAGTCCTCAGCAACGGTCTTCCGCCTTTTCACCGCCACAACTACGCCCACGATGTAGGACGCAATCATCCCAAGACAGCAGAGCCAAAACAAGACCGCGGAAAGATCTAAAGCCCACCGCCCCACAATCTGAGTGAAGGCGGATTTCACGCTTTCATCCGTATCACCGGAATCGACCATAAAGAAGCCGGTCAGGAAGAGAAACGCCGTCACCGCGATGAAGGCCCAAGATTCACGCCACCCGAAGGCCTTATACGTCCCAGCATCCGCGTCCTCCTTCACGCTGCGTACAGGGATAAACCACAGTCCAAGAAGCGCAATGGCTATGAATCCCCAGCCGGAATGGAGAAGAATGCGGCCCATCCGCCAACGTCAAAAATGACCCGCCCCAAAGCAAAGAACGCCGCGCCTAAAAGGCTCATGACAAGCGCCGCGACGGAGCTGATGTTAACGTTCCGATACTTCATGCCAGAAAGCCTAGCGCGCATCACCGCTACTTTCACCCACAAAACTGAAACGTCCCCAACCCCAGACTCCACAGCGGACCACTGCGCACAGCCTTCGGACACTGGGTTAGCGGAGCCCAAGCCTATTCCTTCTTTTCTTGCTTTTTCATTTTCTTAGCTTGCCTGCGCTCGCGCCTCCGAGCGCGTTTCGCTTTGCGGATGTCCACGACCCAACGCGGCACAAAAGACCACGGAAGCGGAATCCCAAGCGCCTGTAAAACCAATCGCCCCAATGACAAAAGCAGCAATAAATGGAAGAAACAGCACCGCTTCAACAGGCTCGGGAAGGTTCATATTTGCAACCAACCCCGTGGCACCGGCAGCGCCCATAATTAGCGTGCCATAAGGATAAATAAAGAGCACGCCATCACTTTTGGCACCTTCCGAATCGGCTGTGTCATACCATCTTTCTGATCTGGGAGTTTTCGCACACTCCGGATGTAATAGGTCCAGTAGAGAACCATGACAACCACCAACCCGAGACACACGAGCAGCTCGGTAGTATCCCCGTGCATAGGATGTGGCCTCCTGTGATTGCTTTTGCGGTGTGTACTAAAACGCTACCAGCGCCCACCGGGTTAAGGCACGGGAAGAAAACGAATCTCAGCACCCAAACCTAGGACCGATTTACATGGTGGGCTTGTAGTCTTGCGACCATGAGGCTCCTTTCCTTTAGTGTGTCTAACTTCCGCAGCATCCGCGCCACGCAGACACTTTCGCTGTACCACCACTGGCAGCACTCCACCGCGCCGGAGGAAGGCTGGGAGCAGGTCAGCGACCCCATCACCGTTCTCATCGGCCCCACCGCTTCCGGAAAGAGCAGCGTCCTCAACGCCCTAGCCTTCGCACTGCTTGCTATCGAGTCTTCTGCCACCGCCTGGCTTGCCGACGCCCCACCCAACCAACTCCCCCACGCCCCGTACCGCCTCAACCCCCGCACGCAGCGCTTGCCCAGCACTTTTGAGCTGGAGTTCGAACTCGATGACGTGCGCTACCTCTACGGCTTCCAGTGGAGTTTCACCGGTGTGCATGCCGAGTGGCTCAGCCGCGTGCCATCGACCAAGTGGAGCCCCTGCTTCGTGCGCACCCGCGGTGAGGAGGTGCAGTGGACGCGCTCCTTTATGGATAAGGGGGATGTGGCCAAGCTCGGCCCCGTAACAGACACCGAGCTGATCCTTTCCGCCGGCCTGCGCGACGGGCACCCCGTCCTCGCCCCGCTGGCCCGCGCCCTGGTGCACGACGTGGCCTACCTGCCGCACGGGCATACTGCGATGAGCACTGCCTCCCGCATCACCACCCTCATCCGCACCGGCAAGCTACACCTGCATGAGGCTGCCGCCCTACTGCGCGCGGCCGATGCCGGTATCCACTCCGTGCGGCTCAACCAGGACCACATCCCGGAGCACGTCTTCCGCCAGATGCGCCCGGTCATCGATGCACTCAGCCGTAGCAACGCACGGCTCCGCCGCCCCGACGAGTTCAGCGCCTACTCCGATGCGGAGATTGAATCCCTGCTGCACGCCATCATCGTGGAGCACAAGGCCAATGATTCCTTTTACGAGCTGAAGCTGACCGATGAATCCGGTGGCACGCAGAACTGGATGGCCACCGCTCCCCTAGTCCTGGACACCCTGCGCCGCGGCGGGACCCTGGTTGCCGATGAGCTGGATTCCGCCCTGCGCCCAGCGCTCCTCGACTTCATCATCCACGCCTTCCGCGAGCCCAGTATCAACGTCAATGGCGCGCAGCTCATCTTCGCCTCCCACGCCTTCAGCGCCCTCGAACGCGCCGGTGAGCTGGGCCTGCGCCCGGAAAGCTTCTGGTCCGTGGAGAAGACGCCCTCCGGCGAATCTGAACTGCACAACCTCAGCGGCACAGACTTATCACTGGACAACCCCGACGCCACCCATCACTTCCTGCGCGGGCGCTACGGCACCGCCTCCCGCCAGGCGCTCAATACGCTCAAGGAGCTCGTGAGGGACAGCTCATAAAGGGCGCGGGCGCTTGGCGACATCTCCCCGCCGACCACTCCACCGCGATCCCAAGATCGAGATTGTCCACATCTCCGCTTGCTGTTCACCAAAGGCTAGCTGCGATTGAGTAGGAACGCATTCCATTTGCGCATGCGCGTACCCAGGTTGAACAAGAATTCTACCCAATAGAAGAGGTCGAAGACGCGCTCAAACGAACACCTATACGACCAAAAGCTTACAAACTGCACAGATCGTAGGTTCCCCTCTTCGCATGAACAAAGTTGTGTCCCACGCAAAAGGTATACTTACCACAATGCCGAACAGGTTATCTAAAGTGAATGGAGGAATCGCTTTTGCCCCACCGACCCCACCCTTCTCTAACTCGTATCTTCCAACAAGCTTCTCCCGAAGACACGATTGTTTTTATCGACGAGAGCTACGTAGCCCCCGGTGAGGAATTTTCCGATTCCTTTTACTCGCTGGTCGCAACCGCCATTAAGTTCAAACACCTTGCCGACACCCGGTTTTGTCTGAAAGAAGCTGCACAATCCACCTATTGGCATACTACTGATTCAATGCAGACCAGAGAAGGTCAAGAAAGGGTCGAGGCAATGCTCAGGCTTTGTTATGAGTTTGGTGACTCCCATTCTGTCGCTTGCCTTCGCCCCCTTCAGTACGACCAGGATGTTGAGCACGCCCGCCAAGATTGCCTTGAAAAACTGATCACCACTATCACTGGGCAAGACCCTTCGCTCAACGGAATCATTTTCGAAGAACGGCGTTCCCAATCTGATAACGACAAAGATAGAAACACGTTAAAGCGCTTACGAAAATCAAACGTTCTTCCACAGGGAATTCCCGCAGCATGGGTTAGCCCAGCCGACGAAACGTGCCTTTGGGTACCAGATCTTGTGGCCTATATGTACCGCCGAACGCTGACTCACGGCGGTCAGAGCACAGCGTGGTTCAACAAGTATCTGGGAGAGCATTGCCAAATTTTGATGGTGGTACCGAGGCGTAAGCCCTCGCAAGCTCCAGGAAAAATTAAATGACCCTCACCTGCCAGTAGCCTCGGTGAGGGTCGAGCAGCTGTACATAATGTAGGGCTGCTCCTGTCTCAGAGTATGCCTTATTTAGCCCAATCCAGTCAAGAGGCACAACGCCATCTCCTCGGCGCCGCCTTCGATACTCAACGCGAACTGGAGTTTCATCAGACTCCAATGTCCCGTCGGGAGTCTCACGGATGGCATACGGCGTTATTTAACAATCATAGGCCGGTTGACGTTTGCTTAAAACTGATTGGAATTACGGATTTGCGGAGGGCCCTCAAGCTAATTCCCCGACGATTAAGCCTTCCTCCTCGTCGGGATAAACGGTTAAGCTAGACGGCGGTTAAGTTCCGCGGACCAATTGGCAATCTCCCGCCCTAAGTACTCGACGTATCGGCGACGGTCTTCCTCATCCATATCTTGGGCCTGAGTTACAGAAGTATTAATGTGGTTAGGTTTTGAAACGGTCGACTTTGTCAAGTTAATCCCTCCTTTCCCAGCATGACACCTACACCTGAAGCGTCTTTCACCTTTCAGTGAGACTCTTCTTAAGGACAACCGAATTGTGTGCGAATGTCTAGAGGCCACCTCAACGCTCTCCACTTGCTGCGCCTGTCCCGCACACCTATCAGAATCAAGGCTTGACTGTTAAAGCACGCACTCCATCTCTGCGCCTAGGAGGCCCTCCAAAAAGCTCTGGAGCCTTCGCGGCTCCAGGCGACAACGTTCCGGTAGCCGGCTCGTCGTGCGATTATTCTAAGCAATACATCGCCATGCCTACAAGGCTCTTAGCCGCTCACCGTCCGATAAACTAGTTCCGACGCACAAGGAACACCCACCATGACTGAACAGAAACGCCTCCAAGCACTTGAAACTCGCGTTAGTGAATTGGAGTCCCAGGTAGCTCAACTACTGCAGGCCCTCGGTCATGCTCCTTCGCACCCCAGTACTGTTATCACACCGACGCCGGCGAACGTTCACTCTGAAAACCGCTCACCGGAAGAGAAGATTGCCCTCTTCATGGACTACTTCACGGGGAGGACAGATGTCTACGCAGTGGCCAAGAATACTGCGGGAAAGAAGGCTTGGTACCCGGCTAGCAATGGCTACTATGACCGAAGAAATCCCGACCTAAAGCCCCTGACGCCAAAGGTGATTGAAGGACATTTGCGTCGGGACAACCGCTTTCATGTTGGCCTTTATCCGCTGTGTACAGATGACAGTTGCCGGCTGTTGGTTTGCGATTTTGACTATGAAGACTTCAAGCAAGCCGCCCGCGCCTACGCAGAGGAATGCAAGGACCACGGCCTCGATCCGCTTATCGAGGTTTCACGATCAGGGAACGGAGCTCACGTTTGGCTCTTCTTCGACGAGCCCATTCCCGCCAGCCTCGCTCGTTCAGTTGGCATCGGGCTTCTTGCCAAGGCTAGCCCGGATTCCTACTTCTCCAGTTTCGATCGGTTCTTTCCATCTCAAGACACACTGCCGACGAAAGGCCGTGGTTTCGGCAATCTGATTGCCCTCCCATTAGCAGGCCACCATCGTTCCGAAGGCACAACAGTATTCGTCGACAGTAATTTTCAACCTTTGCCAGACCAATTCGAAGCTTTGGCAAGAACGAAGAAGTCAACGCTTTCCGAGCTCAAGAAAATCTACGCTGCGCTTCAGCCCGATCCCGAAACATCCCTTCCCCAGGCACCCACCCGCGCAGAACTAAAGAAGCTCAAGGCCTCGGGAAAAGTCCACGTCACGCACGATTCACATGTCCACGTCGATTTATCAGGCGTCGATGCCACCACTCGTACAGCCCTGCGGCACCTAGGCGCTATTGCCAACCCGCAGTTCTATATAAAACAGGCCCAGCGTTTCTCCACTTTCGGAACTCCACGGATCATCGTGCGCTTTGATGAGAAGGACCAAGTCCTCACACTCGACCGCGGCACGCTCGATGACGTCCTCGACATCTTGAAGACTGCCGGATATACCGTCACACGTCGTGGCCATACGCCTAAGCCCCGGCGCATCGATGCGTCATTTGCCGGCGAACTACGTTCCTACCAGCATTCGGCCGTCAAACAGATACTCAAGCACAAGTCTGGAATGCTCATTGCCCCTCCTGGCACCGGAAAGACCGTCATGGCGTGTGCAATCATCGCCCAGCGTTCGGTCCCCACCGCAGTGATAGTTCCATCGAGGGAGCTAGCTACCCAATGGCGCCAAGCCCTCAAACGGTTCCTCCCGGAAGTTCAGGTTGGGCAATACTCGGGCACCAAGAAGAAGCTCAGCGGAGTCGTAGACATTGTTACAGCTCAGTCCATCAGCCGCAATGATTCCAAGACAGATTTTCTCTCCAACTATGGTCACATCATCGTTGACGAATGCCACCGAGTCGGTGCTGCGGGTTTAACCAACGTCCTCGCACACCTCAACGTTCGCTTTATACTCGGAATGACCGCCACACCGTACCGCTCCGACGGCCTCGATAAGCTGCTTCCACTCATTTGCGGCCCTATCCGCCATACCGTCGAGCTCGAGCGCCCCGGACGCCGCGATTACGTAGTCCATAACACCGAGTTCACGTACGACTCCCCTTACCTGTTCTGGCCCGACCTCGACACCGCTCTGGCGGCGGATGAGGACCGAAACCGCCTCATCGTCGATGTCATCACACAAGCAGTGCAAGACGAGCACACGGTCCTCGTCCTTGTGAAACGACGCGAACACCTCGCTGCCCTCAACGCCCTGCTTACCGACGACCCCTTCCCCGTCCTTCAGCTACACGGCGGACAAAAGGCAAGCGAGAGGCAAGCCGTCCGTGAACAAATTGCCGCAACACCGCATTTCGTCCTATTAGCCATGTCCCAGGTGGCTGGCGAAGGCATCGATCTTCCCGCACTGGATGCTCTTGTGCTGGCCGCCCCAGTAAGCTTCCGCGGAGTTGTCATTCAGCAGGTTGGCCGAGTCACTCGCGATACCGATGATAAAGAGAACATCTCCGCCACCGTCCACGACTTTCTCGATGCCAACGTCCCTGCCCTCGCCGCAGCCTTCAGAAAGAGAAGCTCGACCATAGCCAAGCAGGGATTCACTCACGACAACAGCTAGAGCCCCGTACTCGACAGAATCCCGCTAGATTAGGGGCTATGAGCAATTAAAATTTTTTGTTCTGCTCGGGAAAGGCCAATAGTTAGCAACGAAATAGGTATCGACGCCAAATCCCTTTGCGAGAAGCATCCCTTCTCAAACTCGCAAGTAGATAAGTTGGGGGAATTCTATGCAGGAAAACGTAGTACACCGCCTGATTGCCAAGAAGAAATCATTTCTTGGTACGAATGGTTAAAAGACGAGACATCGAAGCTGGTCTTGCTTGCGGTTCAAACCATATACTCCGGCGGGCTAAGACCTTTCGAGGTCGTGCAATCCGCTCGAGTCAAAACTAGGTCATCGATTGCAGACAAAATTAACAGAGGCGCCCGATTGTCAGCGATGCAAGACTTCGCCGGTGTTCGGTTCGACCCGGGCGCCACACACTCAACGCTTCTAGACATTGCCCACCTTATCGAGGCTTTAGGCCAGCAGGTCAATGCCAAAGTTACCATCAAGAATTACCTATCGAATCCCCAGCGAGGATACCGCACGGTACATGTTTGGGCTACCAGCAAAACTGCTGGTCGCGTGGAGATTCAATTGCGCACCTAGCTCGAAGCAGAATGGGCAAATACATTTGAAAAACTAGCTGATCTTACGGGCCGCCGAATTCGGTATGAAGATGACTACCGTCCAGGTCATCCCACCTTGCAATCTATATTGGATAGTTTGCTCGAAATCTCCGACAAGTTCTACGGCATAGAGACAGATCTGGAAGAGGGATACGAATCAGCACAAAGTGGTTTGCAGACCATAACCGCGACATCACGAGCCATCCCGGTAGACCCACGAGTACACAGAGAACGAGCCAAGTTCTATATGTATATGGCGAGCTATGAGCTAGAATTGGCAGACACTGCCGAGAACAACAATGAGACCCTCAAATCGCTGAGAGAACTAAAGGACGCCCTTACCGACCTGCCAATCGAAAGCGAGCAGATTAATGGCTGATTTCATAATCACTTACAAACGTAACTCAGGTGAGTGTTTTATCGAGCAATTCTCGGACTCGACTCAAGCGCTTAAGGAACGCCTCCGCCGCGAAGCAGCGATTGACGATCCTGATATTGAGATCGTCCACATCTCATCCCCCTCCTTGGAGTCCTTGAAAAAGTCACATTCCCGGTATTTCATGGGCAGCGTTGAAGTCGAAGGCAGTAAAGTGGACGCGGCCTAAAGCTGCACGTGAGTCGCCTCTCTACGGGGTTAACTAATTTGATTTGCGCTTAAAAGGTCGCACACACATCACAGGTCTTCAGTACGCCTAGCCAGGCTTCGCTGCACATGTCTATGACTCCCGTCAGAGCCAGCTTGACAAGCTTGCCTTTTGAACCTGTGTAAATATAGCTTTCACGCAACGTGCTGTTTCTGCATAAGGAAATGGCTTAATAACAAATCGCTCTTCGCTTGAAGAACTAGCCGCACAGTTGCCTGGCCCCCAACAATAGAGCAGCGCGCTTTTCTGTTTCGTCCACAAGTGTTCGGTATATGTTCAATCCCATGCAACTATTCAAGGAGAGCAGCATGACGGCCGTGCCCATTACCTCCAGTGTTTCGGCTCCCCGCCATTGCAACAATAAGTAATTGCAAAAATAAATGCTTAAATGAATAGCGGCAGCGGCTTCTGCTGCCAAGAGTTGAAAGGGTTTCGGAAGTTCCCCATCAAATCTGCTGACCCTAGAGCGGGGTAAAGGCTCGCCCGCAATATAGAAAGCTTCAATGACTCGATTCTGAAAAATTGATGAGCCCCATGCGTCGATCAAAACCAAACCCCCTATCCAGACGACAACCAGCGCAAGTACTCTAAGAGCAGCCCCTTCAAAATCCGAGGCAAGATGCATAAAATAGAACCAAGGGAACAAAGATAGGGAGAGAGAAACAGCACTTTTCCAAACTGGACAAATTTGATGTGCGATGACCTTCGCCTCTAGTGAAATTCTTTCCAGGATCAGAGTATTTAAGCGGCTTGGATTATCTTCTTTTTCGACGATCGAATTCACCAGCGCGAGTTTCTTTCCAATTCGATTTACCTCAAAGACAGGCATCAGCGAAAAAATGATGGTTACGACAGATGAAACCGCAGCCACTGTGCCACTCGCGATCGAAAACCAACTAGCATCTTGGGGAAGAATGTGCATTACGTATCCTTGTTCAGGTGACCATTGCTCTCCCAAGCACAGCAATCACCAGAGACCACTGGGACGTTCACAGCTCCATCGGTAATAAGGGTGTTCAGCCAATTGAGCGGGTAAATTCTTAGAATTCCTTCCATCGATTCGCCAAATGTGACTTTGAATTGCCTTAGGAAGGTCCATCAAGCCAATCGAACTTTCATCAAAATTTTAAAATAGTAATTGAGGGCGACCCTAGCCTGCTAAAAGTCGCTTGAAATAGAAACCAAGTCCAACCAATCTACCCCCCTAGTACCATAGCTGATTTGGAGGATGCTCGATAGACACGCTTTTCATTGTGAAGCAGTCTGAAGCATCCTAAATCAATGAGTCCCCCACATCAAGGTATTGAATTAGCTGCCCCCTTCGAGAAAACATGCGCTAGGTACGTCAGGTCCACCCCTCTTAGGACGTAGAAGAGCTACCTAACAGCTGCTTCGCAACATCTTCCACGCGAAGCGCCTGTAAGTTTGAATCCATGAAGATCAAGCACTTGCGCATCACAAACTTTAGAGCCATTGCAGCTCTAAACGAGGACATTGGCCCCTATACCACATTCATCGGTTACAACGGCGGGGGAAAATCATCCATCCTTCACGCGGTGAGATGGTTTTTCGATGACTTCGAACTAGAGCCCTCAGACATTTTCGCCAAAGACGCAGAAGACGCCAAGAACGTACTCAAGAAAGACGTTAAAGTGTCAGTTACCTTTGACCAATTAACGACTACTGATCGCGAGAATTTTGGCCCCTACGCTCGTGGAAATGAAATAGTGCTAACACGCATCGGCGGATTTGACAGAAAGTCCAAGCTCTACGGGGAACGGTTAGTTTGCAAAGCATTCACCGAATTGCGAAATGGCACAAAAGTCGGGGAAATGCGCAAGCAACTACAAGAACTGAGAAGCTCCTACGAACACTTTTCGAATCTTGAGATTTCCAGTAAGGCTTCTAAAAGTGAGATTTTAGCAGCTCTCGACGATTGGGAGGCAGTCCCGGAAAATCAACCACACCTAGAGCCAATTTCCGACGAACAGGCAAATCACTTCTTCGGAGCCATAGGCACAGATAAGCTAAAAGTAGATTCCGGATTCGTGTTTATTCCCGCTGCACCTGACCTGACCGGACAGTTCGACGTTTCGGGTAAAGGTTCCGCTCTCCAACTACTACTCGGTGACATTCTGAAAGGCGTCGTAGGGCAGTCCGTAGCTGAGTGGACAAAAGAGAATAGAGACGTACTGGAGCAGCTAGAAAGTACTGTAAAAGAATCAGCTGCTCGTAAGCTTGACCAGCGTGCCAGCAGAGTTAATCATCACTTAGAAAAGTACCTTCCTGACACGAAAATTGAGTTTCAGGTGGGGTTACAAGATTGGGCTCCAAAAGCTAGCCCAAATGCACTATCGAAGATGCGCAAAGGCGGAAGTGAATTCTTAATTGAACGGGAAGGACACGGCGTGCAACGGGCCACCCTGCTGGCTCTGCTCCAAGCTACAGCAGAATCACGCTCCGAATTGGCTCAAGACCGAGAGAACGAAAAAGAGGCGAGCGCCGAGGACGAAAATGGTAATAACCCCCTAATCGTGTTTATCGAAGAACCAGAAGTCTACCAACACCCTGTCCAAGCCCGCCTTATGGCACGTTCTTTTATAACAGCCGCGCATACAGGTAGCGTGCAATTCGTTGTTGCTACGCACAGCCCCTATTTCTTAGATCCTTCCCAACTGGAATACACATTTCGTGTAGAGGGATCACGAGACGGTTCCACTGTTCGTCGCCCCACTCTCGAGGGAAGTCTCCTCAAAAAACAAGCTAACGGCGAACTAGACAAATATTTTCTTGAAACCGTCACTGAAAGCCTCTTCTCACAGGGTGCGCTAGTAGTTGAAGGAGATACTGAACGAGCAATATTTGATACGATGCCCTGTGATCACAGCGGACTGACGTTGCGGGAGCTGGGAGTCTCTGTGGCGGTAGCTGGCGGCGCAGATTCTTTGCTTACAATGGCACAAGTCATCCGAGCATTCGGCGTCCCCACACTAGTAGTCAGAGATGGTGATTCTGACTCTACGATCGCCATGGACACAGCAAAGAATCGCTGCCGAAAAGAGATACTGAATAAGTATCAATGCGAACCAGACTTCCAGAATGAAGAGCACCTGAGAATTGCGAGGGAAAAACGCGATCAGATAATGCGTAGCTGGAAGAACAGTGTAGAAAAATTCGTAAAGGAGGCCCGCAAGGCTGGCCTGGGGAACGGTCTAGAGAATTTTACTTGGGGTGGAGGAGTCCAAATCGGCGAGTCCGTCGTCATTCTCGGTCATGATTTAGAGAGTGAACTACATGAATGGCCATCCTTCAGGGCCCAGTCCAAAAAGTTTAAACTCGCAGAGGACTTCCGCAATTCCAAGAAAGCGGGTGTCTTTGCACGCGTCGCTTCTGGGTCGAATTTCGAAGACATGCCCGAGGCTCTAAAAAATGTCTTGGCAGCCACTCGCAGTCTCGTCAACTCGAACTTCACGTAGTCGAACACTCAACGGATACGAGGAGCCTTTTTATCCAAGAAGTGTCCACTACTCTGTGGGCGGTGTCGTTTGAAAGAACTTCGGATTCGTGTTCCTGCTCCGTAGGGTTGTTCGCAGATCGGGACCCCAAGTCTACAAAGGACGCTAGACCTCACCGTTCTAGTTTCGTTCCATTCAGTTAACAAATCTTTCTGGGCCCAATATCATCGGGAGAGCTACCAACCACCTTGTCGTTTTGGCAGGTGAAGCAGCAAAATTTGACACAAACCTGACTGATCAATGCGTTCGCCATCTTTAGCCCCACCACTCGCGACCAACCGCAGTGCCTGAGCACCAGCGACTCGACGCCCCATCTATGAAGCGTCTTGGGTTTAGTTCCGCTTCTTTTACGCCCCTGTGTCGATGGTCTGGGTGAGGTAGTACTCGGTTTCTATTTCCTGTGAGGTGGCGTAGTCCGATGCTTCATGAAGCTGCTTGGTGTTCCACCAATGCACTCACCGCAAGGTGGCTAGTTCAACTTCTCCGACCGACGTCCACGGACCTTGAGCATGAATCAGTTCTGCCTTTTAAAGAGAGTTGACTGTCCGGAAAGCTATCCGGCTATTCCACCGCCGTAAACGTCCAAAAGCCACTAGACATCCCATTCAGAACATCCTGGACTCCACGTCCAAAAAATCGGCTAGACATCACAGTCTTACGCCACCCACTGGACCTAGAATCCTAATCGTTCTTCCGCCCCATCGATAGGGGCCGTAAAATGAACGGCCCTGGTACCAGAACTTTGCTCGAACCCTCTTCGAGCACGGCGTGCATACCCCACCCCTGTTGAGAACGCGAGTATCTCCAACAGCTATAGCCTGCGGGAAATCCTTCCCAGCATTCGCGTGTTTTCTTGGATATCTTTCGAAATCTGTTCCTCGAAGTTGAACCGACCGTTAGTCCTGGTTTTGCTCACCCGAAAGTCGTTTCCGAGGACGGCGCGAACATTCAGCTCATATCGCTCCGAGTAGTGGTTACCCAATTCGTCGTCATACTCGACTCGCGCAAAGACCTCAGGAGGAACCCCCTCAGCTGAATCGGCGATCGTTCCACCATCAACTAGCTTTCCACTTGGTTGCAACCAATACGCTACATCTATCTGGTGGCCTGGAACCCAAGTCGAGAAAACACGGTTCCGAAATATTGTTTCAACCCGGTCGACCGCTGAGTGGAATGCTTCACCTTCTCGGCTTCCGCTTTGCATTTTGACTTCGGATAGATCCGGTTCAAACGCCACCACAACGTCTTTGGCTACTGAACGGCCACGATTGGAAATCATTAGCCTTAACGGTTGCTGCGCATAGTCTGGCTGGAGAACTTCAGCCATAACCATGGGCCTATTCGCGTTGACATTTATTTTTCGGTTCAGGCGAAGCGATCGTAACGCCAATACAAAAGACGAGATGGCAGCTACTGCAATCACAACATTCATTGCGGCGGTTAACCTTTCGGCTGTCCACCATGACATCGACACCCAATCCATCAAACGACTCCTCTCTCAGGTAGCTATTCTTCACACGATGTTCGTTCCATAGTGCTTTACATTCCTCATTGAAGCATCATCGTGAATGGAGACCAGTCACTGGCGGCGTAGTAAGCGACTTCATCACTCTTTGCCGTCCGGGTTTCTCAATTCTGACAACAGCGGAGTCATCGCTGTCTTCACCTCGGTTGCCTATTACTGGCCGCTACTCCTTTCCCCTACCTACAACCCACCTCACTACTCCAAAATCAACGCCGCCGTCTCCTCCGGCGGCACATCCTTCAGCTACCGGCTCTTGATGGCCACGACACCAATCCCAGCACAATCCAGCCACCCAACGCGATAAGTGGGGCCGTTCCCAGCACGCCAGGCGAGCCCGGTACAAAGAGCAGCGCCAAGAACCCGACGGAGAGAATGCACCCGGCCAGCGCGAAGTACTCATAGAACTTGTTCGGCGCAATCGGCTCGGTCATCCCAGGAACCTGCCCGGTGCGCGCAATCTTCCATGCGCAGAAGCACGTATAGAAATACGCCACCGTGATACCCGCACTGGACATATCGACGACCCACGTCAAAGCCGCGCGCCCAAACCACGGGGTTACCAGGCACACCGCACACACCAAGAGAATCGCATTACGTGGGGCGTGCTGCTTCCCGTTTAGCTCTCCCAACCGGCTAGAGACTAGATTGGCGCGGCCAAGAGTAAACAACACGCGGCTTGCCGCAGTGAAGAATCCGTTCAGTCCAGTAAGGACTCCAGCACTGACGGCGACAACCATGAGAACCAAACCGACAGGCCCCATCACCTCGCTGATGGCTGCCGCCGGCGGCCATGCCTCCCCTTCATAAGCATTGTGATGGGTTCCCACAGCGATAGAGGTTGCGAGCATCATCGCCAAATAAATCAAGGTCGCCGCAAAGATTCCCCATATCAGAAGGCCTAGCGCTTTCTTCGGTGAGAAATTGAACTCGCCCGCCAGCTGCGGAATGGAATCAAAGCCCACGTAGGCCCACGGGGCAAAAGCGATAATGGTCGCAACCGCTGCCGCCAGCGGGACGTCCACTGGGAAAGCTGGTGCAAGCTCCGGGCGCTTGGCGACGTAATAAATCACCATCGACGCCACTATGACCACCACCGCCACAATCATGATCACAACGGCAAAGAACTGAAACTGGCCAGAAAGCGCACCCCTCATAACCAATTCAGGGAACGTGACGCGGAAGACGAGCGTGACCGCCGACGCATTCAACGCGACAACGCACGAGTACCCCAGCGTCAGCGCCCACCCAGCAATAAACGCATGCGTCCGGCCGAGCGCCGCCATAGCGAACGCCACCCCACCACTGGTCAGCGGCAGCGCACGAATAGTAAAGCCGTAACTCAAACCAATGATGGCAATCATCAGACCACCAACGACAAAGCCAATGAGCGTTCCGGCAAGCCCCGCCTTCTGCATCCAATCGAGGGGCAAGACATAAGCACCCCAACCAAATGCCGCACCCAACGCCATGGCGAAACCATGAGGGCTTCATAGTTCTCCACAGGGTCAATATCGACGACGGCTGACTTCATCCCAGGCAATTCACCGCTTGTACAGGAGCTTGCCGACGCCGTCGTCCCCAGCGAGATCCTGACGAGTCTAGAGAACACTTATTGGGCGTGCTGCAGGCCCAATGATTTGAGGACGCGATACTAACCGCTACCCCAACTGTGGCCGATACTTCTCCATAATCGCCTCAAGGTCTCGGAACAGGGTCGGCCCATATTTCGGGTGACGGAGACCAAACTCCACGCTCGCCGGAATAAAGCCGGCGGGATTTCCTAGGTCATGGCGAATACCGTCGTGCACAACAACGTGGACAGGGTGGCCTTCGGAGATGAGCAAATCAATTGCGTCGGTTAGCTGAAGCTCTCCCCCCTTCCCCGGGGTGATGCGCCGCAGTGCACCGAAAATCGCCCTGTCGAGCAAGTAACGCCCAGTAGCTGCCAGATTTGAGGGCGCATCCTCAACCGCGGGCTTTTCTACCATACCCACGACCTTCTTTACGCGGTCGTTGTCAGTGTCCTCGATATCAAACACGCCATAGTTAGATACATGGTCGGGATCCACTTCAACCGCTAGGAGCACCGAGCCTCCCTGTTCCTGGCGCACGCGAATCATCTCGCTCATAGCCGCAGTGGGCTCGATGACATCATCCGGAAGCATGACGGCAAAGAAATCCTCGTCATCATCCAGCACACCCTCAGCCAGTCCAACTGCATGGCCCAACCCCAAAGGCTTGTCCTGCACAACGGCCATCGGCTGAATAATCTGCGCAGCGCGCTCAACTTTTACCGCCTGCTCATCCTTACCACGAGCACGGAGAGTTTCCACTAGCTCCGGAAACTCATCGAAGTGCCGCATCACTTCGTCTTTGCGGGGCGAGGTTACAATTGCCAACCTCGTCGCGCCGGCCGCTGCGGCCTCCTCCGCAATCATCTCAATACCCGGGGTATCCACGACTGGCAGCAGTTCCTTCGGGACAGTTTTCGTAGCGGGTAAAAATCGTGTACCCATGCCAGCAGCGGGGACAACAACAGTGCGGACGGAAGTGGAATTAGCCATAAGCCAATCTTAGAGGACGACATATGGCCTCGCTGCTTAGGGATAGTGCCACGGGTCCATTCAGGTGGTGAATGCTACACCTTGGCCTACCTAGCGTTAAGGGGTTCGTGGAGTGGGACGCAAGCATCCGAGTGCACAGTTTCGAACTCTGGTGGTTGATAGGATTCGCGGCGGTGAGCATCCGGCTAATGCCACCGATGAAATCGGGTGCGGCATTGAAACAGTTTATCGCTGGTTGAAGAGGGCCGGTGTGACGGTTGGTCGGGATGCTCCGTATCAACGTTTTCGTGAACGCATTGTGCTGCAGCCGTGGACGAAGAAACGGAGCATGAAGTGTCCTGGGTTCAGTTCCTACCTCGGCTAGGAAAACATTGAACTATGCCTAGAGTCTTGCTCTCTCCAGCGCGCCTACACGGAGGTCGGTAAGCTGCTTGGAGTATCTAAAACCACACGTTGCGGGCTTGGTACCGTGACAGCGCCTCAGTACGCGATGACTCTGACGCGTCAGGCAGCGAAACAATGGAAGAAGAGCTCAAGCGTCTGCG
>NZ_KV788534.1:89596-90003 GCF_001807315.1 Corynebacterium sp. HMSC06D04
TTCTTAAGACTGCTTCGGCTTTTTTCGCAGCGGAGCTCGACCGCCCCACGACCAAATGATCTCCTACATCGACGCGTACAAAGATCAGATTGGGGCCCGGGCCCATCTGCCGAGTCCTAAAACAAGCAGATCGTGGATTCATCACTTCACGCGGCTACCGCAAAGCACCTACACGTGTTCCCAGCGCAAGAGCCTTAAGCGATGTCGATTTGGGGTAGTTGGTACCGCGAGTCTGCGTAGTTGGTACCGGTGTTCCGCGTACCCGGTACTGCCAGGGGGTTTTCTTTCATAGTTGATGTTGGCGACACCACAATCCGTTGGTGTTGCGTCAACTTCTACTTGGAAGGAGCCGGTCCTTGTGGCTAACTTCAAACAGATCATCGCGATGTGCCTTGATGGTGCTAGCT
>NZ_KV788535.1:0-61284 GCF_001807315.1 Corynebacterium sp. HMSC06D04
CGGGCGCGGCGGGCGCGGCGGGGGCGGCGGAGACGGGCGAGATGAAGGACACGGTGCCCGTGTATTCCTTATGCGGCTGGCTGGGGGAGGTGAACGTGACGCGGTCGCCGACCTCGATATCCGCGATGTCGGCTTCCTTGACCGTTGCCTTGACGAGGAGGGACGAGTCATCCGCGATCGCGAGCAGTGGCCCCTCGGCGGGGCGGCCTTGCTGCGCGGTGACGGACGTGATCACTCCGTTAAGCGGAGAAAATAGCTGAGAACCAGAGATGTCGAACTCGAGTTTCGCATTGGCTTCCTCGGCGGCGACGCGTGCGCCCGCGGCGGACTTGAGGGCGTGGTTGACGGCCTGGGACTGCGCGTCGATTTGCTGTTGGGCGCTGAGCTCGGCGGCGCGCTGGGCGAGCTGGGCATCGGAAAGCTGGGCGTAGGCAGCGTTGGCGGCGCGCTGTTTGGCACCGACCTCGCGGTCCACGGCCTCGAGCGCGCGGGCGTAGGACTCCTCGGCGCGGTCAACCTGGTTCTGGGCGTCGCTGACCGCGTCATCCGCCTCGGTCGAGGCGAGCAGCGACGTGGCCATGGTGGCGCTGTCTGCGGTGGCCTCGCCAGCAGCACCGAGCGAGGCGAGCGCGGCCTGGAGCGATGCGTTATTCGCGGTGCGCAGCCCAGCGCGGGCCGTGTCTACCGCGGCGGCGGCTTCGGCGACGGAAGGATCTGCGGCGGCGCGGGACTCGGCGACGGCCTGCTGCGCGTCGTCGAAGCTGTGCTGCGCGGTGTCCACGGAGGCGCGGGCGGCATTGACCTCGCCGTTGAGGCCTTGATCCAACGCGTCCTGGAGCTGGTTGAGCTGGAGCTGCGCGTCCTCGACCTGATTGAACGCGCCGACTTCTTCCGCGGCCTGAGCGGCACGCTGACTTTGGAGCTCGCGTTCGGTAGCAGAGGTGTCGAAGGAGGCGAGGCGCTGGTTGGCCGTGACGCGCTGGCCGACCTTCGCGTCGAGCGTGACGATGGGCCCGGTCTGCGTCGTGGCGAGCGAGACCTCGCGGGCGGGTGCGATCGAGCCCGTGGCGGGCACGGACTGCGTGATGTCCTTCGCCGCGACGGTCGTGACATCGGCGGCGGTGAGCACCACGCCGTCGGGGCCGAAGGTGAGGTAGTAGGCGCCGCCACCGCCCACGGTGAGGACGGCGAGGGCGGCGGTCGTGATAGCGATAGTCTTCTTTTTCATTATTCGTGAATAGTAGTAGTGCCAATTCCGTTATCAATAATTAATGTCAGCTTAGCGCCTGGATCTGTGCGTGGAACGCAGTTGCTCTCACCAATGCCGGCGTCGCATTCGATCGCGATGGGCAGGTTGTCCGGCAGGTAGACTTCCGTGGCACCAATTCCGTTGTCGACGGTCACGGTGCGCGGGGAGTCGAGCTCCAGCTCACGCAGGTCGAGCGTGAGCTTGCCGATGCCATTGTCGTAGAGGTCCTGCAGCTCCGCGCCATCGTGCGGGGTAAACCGTACGTCGCTGGAGGTCTCGTCCTCGCTGGTCATGGTCATGGTGAGCACGAAGCCGAGGCCGGCGATGACGGCGGCGGAAATCGCGATGGCCGCAATGACGCCTTCGCGGTGCTTCTTCTTTGGCTCAGGCTGCTTGTAGGGCGCTGGGTCGGGCAGATGCCAGGCCTCGGGCACCGTGCCCAGGGGATCCCAGGACGGTGGGGTCGTGCGCCCCGGCGGAAACGGGTAGCCTTCGACGGGGGTGAAGGCGGACATATCGGGGCCCGGGGTGGTATCGGGGATCGGCGACGCGAGGACGCCGGCGGGCGGGATGGGTTGGCGTTGGTGCAGTCCGTACCAGGCTACGGCGGCGAGGATGAAGATGACGACGGTGGAGAGGGTTTGCTTCTCGCCGAACAGCGGGCCGAAGCCGGCCGTGGCGGCGAAGAGAATGATGAGCCCGATGGCGAGGCTGGATTCGGACTTTGGGCCGTCGGCCTTGCCAAAGAGGTCCTGGACGGGTGCGGTGGCCTTGCCGTAGAGCGGCATGCACATCCATGCCAGGGCGTAGAGCGCGATGCCGCCGCCGAGGACGAGCGCGGTAACAACGAAAGCCACGCGGACGAGGACCGGGTCGATTTGGTAACGCACGCCGATGCCTTCGCAGACACCGGCAATCATGGCATTGCCGCCCTGGTTTCTCGGGATGCGGGGCGGGCGCGTGTCCCACATCTGGTTGAGAGTCGCGGTGTTCATACCTATATCGTGACGCACCGCGAGGTACGCCACCATCGGGGAACGCCCTGATTTTTGAACTTCAGGGTTTACCCCGATCCGCGCGGGGTGCAGCCGTGCGAAGATTAAGCGCATGAGTTCTCCCTATGCTTCGCGCGCGACTCAGCCCGCGTTCCCGACTTTGGCACGTCCCCAGGACGGCCGCGTCGTGGCGGGCGTGGGCGCGGGGGTCGCGGCGCACCTGGGCGTTGACGTGTTGTTCGTGCGTCTGGCCTTGACCGCGTTGTGCGCCTTGGGCGGCCTCGGCGCGTTCCTCTACGCCGGGGTATGGGTTGCGACCAAGCCTGCCGATGCCCCCGCGCCCGCCTCCCGCTTCGACTTCCGGGCTAACTGGTTGCTTGTCTTCATTGCCGTGGCGGCGGTCGTCAGCGCGCTGGCCAGCGGAGCCAACATGCTGCTGCCGCTGGTCATCGTCGGCGCGGGCGCGCTCGTGACGTGGCAAGCCTATGACCGCGGGCTCGAGAACGTATCGAGCAAGCTGAGTATTGCTGCGGGTAGTGTGCTCGTCTTGTCCGGCGTGGTCATTACCATCGCGCGGTGGGACGGCGGCGCGGACTTTATTCCGGCGTTGGCGGCGGTCGCGCTGACCGTTGTCGGCCTCGGCGCCCTCGTGGTGCCGCTCGTGCTCAAGCTGTGGCGCCAGGTGGCGGATGAGGGCGCGGAGAAGGCGGCATCGGAAGCCCAGGCGATCATGGCGGCGCGCCTACATGACTCGGTGCTGCAGACCTTGGCGCTCATTCAAAAACGCGCGGAGGATCCGGCGGAGGTCGCGCGGCTCGCGCGATCGCAGGAACGCGAGCTGCGTGCCTGGCTATTTGACGCCCCCTCGGCGGCGCCGGCGACGGTCTTTGGCGCGCTGGCCGCGGCGTGTGGCGAGGTCGAAGACCTGTTCCCGGTGCGGATTGCGCCGGTGACGGTGGGCGAAGATATCGAGCTTACCGAGCCCACGAAGCTAGCGGTGCAGGCGGCGCGGGAAGCGATGGTCAACGCCAGTAAGCACGCGGGCGTCGATACGGTGGACGTGTATGCGGAAAACTTAGCCGGCGAGCTGTCCATTTTTGTGCGCGACCGTGGCGCGGGCTTTGACCCGAACGCGGTGACCGGGGACCGGCACGGAATCCGGGACTCTATCCGCGGGCGCATGGAACGCGCCGGGGGCACCGCGCGGGTGAACTCGCGTCCGGGAGAGGGCACCGAGGTGGAGCTCACGGTAGCTTTGTAGCCATGGTTTCCGTTTTCCTCGTCGATGATCATTCTGTCTTCCGCGCCGGCGTGCGTGCGGAGTTGGCCGACGCAGGGGATATCGAGGTCGTGGGCGACGTGGGCACGGTCGCCGAGGCGGTCGCGGGGATTGAGTCGGCGCACCCGGACGTGGTGCTGCTTGACGTGCATATGCCGGACGGCGGCGGGTTGGCCGTGCTGCGTGGCGCCCCGGGCCCGGTGTACCTGGCGCTGAGTGTCTCGGACGCGGCGGAAGACGTCATCGCGCTCATCCGTGCCGGCGCTCGGGGCTACGTGACGAAGAATATTTCAGGCCCGGAGCTGGCCGCGGCCGTGCGCCGCGTGCATGAGGGCGACGCGTATTTCTCGCCGCGGTTGGCGGGTTTCGTGCTCGATGCGTTCGCATCGGGTGCGCCTGCCGAGTCGAAGCCCGGTGCGCCGGACGAATCCGTGGACCCGGCGGTCGACGCGCTAACACGGCGCGAGCTCGAGGTGCTGCAGCTGCTCGCGCGCGGTTACACGTATCGCGAAATCGGCGAGCGTCTCTTTATCTCGGTGAAGACGGTGGAGACGCACGCGTCGAATATCTTGCGCAAGACGCAGCAGTCGAATCGTCATCAGTTGACTCGCTGGGCGGCTAGCCATGATCTGGATTAAGTTTTTGCATGCGTCTATCTCTCCCTATTGCTTGCGTGACCCTATCCCTTAGCCTTGTTGCGTGCTCTGCTGCGGGTTCAAAAGATGAGCCGCTCTTTGATCCAAACGCTGCGTCTGACTCCAAGGAACCGGAGTTCAACATGGTTGATTTGTGGAGCGGCGAGGCCGATAAGGACACCGTGGAAGGTGCTGAAGGATGCGCGGATCCTTTCTTTGACCTAGGCGATACCTATGCTGGCTATTACCTGATGCAGCGCAAGGTGGGGCTGGATAGCCCGCGCGGGCATTCCCTCGGAATGGGAGATGATCTGGGGCTGGTGGATAACCAGTTCGACCCGTGCGCGCCGATGAGTTACGCAGTCGTGTCTATCGACGACCGTGTCGGCCGCTACAACAGCGAGGGCAAGTCCGAGCCTTCCCAGGATCAAGGCGAGGCGGTGCTCTTCTTCGCGGGTGAGGATTTGGCTAAAGACTCCGTTATTAAGATTGCCCCGCGCGTCGAGGACGTCGACATCGAGGGCACCGAGGCCACGGTGACCTACGCGGAGGGCCAGAAGGTCTCTTACTCCCTAGATGGTGACAAACTGGTCGTGGGCGATGGCCTGGAGAAGCTGCAATCTGATTATGACGGCTACGACGATGCCTACCTGGATTTCGAGCGCGCATTGCCAGGCAGCGATGGCGGGCGCCCGGTGGGGCTGGGCAACGTGAATGTGAAGCCGTGGGATGAAAACCGCGATGAGTTGGTGCGAGATCAAAGGCCTTTCCGCATTCCTGCCCGCGAGTCAGATTATGTATGCCGCTGGGAGAACTTTTCTCTGGTTTGCGCGGCAGAGGAGGGAACGCCTTTTCCTTCTGAGGCGGACTTTGACTTGACCTCGCCGTCGGATAAAGCCGAGCGGGCGGCCAGCATCCAGCTGACCATGCCTTTCGGTGTTTTCCCGAAGGATGTCGACGATAGTTTCTTCCACGCGGACGAAGCGCTCCAGGATGAGCAGGTTACGGCCGTTGGCACGATGCTTTTTGATACCCGCGGCGATGGCATCACGCTTTTCGACGGCCACGTCGGCATGCGCTTTACCCCCGACGGGCCAAAGAAGGTGCCGGTTGAGCATAGCCTGACCAGGAAATACTGGCCGGACCCGACGGAGCTCGATAGCTTTAACGAAGCTGGCTAGGCATAAGCTAGTTTGCGGGTGCCGTCGACGTGGGGGAATACGAAAAAGGCGGCGCCGGAAATCAGCAGCCAGGTCACGGCCACGCCCCAGACGGGAAGTGCGAAAAGAGGGGCGAGCATGACGGTGAGCCATAGCAGCGTCAGGGGGATGAGCTGGCTGATATTCGGCAGCATCGTCACGTTCTTTTTGTCCGCGTAGGCCCGCAGTTGCGTGCGGTAGGGGTGCAGAAAAACGAGGGTGAAGGCCGCAATGAGAAAAAGCAGGCCAACCCCGATGGCGATGCCGAAGTGGACATCGCTGACCAACACAGCCACGGCGGCGCCGATGAGGAGGGAAGCGCCCAATCGTACCCAGTGTGGGGTGGGGATTGGGGTCTCGAGGTGGCGGATATCGCTGGCATGGGCAGTCATGCCGGTTAACGCTATCACTGCAATTGCAAGAGCGTGGGGGAAGGGCCATAATGGAGGCATGAATCAAACAAGTGTTCGCATGGCGGAGGTGGCCGCGGGGCAGAGTCGCGCGGACCAGATTGCCGCTTTGCGGGCGCAGATGCACAAGCTGGAAGCGCCTCGAACCGCCCCGGCAGTGCAGCCAGATGAGGAAGTGGTGGAGGTGCCTTCTTCCCTGGCCAGGCTGCTTCCTGGTGGGGGTCTCGCGCGGCGCAGTGCGGTGTATTGCGGGGAGTGTCCTGCGCTTATCGTCGAGCTTGTTTGTCATATTAGCGCACAGGGCGGACACGTCGGCGTCGTTGGCTGGCCGGAACTGTCTCTCGCACAAGTGGCCGAGTCCGGGGATTTGCGCCGCGTGATTGTCGTCCCGGATCCCGGCGCTGAGCCGTGGGCGGTGACGGGAGTGTTGGCGGAAGGCCTCGATGTCGTTATTCACCGCGGGGTTGGGGAAGTCACGCCGTCGAAAGCGCGGCCCGTTCTGGCGAAGATCCGCGGCGGGCAGGCGGCCGTGGTGACGGTGGGCGTGCGCCTGCCGGGAACCACCACGGAAATCGAAGCGGAAGTCACCAGCTTCCGCGGGCTGGGGCGCGGAAGTGGGCGCATTAACGGCGTGGATATTGCAGTAAACGTGGAGTCCAAGGGCGTGCGAGCGCGGCGCGGCACGGTGACGTGCGGACAGCGGCGTCGGCTGGAGGCGGTATGAGGGTCGCGGCGCTGTGGTTTCCAGATTGGCCGGTCCAGGCGCTGCGGATGCAGGAGGCGGTGCGGGTAGGTGCAGCGCGGGGAGGCACAACGCGGGAGCGGGCTACAGCTATCGTGGCGCAGCACAAGGTCGTTGTATGCGATGGCCTCGCGCGCCGAGCCGGCGTGCGCCGCGGGATGCGCTTGCGCCAGGCGCAGGCGGTGCTGCCAGAGCTGCGCGTCGAGGAGCTTAACGCGGATCGTGATGGCGCTGCCTTCGCCGAGATTGCCACCGGCTTGGATGCGGTGGCTTCCTCCATCGAGGTGCTGCGTCCGGGCCTGGTCATCGTGGATGCTGCTGCGGCGGGGCGTTTCCACGGCGGTGAGGACACGGCGGTGCACATGCTTGTCGACGCCGCCTCCCGCGCCGGCCTCGACGCCACCGTCGGGGTAGCAGACGAAATCGCCACGGCGCTCATCGCTGCCCGCCACAATGGCCTGGGCGCGGTGGTGCCGGAGGGCGCTTCGCGGGAGTTTTTGGCGGGCCAGCCCTTAAGCGTGCTGGCCGCAGAGGTGTCTTTGGGCTGTGCGAAAGAAGTAGTAGAACAGCTGCGGCAGCTGGGGATTAGCAACCTTGGTGAGCTGGCGGCGTTGCCGGCTAGGCAAGTAATGACGCGCTTTGGGCAGGCAGGCAGGCGTTGTCATGACATAGCTAATGCCGTCCCGGATAGGCGGGTGGCGCCGGAGCTTGCGCGGCCGGATTTGGTGGTGGAGGTCAGCTATGAAGAACCCTTAGAGCGAGTGGACGCCGCGGCCTTTGCAGCGCGCCAGTTGGCGGCGCAGCTGCACAGCGTGCTCGCGGAGGCAGGGCAGACGTGCGTGCGTTTGCGGGTCGTCGCGGAGTTTCTAGGCGGCGCGGTGCTGGAGCGCGTGTGGCGTACCCAGGAGGCCCTGGATGAAAGCGCAACGGCCGATCGCGTCCGCTGGCAGCTGGATGGCTGGCTGAGCTCGGCGCGGGCGGGCGCGGAAGGCGGCGTCGTCAGGCTGGCGTTGGAACCGGTAGAAACCGCGGCGCCGGAGGGCGAGGGCCTGTGGGGGCAGACGAAGAGCAATGACAAAGCCAAGCGGGTCATCGCGCGCGTGCAATCGCAGCTGGGCGTGGATCGAGTACTGCAGCCGCGGGAGGCCGGCGGGCGTGGGGTGGCAGAGCGCATCGAGTACGTCCCCTACGGCGAGCAGCGCGACCCCGCTCCGCAGGGCAGCTGGCCAGGCCGAATTCCCTCGCCGCTGCCGGCAAGTTTGGCGCACCCTGCCTCGCGCATCCGGCTTCTCGACGATTCCTCCCGCGACGTCTACGTCACCGCCGAAGCGCTATTGAGCGCGGCGCCAGTGGCGTTGAGCTGGGGTAACAAGCGCTATCAGGTCATCGGCTGGGCTGGGCCATGGCCGGTGGATACTGCGTGGTGGGGAGAGGAAGCTCAAAGGCTCGCACGCTTGCAAGTGGTAGGCCAAGGCACGCAGAATCAGCGGGCCTGGCTGCTGGTCTGGGCGGCCGGGCGGTGGAGCGTGGAGGCGTCCTATTGCTAGGTGGCAGCGAGGAAATCGATGACCAGGCGGGTGGGTTCTTCCAGGACCTGCACGGAATATGGGTGGCGTTCCTTTAGGCCAACCACGAACTGGGAGCGGCCTTCGAATGTACCGGAGCTTTTGACCTCGGTGATAAAACCGCCTGCGCCGGGGGTGGAGCCGAGATTGGGATCGGCCATGTCTTTTTCGAAGGGATAAACGGTGCCGTCGATGTTGACGTTGAGAGCCGTGGCGCCTTCATAGTCGATGGCGTTGCCGGAACCCTGCTGCAGAGGCTTGTCTGTGTAGTCGATGAACCAGCCGGGGCTGCCTTCCCCAGTGAATTCGAAGACGACGCGTTCGAAGCCATCGTGATTGCCAACGCGAACATCGGTGACAACCAGCTGGGAAGGCACCGCGGGGCGTTCTGTCTTGCGGTTGAGATTGGTGACGCCAAGCGGGGTTACACCGGCTGGAGCAGAGGTCGTGGGGGCGCCTTCGACAGAGGACGTAGTAGATACCGCCTCTGTGAACGCGAGACTGGATTTATCCTCTGTGTCGCTAGCGCAACTTACCAAAGCTACAGATCCGAGAGTAAGGACAGCGAGAGCAGGCACGAGGGAGGACAATTTCGGCATGAAAACAGACTATTGCCTAGCCACCGACTCTGTATAGCCAAGGCAGGATTCTTAACCACATTGTTGTCATCATTTTCATTTTGATGGCAGGTAAGCTGTGGCACATGACTTTTTGCTCCGACGTACAGGTTGAGCCGCTTCCGGGCACTGCCAAGAAAGAAAGCGTATTTGTGCTCTTCGAGTGGCCAAACGGCTGGTCGCGCGATGTCTTAGACGGCGGGACCTTCGGCCCGGAACTCACTGCTGAACTTAAATCCAAGCTCAAAGGCGTGGCAGGGCTGCAGCTTATCCGCAAGCCCGGCAAGGAAGGCCGCAGCATTAACGGCAAGCATCGCTGCTACGTGGTCTGGGCCGAGCGCGGAGTTTATATGGAGCATCTCCTAGACGGCCCGGAAGGCATCTTGGGGTTGGATTTTGCGGTGCCGGAAGACGGCGTTCTTTCCCGCCCGCTTGTGCTGATTTGTACCCACGGGCGTCGGGACGTGTGCTGTGCGGTCAAGGGGCGCCCTCTTGCGGCGGAGCTGGCTGCAAGTTTCCCGGAGGAGGTATGGGAGACCTCGCACACGAAGGGGCATCGTTTCGCTCCGTCGATTCTTTTGATGCCGTGGGGTTATTCCTTTGGCAGGCTTAACGTTGAGGCGGCACGTGAGATGCTGCTGGCGGCGCGTCGCGGGGAGTATTTCTACCCGGGCAATCGCGGCAGCGGGCTCTATGATCCGCGCGGGCAGGTGGCGGAACTGGCAGTCGCGCGGGAGCTGCTCGAGGCGGGGGAGGCCTTGCGCTATGGGCAGTTGCACGCGCTTGAAGATACCGTGCACCACGACGACGGCCGCACCTGGCGGGTAGAGCTGGAACAAAAAGAGGTCTCCGGGGTCATCTCCTCGTGTGGAGACTGCCCGAAGACCTCAAAGGCGTGGCACGCAGTGGGTGTGCACGCGGGGGATGTTAACGGCGCATAATTTTGGCCGAGAGCCAGTTGCCGAAGAACTGTGCGGCTTGCACCAGCACGATGATAATCAGGGTGGCCACCACGGTGACCTCCCACTCGAAGGCGCGGTAGCCGTAGACGATGGCAAAGTCGCCCAAGCCGCCGCCACCGACGTAGCCGGCCATTGCGGACATATCTACGATGCCGATGAACAGGAAGGTATAGCCCAGAACCAGCGGGCCAAGGGCTTCCGGCACGATGACCGAGGTGATGATCTTCCAAGGGGAAGCGCCCATCGCGCGGGCTGCTTCAATGACGCCGGGGTCGATGGCGACCAGGTTTTGCTCCACGATGCGGGCCACGGCGAAAGTGGCTGCGATGACCATGACGAAGGTCGCAGGTTCGCGGCCGATAGATCCGCCGAGGACCGCCACGGTTAGCGGCTGCGCGAAGGCCAGCAGGATGATGAACGGGATGGGGCGGATGAAGTTCACCAGGATATTGATGATGAAGTAGACAACCTTGTTCTGCAGGATGCCACCAGGACGGGTGGTGTAGAGCAAGACGCCTAAAACGAGGCCGAGGAGGCCTGCGACCACCAGGGTCGTCGAGACCATGATGAGGGTGTCTTGGACGGCCTCGATGAGGGTATCGCCCAAGCGATCCCAGTCAGCGGCAGCTTGGTAGGTCACGTTCATCGGGAAATCTCCTCAATCTCGGTGGTGCGTTGCAGGGTGCGGTAGAACTCCTCGATGGCGGCGGCATTACCGTTCAAGCGCACGGTGAGCTTGCCGAAGGAATGCTTCTGCAGAGTCGTGATACCGCCGTGGACCACTGCGATAGACACGCCCTTTTCCGCCAAGCGTGCCGATGCGGTGAAAAAGCCGGAGTTCTCGGTCAGGTTGATGGTGAAAAGGCGGCCCTCGTGGGCGAGGAGGTCGTCTGCTTCTACCAGGTCTGGGGTGTTGCGCAGGGAAGTGGCAACGAACTTGGAAGCGACCTCCGTGCGCGGGTTGGAAAAGACCTCGTAGACGCTGCCGGCCTCGATGACTCGGCCGGCTTCCATGACGGCGACCTTATCCGCGATGGAACGAACCACGTCCATCTCGTGGGTAATCACGACGATGGTGATGCCAAGGTCGCGGTTGACCTTGCGCAGCAGATCCAGCACCTCGTGCGTGGTGGTGGGATCGAGTGCGGAGGTGGCTTCGTCAGCCAGCAACAGCGAAGGGTTGGTCGCCAGCGCGCGAGCGATGCCCACGCGCTGCTTCTGACCGCCGGAGAGCTGCTCCGGGTAATTCGAGCCCTTATCGCCAAGGCCCACGAACTGCAGGAGCTCCTCCACGCGCTTCTTGCGTTCTTCCTTCGGCATACCGGCTAGGCGCAGCGGGTATTCGATGTTGCCTGCCGCGGTGCGCGAGGTCATCAAATTAAACTGCTGGAAAATCATGCCGATGTTGCGGCGGATACCGCGCAGCTTGGACTCCGGCATGCCGACGATGTCGGTGCCATCCAGCAGGAGCTGGCCCGAGGTGGGCTTATCCAAGCCGTTGATCATGCGCACCAGCGTGGACTTACCCGCGCCGGAAAAACCAATGATGCCGACGATTTCACCGGGCTCGACGGTTAGCGAGACGTCGTCAAGCGCTTTGGTTTCGGTCTTGTTATTTGTAAAGACCTTGGTGATGTTGCGGAACTCAATGCGGGTGCCGTGCTTGGCACCGGGATTATCTGTCACGTGAGGCGTTTCCTTCATATTGTTGTGACTGGCTAAAACCTTTTTAAGACCTTACTCGGCGGAGGAAGTCTCCAAGCGATCCAGGATTTCCTGGAGTTCATCTTGCGGACGATCCACGAAGATGGTGGTGCCGCCCGTGGTCTCCTGCACTGCCTTTTTGACCTCTGGTGAAAGGTACAGCTGCGCTAAGCGCTTGACCTTATCGTTGTCCTTATCTTTTTCTTGTACTGCCCAGACGTTGATGTATGGGTCGAACATGATGGTGGGATCGGCGCTGGGGGCTTCGGGGT
This sequence comes from Corynebacterium sp. HMSC06D04, assembly GCF_001807315.1. Classification (NCBI taxonomy): domain Bacteria; kingdom Bacillati; phylum Actinomycetota; class Actinomycetes; order Mycobacteriales; family Corynebacteriaceae; genus Corynebacterium; species Corynebacterium sp. HMSC06D04. Next base: position 11,630 of record NZ_KV788535.1, read on the forward strand.
CGTCGTAAAGCACTGCCTCAGCAGGGTTGATGCCCGCGCGTTTGAAGAAGGAATTGGTGATGATGGCAGGGGTGCCTTCGCCGTATGCCGACGGAGTCTGGGAAGCATCGACCGGGGTTACCTTGACTTTTGACTTGGCCTCGTCGATGTCGGCCGGATCCGGGGTTAGCTTGCCTTTTTCCTTCAAAGTCACCAGATCGTTGGCGGCCAGCAGGTTGATGGCGCGGCCCTGGTTGGTGGCGTCATTCGGGATGGCGACTTCCTGGCCCTCGATGCCCTTTATATCCTTGTGGCCCTTCCAAAACAGCGGCATCGGGTAGACCTGCGTGGAGGCCACCGGAGCGAGGTTGGTGCCGTTGCCCGCGTTGTATTCCGCCAGGAACTTCAGGTGCTGAAACTTGTTGGTGTCGGTGCTGCCTTCCGCCAGAGACTGGTTCGGGGTGGCGTAGTCGGTGAAGCTTTTCATCTCGATCTCGATGCCTTCCTTGGCGGCGAGATCTTTCAATACGTCCCACTCCGGAAGCTCGGCATCGGTGGTGCCGATGATGATTGGATCCTCTGCGGTGCCGGCAGCAAACTCGGAGGACTTGGAAGAACAACCCGCAAGGCCCGTGGCTGCAACAATGCTTGCCGCAGCCAGCGCAGCAATCTTTTTCAGCTGCACGGCGCTAGCTCTGCTCTGTCACGCGGTCGAGGATCTTCTTCAGCTCCTCCGGAGACTTTTGAACCGGAACGGAAGTGCCCTTGGAATCCTCTGCGACGGCGTCCTGGACGGCCTGGGAGTGCCAAATTTCGGCGACCTTCTTAATCTCCTCGTTGTTGGCGTCTTCTGCGCGAACGACGAAGGCGTTGATATAAGGCTCTGCCTCCTTGGAGTTCGGGTCATCCTGGAATACGGCGGTGGTGGGGTCGATGCCGGCGCGGTCGAGGAAGGAGTTGTTGATGATGGCTGGCTTGCCTTCGCCGTAGGCGGTGGGGGTCTGCGCGGCGTCGACAGGCACGACCTTGACCTTGGACTTTGCCTCGTCAATATCCGGCAGACCTGGGGTGATGAGGCCTTCCTTCTTCAACGTAACCAGCTTGGCCTGTACGAGGACGTTGATGGCGCGTCCCTGGTTGGTGGTGTCATTCGGGATGGCGACTTCCTGGCCCTCGATGCCGTCGAGGGAGTCGTGGCCCTGCCAGAACAATGCCAGCGGCACGATTTCGGTGGCGACGATCGGAACGAGGTCGGTGCCGTTGCCCTTGTTGAACTCCGCCAAGAACTTCAGGTGTTGGAAGTTATTGGTATCCAGTTCGCCTTGGTCAAGCGCCTGGTTCGGGGTGTTGTAGTCCGAGAAGTTCTGCACCTCGATGTCAAGGCCTTGTGCCTCGGCTTCGTCCTCGAAGGCGGACCATGCCTTCTTAGCGGCGTCGGTAGTGCCGACGACGATCTTGCCGTCGGAATCGCCAGAGGAGCAAGCAGCCAGGCTGGTGGCTGCGATGACGGCTGCGGAGGAAGCAGCGAGAACGCGGCGAATACGCATGATATGAGGTGTCCCTTCGAGTGAAATAACGTTTGTTGCAAGAAACCTAGCAATGATTGAACCGCTTTGTCTATATCGCTTTGGGTGAGACTGAAAAATTGACTAGAACATAGTTTCGATCATATCTTTTCCCCATGAGGTTCAATGGTGGGGCGGCGCTGTCTTGGTCGCGGGTGGAGCGGATTCTTTCCGGCCGTCCTGCCGCAACGCCCGTTTCGGTGGAGCACTTGGGGGAGCGGGGCGAGGGTCTCGAGCGCGGGGTCTCGGCCGTGCCTTTCGCGGAGCTGCATGCGGTTTCTTCCTATAGTTTTTTGGGCGGCGCCTCGGAGCCGGAGGAGCTGGTGGCGCGCGCGATGCAGCTGGGGCTAGAGGGGCTTGCGCTGGTGGATAAGGACGGTTTTTATGGCCTGATGAAATTTGCCGAAGCCGCCGCTAAGGCGGGGCTGCCGGCGGTGTTTGGGGCGGAGCTTTCGCTTGTCGACGGCCCTCTTGTCGTCCTCGCCCGCACCCCCGAGGGGTACCGCCGGCTATCGCGATTGATTGCCCAAGCGCGCATGGATGCAGGTGTGAAGGGCGAGGTGGCTTACCCGCCGTTGGAAGTAATTGCGGAGCGTTTGCAAGATTATTGCCTGTTCCTTCTGGACTGGCAATGGTTGGACAAAATCGATCATGTGCTCGAAAGAATAAAAATAGACAGCATAGTACTTGAATATTCCTGCACGATGTCTCCTGAGGACGCAGATCGCCACGCTGAACTGGATAAATGCAATAATCTGCGCGCCATCGCCACTGCCTTACCCGCTGCCGCCACACGGCAGGAAGCGCGCCTAGCCGCGGCAAAGCGTGCGCTTAGCCAAAGAAAATCTCTGGACCAGGCAGAACCCGATGTGCCCCCGATGGGTGCCGGCTGGCTGCGCTCAGGCGAGCAGATGGCGCAGCTCTTTCCGGAGCGGCCGGAGCTCATCGCTGAGACTGTCAAAGTATTAAAGGAGTGCAGTTTCACCTGGGATGCGCTCGCGCCGAACCTGCCTGACTTCGAGGTGCCTGAAGGCCATACCGAGATGTCTTGGCTGACGCACCTGACCTGGCAGCGAGCAGAAGAGCGCTATGCCTCGCGCCCGGCTGCGATTCGCTCGCGGGCGTGGAAGCAGATCGAGTACGAGCTAGGCGTTATCGAGCAGCTGACCTTTCCAGGGTATTTCCTCATCGTGTGTGACCTCGTGGATTTTTGCCGTCGCTCCAACATCCTGTGCCAAGGTCGCGGCTCGGCGGCGAACTCCGCGGTGTGTTTTGCCTTAGGCATCACTAACGCCGAGCCGATTTCCGCGGGGCTGCTTTTTGAGCGCTTCCTTTCGCCAGACCGTGATGGCCCACCGGACATCGATATCGACATCGAATCCGGCCGCCGCGAGGAGGTCATTCAATACGTCTATGACAAGCATGGCCGCGAGCGCGCAGCGCAGGTGGCCAACGTTATTACGTATCGCCGCAAGGGCGCTGTTCGCGATGCAGCGCGTGCCTTGGGCTTTCCCCAAGGCAGCGCCGATTCCTGGTCGAAGGGGCTTTCGGAGCCGCCGGAGGGCGTCGTTAAGCTGGCGGAGCAATTCCTCGGCCAACCGCGCCACCTGGGCATTCACTCTGGCGGCATGGTGTTGTGTGACCGTCCTATTGCGGACGTGGTGCCGATGGAATGGGCGCGGATGGAAAAGCGTTCGGTGCTGCAGTGGGATAAGGATGACTGCGCGGCGGCCGGATTGGTGAAGTTCGATCTGCTGGGCCTTGGCATGCTGGAGGCGCTGCACCACATGCAGGACTTGGTGGAGGAGACCACCGGGTACAAGGTGAATCTGTGGGAGCTCGACCTAGCGGAAAAAGAGGTCTATGACATGCTCTGCCGCGCCGATGCGGTGGGGGTATTCCAGGTGGAATCGCGCGCGCAGCTGTCCACGCTGCCGCGCTTGCGCCCGCAGAAGTTCTTCGACTTGGTGGTGGAGGTTGCGCTCATTCGTCCCGGCCCGATTCAGGGCGGTTCGGTGCATCCTTATCTGCGCCGCCGCGACGGTAAGGAGGCTGTGACCTATGACCACCCGGTGCTGGAGAAGTCTCTGGGCAAGACGCTGGGCATTCCGCTGTTTCAGGAGCAGCTGATGCAGATTGCCGTCGACGCCGCAGGCTTTTCCGGAGCGGAGGCCGATGACCTGCGGCGTGCGATGGGCTCGAAGCGCTCGCCTGCACGGATGGCCGCGCTCAAGCAGCGTTTTTATGATGGGCTCGCGCAGACGAATGGCATCGAGGGCGAGGTTGCGGACAAACTGTGGAACAAGATCGTGGCCTTTGCAGCCTATGGCTTCCCAGAGTCGCACTCGCAGTCTTTTGCCTCGTTGGTCTACTTCTCGGCGTGGATGAAGTATCACTATCCGGCGCAGTTTTGCGTGGGTCTGCTGCGGGCGCAGCCGATGGGCTTTTATTCGCCGCAATCGCTCATTCAGGATGCGCGGCGGCACGGCGTGGAAGTTCTTCCGCTGGACGTGAACGCTTCGGGGTGCCAGGCGCGTGCGGTGGTCCAAGACGGCGGCGAGGTGGCGATCCGGCTGGGCCTTAACCTCATCAAGGGGTTGGGGGAGAAGGCCGCGCAGCGTATCGAGGATGCATGCGCGCAGACGCCGTTTCAAGACATCGCGGATCTGTCTAGGCGGGCGGAGCTTAGCGTGGAGCATGTGGAGGCTTTGGCCAGTGCCGGTGCGCTGGAGACCTTTGGGCTAAGCCGGCGTCAGGCGCTGTGGCAGGCGGGGGTGGCGGCCACGGAAAAGGCGGGCATGCTTGCAGGGCTTTCGGCTATTTCTGCGCCGAGCCTGCCTGGCATGAGCGCTTTCGAGCTGATGGCTTCCGACGTCGCCAGTACTGGCGTTACCCACGACAAACAGCCGATGGAGCTCGTGCGCGCCGCGCTTAACGACGCCCATGTCTGCACCGCCGCACAGCTGCGGCAGGTTCCAGACGGTACACGGGTGCGGATTGCGGGCATCGTGACGCATAGGCAGCGTCCGCAGACTGCCGCCGGCGTCATCTTTTTGGGCTTGGAGGATGAGACCGGCTTGATGAACGTGATGGTCTCACCGGGGCTGTGGCAGCTCAACAAGACCGTGGCCAGGACGTCTAAAGCGCTGGTTATTCGTGGCATCGTGCAAAATGCCACGGGCGCGGTCAATGTGGTGGCAGACAAGCTGGAGCCGCTTGCCATGGGTGAGTGGCTCTCCCGCGGCTCGCGTGATTTCCGTTAGGCCGGTGCGAGAAATCCCCCCGTATTCAGGTAAAGCCGCATAACATTCACCCCGCGCTGGCAGCGGGCCTGCTTTTCTTCCTGCTCTACCTGGCCTTTTCTAAGTAGCGAGCCTATCCCTTATGACTACGAATCCGGCGAGTACATCTCCAAGCAGGAAGCACGCGACCTAGGCCACGCGGACATCCAGGAAGTTGTCGACGGCTGGGAGCAGGATACTTAAAAAGGGGTCTAGGAAGCTACGAGTTCGGCACGATCATCGGTGTCCATGCCAAGGGCGATCGTGCCGAGCAGAGTCAGCGATGCCCCGAACATCAATACGCCGGCAAGCATGCCTAGGCAGCGCACGATTTCCGGCCATGGAACGTCTTGTCCAACTAGGTCGAGCAACGGCAGACAGAGCATCAGCACCATTAAACTGCCGAGGGCAAAATACGCGTACTTGAAGACGTTGCTGCGCGCGCGATCGATGCGGCTGCGCTGATATTCGTCTGCGAAGGCTGGGTCCATATTGTCTTTTCCGATTAGAACTTGAAGGCGCCCCAGGCAGATAACGAGCCAGGCAAGGCCGCCGACCCACAAGAACATCGCAATGACGTTGGAGAAGGGATTGACTGCTATAGCGGCGAGTGCAATGAACAGTCCGACGAAGCTGGAATAGAAGTACTTGGTGCGGATAGGCATGATTAATCCCCAGAAATTAGTTCGTCGCGGTTGAATTTGCCTGCCAGAGACTTGGCCACGGTGAATGGAACCCACAGCATTTGCAGCATGATCAGCTTGAAGAACAAGCTGGCCACGAAGATTCCGTCCATGGAATCAAGAAAGCGGGTTCCAAGAGCAATAGCGCCGCAGGCCACGAACATGAACATGGAAGAAAACAAGGCGAGCTTAAGTCCATCTTCGCGGGCCTCTATATGAAGTTGCAGCATGTACTCGTCGAGTTCGATAGTGGGTAGGTCGGCGGAGTCGATAGTCTTGCGTAGCTTGGACACGCCGAAGCCGGTTACACAGCTACCCAAGCAGGCCAGCATGAAGGACGTGAAATCGTCCCAGAACTGCAGCGGGATGGATAAGACGATGATTGCAAGCCCGACGTCGGCGAGGCGTATGAGGCGGTTGCGATTTGTGACGCGAGCTTTAGCAGCTGTGGTTGCCATGAGCAGTTAGTCCTTTCGATAGATCTCGGTGGATAGCGGCTGGAATTCGGTGCGGGAGAAGACGGCTTCGACAGGGAGGCCGAATACTTCGCAGATGCTGAATGCGAGGTCGAGGCTGGGAGAGTGATCGCCACGCTCAAGGGCGCCGATGCTTTGGGGGTTGACCCCGACGGCGTCGGCAAGCTGGGCGCGCGACATGTCCCTCTCGACTCGGAGCAACCGAACCCTATTGAAAATTGGGGAAGACGGCTTTTTCTTTGGGGACATAAACCAAAGTGTTGCATAAACCCAACACTTTGTAAAGAAATCTGAGGCTTTGTTAGCATAGGCGGCATGCGCTCCGCCCTTCCTCCAGACATGCATCCGGTCTCCCGGAAGCTGACCACAGCTCGCTATATTCACCACCTGAGCTGGTCGGCAGGCTTTGCTATCGCTTTCGCGGTTGCGGGATACTTCGCCAGCTCATTTTGGTACTGGTTCGCCGGAGCCTGGGGAGTGTGGTTCGTTTACTTGCTCTGGCTTATCCCCGCGCAGGTGGCGAATATGGGGTGGAAGGAGACTGACGATGAGCTGGTGATTACCCGCGGCAAGCTGTGGTACCGCCTGACCATTGTTCCGTTCGGCCGCATCCAGTTCGTGGACGTCTCCGCCGGCCCCATCGAGCGGTCCTTGGGGCTGAAAAGGGTGAAGATTCACACGGCGTCGACAAGCTCAGATGCGAAAATTGCAGGCCTTTTAGCCGCTGACGCCGATGCATTGCGCGAGCGCCTCGCCGTGAAGGCGCGCGAGAGGATGAGCGGACTGTGAACGGACGGCACCGGCTGGGCAAGGACCGCGCCCCAGTTGATAGGGAAGGCTATCGCCGTGTGCACCGGCTGACGCCGCTGCTGCGCTTTTGGTCGGTTATCTTCGCGTTTCTGGCCATTTGCGTGCTCAACTTCAACTTGGAGATGCTCTCCGACATCGCGGCCTACCTGCGCGGCGGGCACTGGAGTGACATTGGCCTTGGAACGCTCGCGGGGCTCGGCGGCTTCGTCGTGGTCTGCCTGGGCATTTGGTATGTCTCCGCCATCTGGTGGCGCAAGCTGGGCTATAAGCTCGGCCCCGATGAGGTGGCGCTGCGCCACGGCGTGATTTCCACGTCTTTTCGCTCCGCACGCTATGACCGCATTCAGGCTGTCGACGTGGTGGAGTCCGTCATCGCGCGGTTATTTGGTCTGGCTGCAGTGCGCGTGGAAACAGCCGGCGGCACGGCCTCTGTCATTGAGATTTCCTTTCTGCGCAGGCAAGAGGCCATGGCGTTGCGCGAGGAGCTTCTGACCCACGTGCATAGCCGTTCGGCGGTGTCGGAGGATGCCGGTTCCGAGGCGGTCGGGCAGGTAGCTCCGGCGGAAGAGCAGGGCTGGCAGCTGATTCCAGAAATCCCCGTTGGTCGCACGCTGGCGGCGGAGGCGCTGCGTTTGCCCACGCTGATTGCGGTTGTAGTCATGGCGATTTTCCTCGCTTTGCCGGATTTCCGCGCCGCCACGGTGCCCATCGTGGTGGGCTTTGTGCCCAATATTTGGAATCTCATCGATACCTCGTGGCGCTTCCAATCCCGCTACGACGGCCACGATGAGGTACTCAACATCTCCTACGGCTTGGCTGACCGCCGCCGCCAGACGATCCGGCGTTCGCGCATTCATGCGGTGCGGGTTACCCAGCCGCTGCTGTGGCGCATGTTTGGCTGGTACGAGGTGCAGGTTTCCGTGGCCGGGTACGGCGCGGTGGGCGGCGGCAAGCAGTCGGGCTCCACGCGCATCTTGCCGGTGGGCACGCGGGAGCAGGCGCTGCGCGTACTAGAGCTGGTCTCCGATCTTGATGCCGCGCAGATCGAGTATTACGCCCAGCCAGAGGGGCACACCCACCCCACCTATGTGTCGCCGCGTAAGGCCTGGTTGGCCTCGCCGGTGGATGTGCGCCAGCAGGCGGTCACGTTGGTGGGCGAGGACGTCGCCGTTGTGCATTCAGGAAGACTGTCGCGTCGGGTGATGGTCGTGGGCACTCCGCATATCCAGGAACTGACGGTCCAAGCCGGCCCGCTCAATCAGCTGCTGGGCGTGCAAAACATCCGCTTCGATCTGGTTAAGGGTCCCGTTGGAATGGCGGGAAAGCAGCTTGCGCTTGCCGACGCCGCCGAGCTTCTCACCCGCCTGCGGCAACGCCAACTGCCTTCGATGGAGCACGAGGCTACGATGCCGGCGCCGGGCGAGGCCGGCGCAGACTAAGCAAGACTGGACCGCGCTTTCGTCCGGGGTTGGCGGAGGCTGTGCCGCAGTGGGCTGCAGCAGTACAGGAACCGCATCCGCTGGTGGGGCAGGAGTTGAGCGTTTCGGCGTTTAGCTCCCCGGTGGAGAGCAGGTGTGAAATCACAAGATTGACCGTGCCGATTTTAAGGCCCGTTACGTGCGCGATTCCGGCGCGGGTGGTGGTGCCGGAGGAAATCGCGTCCTTTACCTGAGCAATGGGCGAGGTCATAGCAGCCTCAAGAGCTGGAAGGCGACCACGGCCAAGGCCCAAGCGGTAAATAGTTGCACCGCGAAACCGAAGAGTGTCCAGCGCCAGCCAATCTCCCGTTTCTGGGCAGCCAGCGTTGCCACGCACGGGGTATAGGCGAGCAGGAAGAGCATATACGCCCACACTGCAGCGTTCGTATTTCCGTCGGAGGCTGTGGCGAAGTCGGCGCGCACCTTCTCGCTTAAGGGGCTCGATGCCTGTTCTTCGGGTGCGGCGTCGGTGACGTCGTCTACTGCGTAGGTCTGCGACCACGTGGAAATCAGTGCTTCCTTGGCCACAAACCCCGTCACTAGCGGGCCCGCGAGCGACCAAGAATCAAAGCCCGCCGGGGCAAAGGCCGGAGCGATGCTGCGCGAGATAGCGCCATAAGCTGAATCCTCAGGAGCTGGCGACTTGTAGTCAGACAGGGAAACCCCATCAGCGCCTACGGGAATCGCCATGAGCAGCCAGATGACCACCACCGTGGAGACGATGATGCCGCCGGCAGTCTGCAGAAATCCCTTCAGCCTCGTCCACATCACCGACATGGCGAGGCGGAAGGTGGGAAGTTGATACGTCGGAAGATCGATGACCAGCGGGTCCTGCGGCACAGCCCGCCACAACGTGCCGCGCAGCACCAATCCCACCAGAATAAGCAGAGCGATGGAGATGACGTACATACAAAAAACGACGCTGCCGGCATGACCCGGGAAGAAGGTCTCCGCCAGCATCACGAAGACCACCAACCGGGCAGAGCAGGAGGTAAACGGGATAAGCAGCGAGGTCATGATGCGATGCCGCGGCGAACCCAGCACGCGGGTCGCAGCAATGGCAGGAACGTTGCAGCCAAAGCCTACAACTATAGGTAAAAATGCCTTGCCTGGCAGGCCGATGGCGCGCATGAAACGGTCCGTAACCACTGCCGCGCGGGCCATATAGCCAGAATCCTCCAGCACGGCCAGGCACAAAAACATCAGCGCCATCAGGGGTGCAAAGGTGAGGACCATGCCGACGCCGCCAATAAGGCCGTCGACAAGCAAGCCCTCTACCAGCGGATGCTGAAGGCCGATTGCCTCCAGCAGGTGGCGTGCTGCGTCAGAGATGGGCCCTGAGACGAGCGCCTCCAAGCCGTCTTGCAGAGGAGCGGCCACCGTGGTGGTTATCTGAAAGACTAGCCACATCACCGCGAGGAAAAGCAACGGGCCCGCTACCGGGTGCAGCGCTATCGCATCTAGGCGCTGCGAACGCGTGACCGGCTGGGACTGCGTGTGCACCGCTGCTTTGGTGGCGGCGTCGAGATCCGCAAAGCGGGCGTCGATGCTGGCGTCTTCGCGCAGGACCTGTGGCTCCTTAGTGAGGGAAACCTGCACCGTCTCACGCAGGCGCTCCAATCCTTCCCGCCGGCGGCCATCCACACAGACCACCGGGATTCCCGTGGCCCTCGCGAGCGCATCGGCATCCACCTGTAAGCCCTGGTCTTGTGCCACGTCCAGCTTGGTCAGCGCGATGCTGAGCCGGTAGGGAAGCTCTGCGAGCTGAAACGCCAAGTTGAGCCCGCGCGCAACCGCAGTCGCGTCGACCACGACGATGACGTGATCGGGGCGCTCGGCAGGGGCGGCGTCGTAAAGCATGGTGCGCGTGAGCGCCTCATCCGGGCTGAGCGGATCCAAAGAATAGCTGCCGGGGAAGTCAATGAGATCGGCAACCTCGGCCGGGCAACACGAATGCGCAATATTCCATGCGCCGCGGCTGACCTCCACGGTCGTGCCCGGCCAGTTGCCGGTCTGCACCTTCGAACCGGTTAGCGCATTAAAAAGCGTAGACTTGCCGGAGTTCGGAGCACCCACCATGGCGATGATGGTAGCGCCCGCGGGAGCCAGCGCCCCGCCCGGATTTCCATGGCAGCTGGGCGTTACAGCACTCATCACTAAACCCCGATTGATTGCAGCGTCTGGCGGTCAATGGCGTAGCGGCAGGAGCCAACCGCGACGATGCGCGCGCCACCTGCCACATGCGCGCCGACGGTTAGGCATGCTCCCGGGCGGATGCCCAGCTCGCCCAAGCGGCGGGCCATGGCCGGATTATGCACGCAATCCAGGCATTCGGGGCGCAGGGTAACAGTAGAACCGACCGGCAGGGAGTAGGCCGAGTTGTGGGAGGTCGACTCGCCTGAGCGTACGTGCAAAGGCAACATGACTAGGCATCCTTTCAAATTCGGTTATAAAGTTACCCTAACCGAATGATGGTTTACCTAATCGTTGTGACAATTGTCCTAGACAGCGCCCTTAAACCCCAGCTGGCGCCAAGCCTCATACACGGCTGTCGACGCCGCGTTAGACAGGTTCATCGAACGGCGCGCCGGGACCATCGGGATGCGCACCTGCTCGGTGATACGTGGGTGATTAAGATGCTCTGGCGGCAAGCCGGTGGGCTCGGTGCCAAAGAGTAGGACATCGCCTTCTTGGAACTCGACGTCCGTGAACCACTTATCGGTATGCGTGCTAAAAGCAAACACGCGCGCGCCGGGCAGTGCGTCCATGCAAGCGTCGAAGTCCTTGTGGATGTGCAGGTCAGCAAGGTCGTGGTAGTCCAGGCCGGCGCGCTTTAGGTGCTTGTCATCGAAGTTGAATCCGAGCGGTTCGATGAGATGCAGGGACGCTCCAGTGACGGCGGCGGTGCGGATTGCGTTGCCGGTATTGGTGGGGATCACGGGATTATCAAAGACGATGTGCAGCTGGCTCATGGGCATAAGTCTAGGATGGAGCGCATGAGCGCAACCAAACTAGATGGCAAGTTGTACCGCGACGAGATCTTCGCGGATCTGAAAACCCGCGTCGAGGCCCTCAAGGAAAAGGGCATCCAGCCTGGCCTGGCCACCGTGCTGGTGGGCGATGACCCGGGCTCGCACTCCTACGTGAAGATGAAACACCGCGACTGCGAACAGCTGGGAATCAACTCCATCCGCAAGGACCTTCCGGCGGATATTAGCCAGGAGGAGCTGGAAAAGGTCATCGACGAGCTAAACGAAGACGACGGCTGCACCGGCTACATCGTGCAGCTGCCGCTGCCTAAGCACCTGGATGAAAACAAGATCCTGGCCAAGATTGATCCGGAAAAAGACGCCGATGGCCTGCACCCGGTCAACCTGGGCAAGCTGGTTTTGAACGAGGATGCCCCGCTGCCGTGCACCCCGAATGGTTGCATTCACCTGCTGCGTCGCTTTGGCGTGGAGCTGGATGGAGCGAAGGTCGTCGTCATCGGCCGTGGTGTGACTGTTGGCCGTCCGATCGGCTTGATGCTTACCCGCCGCAGTGAAAATTCCACCGTTACGCTCTGCCACACCGGTACCAAGGACTTGGCTGCCGAGACGCGCGCTGCCGACGTCATCATCGCAGCGGCCGGCAAGGCACATATGCTCAACGCAGACATGATCAAGGAAGGCGCCGCGGTTCTCGACGTCGGAGTTTCCCGCGTTGATGGCAAGTTGGCTGGCGACGTCGCACCAGACGTCTGGGACAAGGCCGGCTTCGTCTCGCCGAACCCGGGCGGTGTCGGCCCGCTGACCCGCGCATTCCTGGTGTCTAACATCGTGGAGCGCGCAGAAAAGTTGGCGGGCCAGCAGTAGATGGCCCCGGAGCTAAACCTCGATAACCCGCACGACGCCAACCTGCGGCCCTCCCGCCTACCCGCGTCCGTGCAGTGGGCGGCCGTGGGGCTATTTTGTGCCGCCGTTGCGCTTTCTGCGGTTTTCGCGATTTCCGAGCACTGGCGCCGCGCCACGGTAGTCCTTGGTGCAGGCCTGCTTTGGCTTTCGTTGGTGCGGCTTAGCTGTGACTCGAAAATCGTCGGCATCCTCGCGGTCCGATCGCGCCGTTTTGATGCGTGCTTTAGCGGCGTTATTGGTGCCGTGATGGTGTTTTTGTCGGTTTCAGTCGATGCGTTGGGGTCTTAGATGTAGTACTCGCTGCCGCTAAACGCCGTTTCCAACTCCAGTCCGTCAGGTGCCGAGAGCGTAAGGAAGTTACGCAAGATTCGGTCCATCTGGCGGGCTTCGGCCAAGAAAGCATCGTGACCGACGGGGGAGACGATTTTTGCCATGGCCAGCAGGTTGCCGATGTTGCGCGAGATATGTTCCTGCTGGTGATACGGGTAGAGGATGTCCGTGTCCACGCCGACTACCATCGTGGGAACAGTCGATGTTGCTAGTGCTTTGTTGAGGCCGCCGCGGTCGCGGCCGACGTCGTGGCGGTTGAGCGCCTCCGTCAGCGTTACATAGGAGCCGGCGTCGAAGCGGCGGGCGAGTTTTTCTCCCTGATAGTCCAAGTAGGAGTTGACCGCGAAACGCTGGTTCCCCGCGCGGTAAGGCCCGAGCGGATTCTCGCCGCGTTGTGCTTGGACGCCGAAGCGCTCGTCGATTTCCTGTTCGCCGCGGTAGGTGAGGTGGGCAATCCGGCGTGCGGCGGCGAGCCCTTCGCGAGGCGTTTTGCCGCTTGCGTAGTAATCCCCGCCGTGCCAGAACGGGTCGCGCTCAATGGCAGAAATCTGTGCGGATTGAATGCCGATCTGCCAGCCCGAAGCCCGCGCTGATACCGCAATGACGCAGGCCGCGGTTATGGATTCCGGGTACAGCAGCGTCCACTCCAGTGTGCGCGCCCCGCCCATGGAGCCACCGATGATGGCATGGACCTGGGTGATTCCGAGGGCTTCTAGGAATTGCCTTTCCGTTCTCACCAAATCTCGAATCGATAGCGCGGGGAAGCGCGAACCCCAGGCACGGCCGTCGTCGGGATGCGCGCTGGCGGGCCCAGTGGAACCAGCACAGCCGCCCAGCGCATTGGTGGCGATCACGCACCATTTTCGCGTATCCAAAGCCTCGCCTGGGCCCAGCAGGTCGGCCCACCAGTCGGCAACGTTGGAATCGCCGGTCAGTGCATGCTCGATGAGCAGGACGTTATTCTTGCCGTGCGGGTCACCGGCGAATTCGCCCCACCGCTGATACGCAATACACACCTCGGGAATTTCAGCGCCTGCTTCAGTACGCAGCTTGCCGACGCCGACTTCTTCGAGCTCACCTTCACAAGCCAAGTTGGGCACAGTCATGGCGACTTCTTGATTAGATGGCCGCGAAGCCGCGCTCGAGGTCAGCGATGATGTCGTCAATTGCTTCGATGCCAACGGAGAGGCGAATCGTGGCCTGGGTGATGCCAGCTACCCGCAGCCCCTCCTCGTTGGATTGCGAGTGGGTGGTGGTAGCCGGATGCACCACAAGCGAGCGGGTATCACCGATGTTGGCCAGATTGGAATGCAGCTTGAGGGAATCGATGAACTTCCAGGCGGTTTCTGTGGCCGCTGCGGGTTCGCCTGACTCGGTGGCCACTTCGAAAGAAAGTACCGAACCGGTGTATTGGTAGCCGAGCCTTTCCTTGGTGGTCTTATACGGGCTCGAGTCGAGGCCGGCGTAATTGACCTTGGCCGCCTTCGGATGCGCCTCGAGGAATTCCGCAACTGCCTGGGCATTTTCGTTGTGGCGCTGCACGCGCAGCTCCAAAGTTTCCAGCCCGGTTAAGGTCAGCCAAGCGTTGAAAGGCGAGACTGCGGCGCCCGTATCGCGGAGGATGCCAGCGCGGGCGCGCAGTGCGAAAGCCGGTTCGCCGAGGTCTGCGAAGCGCAGGCCATGGTAACTTTCGTCGGGTTCGGTGAAGAACGGAAACACCGGCTTGCCGTCGCGCTGAACGGTCCAGTCAAAGGTGCCGCCGTCGACGATGACGCCACCGATGGCCGAGCCCGAGCCGGAATAGAATTTGGTGGTGGAGGCGACGACGACGTCCGCGCCGAGCTCTAACGGGCGCGCCAGTGCCGCGGTAGCGATGGTGTTGTCCACAATCAGCGGCACCTGGTTTGCATGCGCTACCTCAGCGATTGCCGGAATATCCAGCACATCTGCCACCGGGTTGCCGAAGGTCTCTCCATAAAAAGCCTTGGTATTTCCGCGCACAGCGCACTGCCATGACTGCGGATCATCGGGTTCCTCGACCAGAGTTACTTCAATGCCGAGACGGTGCAGCGTATGGGTAAAAAGGCTATTCGTTCCGCCATAGAGGCGAGGGGAGGCCACGATGTGGTCGCCCGCGCCAGCCAGCGTTTCGATGGCGGCGGTTTCTGCCGCCTGGCCAGGGGCAAAGGCGACTGCGGCTACGCCGCCTTCGAGCGCCGCTAGACGACGCTCGAGTGCGTCCACCGTGGGATTTGTCAGCCGGGTGTAGATGGGGCCGGCGTCGGCAAGCGCAAAGCGAGCGGCGGCATGCTCGGCCGAATCAAAGACGTAGGAGGTGGTTTGGTAAATCGGAATGTTGCGAGAGTTGGTGGAGCCGTCGAGATCCTGGCCTACGTGCAGGCAGCGGGTAGCGAGGGCGAGGTTTTCTAAGTTGCTGGTGTCGTATTTTGTAGCCATGAGCAAAGACTAGACCAAGCGGTTCATAATGGGCATGGATGTGGAGAAAATTTGACGTTTGCCCAGCAAGTGAAATGAATAAAAACAGACAAAGCGGTCGGCAGGTAGCCGACCGCTAGTCGCGGTGTGAGTTTAGCGCGTGTCTATTTTTGGGAGCCCGCGCGCTGATGGATGAGGTACCAGCCGCCTAGGATTCCGCCGAAGAGTAGTAAGGCAGCCGCAATGAAGACCATTGCGACCGTGACGGTTTGGTGTGGGTCGTTCAGAAAAATCATCGAAACAATCGCCGCAAGGAAGATGGTGGCAAAGAGGGTGATTAGCCAGTTGCGCTTGGTGTGCTCTGCGAAAGTCATGCTTAAAATAATACGACAAAATCCGAATTAAACAACTTTTGAGGTTGGGGTTGGTGGCGTTAACCTCTATGTACTCTGATTTTTGCAGTGCTTTGCGAATGGTGATCGAATTAACATCGTTGGGAAATCGCTTTAAAGACAAAGCAAATCGGGAGGTGTGGTCGACGTACATTATTGCGTTTTACTTGGGGAGATATAAAAATTAGCTGAAAGTCAGCAATGGGGGAATGGTCTAGCTATTGGCGGATGTCAACCTTCCGTATGACCGCCTTTGGGGAAGGTGGGCGCGCGCCCAGCTATTTAACTCTAGTTTTTCCGTCCATAATCGGTGTGGGTGCCTTCTGCCTCGGGACACCTTGGCGCGCAGTCTAAGCGTCAGCACATTGAGAAGACAGGAAAATATATGTCCACCACTACTAGCCACGAGGACCGCCGCAAGCCGGTCCTTAAGCTCAGCAGCGTGTGGGGGCAGGGCGTCGCCTTAGTCATGATCTTTGGCTTTCTAGTCATGGGTTTCTTGGCGTACCGCACTTACAACGCGTCTATGCCTCTTCCGGAAAAGATTGTTTCCGAAACCACCGGTGAGACCATCCTGACCAAGGATGAGATTCTGAACGGTCAGGCTCTCTACCAAACCCGCGGCCTGCAGCAATACGGCTCCGTCATGGGCCACGGCGCCTACTTAGGCCCTGACTACACGGCGGAATACCTCCGCATGTCTTTGGATAAGGCACGCGAGCTTAACGACGCCAACGGTTATCCCGATTTCATCTCCCCGGACGCGACTCCAGAAGAAGCAGTCCAGCAGGAGTTCCGCACCAACCGCTACGACGAAGCAACTGGTGTACTGAAGTGGACCGATAACCAAATCGCTGCTTTCGAGTCCAACAAGGACTACTACGCGAAGTACTTTGGCGAAGACTCTCATAACAAGGGACTTCCATCTGAGTTCATTACAGACAAAAAGCAGATCAACAACCTTGTTGGTTTCTTCGGTTGGACTGCATGGGCTTCTGCGGCAGAGCGCCCGGGCCACGATTACTCCTATACCAACAACTGGCCGGCTGAGCCACGCGTGGATAACGGCCCGACCGCAGACCTCGTGGTCTGGTCTGTGCTCTCGCTCATCGCGCTGATCGGCGGCACCGGCCTTATCTTCGCGATTTATGGCCGTTGGTCTAAGTCCATTGGTTGGCACGCAGAAGAGGCGCCAAACCTCGACTTCACCCAGCCGGGCGAGGTAGGTCTTACCAAGTCGCAGAAGGTCGTGGCATGGTTTGTCCTTGTCATCGCATTGCTCTTCCTCATCCAGGCGCTCCTGGGTGCAGCCTCACAGCACTACCGCACGGAGCTAACCGGCTTCTTCGGTATCCCATTGCAGGAGATCCTGCCGTATAACGTCTCGCGTACTTGGCACCTCCAGCTGTCGCTGCTATGGACTGCAGGCGGCCTGCTTGCTGCCGGTATTTTCTTGGCCTCTTTCGTGGGCAAGAAGGAACCGAAGAAGCAGCACTGGCTGGTTTGGTTCCTGCTCGGTGCCATCGCGTTTGTGGTCTTTGGCTCCATGGCCTTCGAGTGGCTGTCCACCATGGGCTACATCAAGGAAGGCACCCTGTTCTCCCAGCAGTGGGAGTTCCTTGACCTGCCGCGCTTCTTCCAGATTCTGCTCACTGTGGGCATGTTTGTCTGGATTGGCATCATCTTCCGCCAGCTGCGCGGCCGCCTGAAGTACGAACACAAGTCCAATATGCCGTGGCTGTTCTTCTACGCCGGCATCGCCATCCCTGCTTTCTATGCAGTGGGTAACCTGGCTGGCTCCGAGACCCATATCTCTGTTGCCGAGTTCTGGCGCTTCTGGGTCGTCCACCTGTGGGTGGAGGACTTCCTCGAGCTGTTTACCACCGTGATGGTGGCCTATGTCTTCGTGCTTCTCGGCGTCATCCGCGAGAAGATCGCCCTCGGCATCATCTTCTTGGACATTATTTTGTACTCCACCGGTGGCGTTTTGGGCACTATGCACCACCTGTACTTCTCCGGTACCCCGGTTGAGCACATGGCACTTGGCGCTTTCTTCTCTGCTGCCGAGGTCGTGCCGCTGACCCTGCTGACCGTTGAGGCTTGGACCTTCATGCAGCTCGGTTCCCGTCAGCGCGCCTCCGGCGAACGCCCATTCCCACACCGTTGGGCAGTTATGTTCCTGGTTGCAGTTGGCTTCTGGAACTTCTTGGGCGCCGGCGTCTTCGGCTTCCTAGTCAACCTGCCAATCGTCTCCTACTACGAGATTGGTACCGCGCTGACCGCAAACCACGCACACGGCGCCATGATGGGCGTCTACGGCTTCCTGGCCGTCGGCCTGTCCGTATTCGCGCTGCGCTACCTTATCCCGAAGGAAAAGTGGTCCGACAAGGCCATGGCGTGGTCCTTCTGGCTGCAGAACATCGGTCTGCTGTGGATGGTTGTTATTTCGCTGCTCCCGTTGGGCGTTATGCAGCTCTACGAATCCGTGGCTTCCGGATACGTCGAGGCACGTTCCCTGGGCTACATCACCGAGCCTGGCAACTTCATCATGGAGTGGCTGCGCATGCCTGGCGACGTCATGTTCTTAGCCGGCATCATCCCGTTCCTGTGGATGGCGCTCAAGGGCGTGCTGTTTAACAAGGAAATCCCGACCATCGAAGAGCACCCGAAGGATCCGCTGTTTAGCATCATCGCGCCTGACGACGACGACCACGCCGGCGAGGTGCCCGTCGCGGGCGCTGCCTCCAGCGTCGGCCTTGTCTCCGGCGGAAAGGGTCGTGTGGATACCCGCGACGGCGCGCACAGCACTGGACGAGTGGCAGGCCGCCGCTATGGCTACATCGACGAGCGTGGCGCCTTCGTTGAAGAGCAAGCCCCGGACTCGGGCCGCGGCGATTCTGCAGCTTCTGGCCCACAGGACCCAGAGTTCGAATCGCGCACCAAGTGGGGCGGCACCTACCGCTCCGACAAGCGGGCGGACGGTAATCCTGGCCAGAAAAGGTCAAATCAGAATAAACCGGATCAGAAGAAGTAGGGACACATAATGCAAGCTCCAGGAATCTTTACCCTCCTGGCGGTGTGCTACGGCCTGTTTCTTCTGGTTGTAGCGTGGGGCTTTGATGCTATGGCGAAGCAAACCGCCAACCGCACCATGGCTAACCGCGCTGGCACTTTCCGCTACTTGGAGGAACACGACGCCTGGCAGTGCCCTGAAGATCAGTGGCTTTGGCCGTCGAGCTTTGACCCGGAAAACCGCGTCATGCGTTACCGCGCCAACCCCACGGTGTGCAATACCTGTCCAGTAAAGGATGCCTGCACGGTCTCCCACCATGGCAGGGAAGTCACCCGGCAGCTCGACCCATGGCCACACTCCGACTCTGGTCGTTTCCACCGCGGAATTGCCCTCGCGGTGGCCGCTATGGGCTACCTGCTCCCGCTGTCGTCCCTAATTACCAACCACTCGCTGTCCGAGGTGCTTATCACCCTTGCCACCGTCTTGGTGATTACCGGTCTTGGTGTCTATCCGTTGGCACGCCACCTGTGGAATACGCCATCGAATGCGCCGCAGATCGTCGTCCCCGAAATGGACAACCGTGAAGCCGAGCTGGCCGCCCAAATCGACCGCTATGGTTCGAAGTACGGCAAGTCCAGCCGTTATCGCTCGGAACGCAAGAAGGAAGAAGCTAGCTAATGTCAGCACTCGTTTTCTGGCCGATCGTCATCGGCATCATCGTCGCGCTCATCATCGTCTTTTTGATGTACTCGCTGAAAGTCATCAAACAGTACGAGCGCGGAGTGGCCTTCCGATTCGGCCATCTGCGTCCGCTCATGGAGCCGGGCCTGCATTTCATGTGGCCGGGCATCGATAAGCTCGAGCGC
Organism: Corynebacterium sp. HMSC06D04; assembly: GCF_001807315.1. Taxonomy (NCBI): domain Bacteria; kingdom Bacillati; phylum Actinomycetota; class Actinomycetes; order Mycobacteriales; family Corynebacteriaceae; genus Corynebacterium; species Corynebacterium sp. HMSC06D04. The sequence continues at coordinate 30,832 of NZ_KV788535.1, forward strand.
GTGGACCAGCGTGTGGTGACACTTACCATCCCGCCGCAGGAAATCATTACCAAGGACAACGTCTCCGTGCGCGTGAACGCCGTGGTCATGTTCGAGGTGACGGATTCGCTCAAGGCCGTGCTGGAAGTGGAAAACTATGCCGTCGCTACGTCGCAAATCGCGCAGACGACTCTGCGTAGCCTGTTGGGCCGCGCGGATCTCGATGATCTCCTCGCACACCGCGAAGAACTCAACGAGGATCTTGCGAATATCATCAACGGCCAGACCGAGCGCTGGGGCGTAATCACCCGCATCGTGGAGATCAAGGACGTGGAAATCCCAGAAATGATGCAGCGTGCCCTTGCCCGCGAGGCAGAAGCCGAGCGTGAGCGTCGCGCCAAGGTCATCTCCGCACACGGCGAGTTGCAGTCTTCCCGCGAGCTGCGAGAAGCCGCGGAGGAGCTGGGTAAGGCTCCTGCGGCTTTGCAGCTTCGTTACCTGCAGACGGTGCTGGAGTTAGGCGCAGACCAGAACTCCACCATCGTCTTCCCACTGCCGATGGACATCATGGGTGGCTTCATGGATAACCTCGGCACCTTCTCGAAGGGATTTAAGGATTTCAACGAGAACTTCTCGCAGCTAGCCGGCGCTAAAAAGGCTGAGGATAAGTAACGTCCTAGGCAGCCGCAGTAAACCGTTAGCGCAGCAACTAAAGGGTCACGTTCTATGCGTGGCCCTTTCGGCTTTTCCTGCACGCGGCTCAGTGCCGCCAGGCATGCTCGTAGGCAGGTTGGCTGCGCACGCGCATGAGTGCGCAATCAGTGCGAGATCCTACCCATTAAAGAGATGCGGCTTCTGCGACCGCAGCGAGTGCTAGCGCCAATTCCAAGTCGCTGAGGTGGCCAAAGCCCAATACGACTCCGTTCGGTGCTTCCTCTCCGCCCCAGTAATCAGCTAGTGCAGTAAGTCCGATTCCCTGTTCCGCTGCCCGTGTGACCACCGCTGCCGCTGGGCGTTCGCAGAGCAACACAGCGTGCAGACCACCGCGAATTGGTAGCAGCTCGACGCCAGGTAGCGTGCGGAAGGTGGCGGTGACTAGGTCACGGCGGCGTCGGTAAGCGCGGCGCATTTTGCCGGTGTGACGGCGCAGCGCACCGCTGGCCATAAACCCCGCCAACGCATCTTGGGTAATAGAGCTCACGGGCTGCCCAAAAAGCTGACGCTGCTGCACAAGCGGCTCGCGCAGGTGCTCCGGGACGACGAGATATCCACAAGCGATGGTCGGGGAGATCACCGAGCTAAACGTGCCCAACAGCGCCGTGTGCTCGGGCTCGAGGGCAGTCAGCGCGGGCAAAGGTTGGCCTACGTAGCGCAGTTCGGAGTCGAAATCGTCCTCAATGATGAGTACCCCCGTCTCCCGTGCCCACCGCACCAGCTCCGTTCGACGAGCAGCCGAGAGGGAATCGCCGTACGGATATTGATGGCTCGGAGTGACGATGAGCGCATCTAGGTCCGTTAGCGGAACACGCACACCCTCTGAATCGGTAGGTACTTCCACGAGGGTATGGCCTAAAGCCTCCGGTACCTTGCGCAGACTGGGATAACCCGGCGATTCCACGCCAATACGCAGCTGCTTAGCGACGCCCCGCAATAACAACGCAAGCCCCTCACGCGCACCGGCGGTGACGAGGATGCGATCCGGATCTACCGCAAGGCCGCGCATGTGGCGGAGGTGGTGACCGATTTCTTGGGTTAGAAGGGGAGCGTTGGCAAGCGCGGCGGCGTTGCGCCAGGCAGCACGCCATTCGGGGGTGATGAGGCTCGTTGTATCGGGTAGGCCGGGGGTTAGCTCCACCCGGTTGAGGGGCGGTGGGGTGTGCGATTTCGGGGCGGTCGCGGGGGCTTTGGTGGGGTGGAGGCGAGGATTGATGCGGGTTCCGGAGCCGGTGCTTGCGATGAGGTAGCCCTCGGCGATGAGTTGATCGAAAGCGGTTACCACAGTTCCGCGCGAGACGCCTAGCTGCGCCGATAAGGTGCGGGTTGAATCTATCTGCTCGCCTGGCAGCAGTGCGCCAGTGGCAACCATCTCGCGGATGGCTGCCGCAATCTGCACTGGCAGCGTCCGCGAATCGTCCGGGTCGAGGCCTAAATTCATATCCTCATCTTAAAGTGGTCTAATCCAAATGGCCTAGATTGGACCTTGTTGTGGACCACTTTATGCGGTTCGATGATTCGCATGGCTGAAAACAAGACTGAAAATACTTCCAAGATTGCAACCACCCGCGTCAAGCGCGGCCTCGCGGATATGCTTAAAGGCGGCGTCATCATGGACGTCGTTACCCCGGAACAGGCAAAGATCGCCGAAGATGCTGGTGCTGCCGCCGTCATGGCCTTGGAGCGTGTGCCAGCGGATATCCGCGCGCAGGGCGGCGTCGCTCGTATGTCGGACCCAGACCTTATTGAGGGAATCGTTGATGCGGTTTCCATCCCGGTGATGGCAAAGTCTCGTATTGGCCACTTCGTTGAGGCGCAGATCCTGGCCGAGCTCGGTGTGGACTTTATTGACGAGTCCGAGGTTCTATCTCCGGCCGATTACGTCAACCACATCAACAAGTGGGACTTCGACGTGCCTTTCGTCTGCGGTGCTACCAACCTGGGCGAAGCGCTGCGCCGTATCACTGAGGGTGCTGCGATGATTCGTTCCAAAGGCGAAGCCGGTACCGGCGACGTCTCCGAGGCAGTAAAGCACCTGCGTACCATTCGTGGCGAGATTGCCCGCCTACAGCACCTGGATCGCGATGAGCTTTATGTCGCAGCCAAGGAGCTGCAGGCTCCGTACGACCTTGTCGCAGAGGTGGCAGAGACCGGTAAGCTGCCGGTCGTGCTCTTCGTTGCCGGTGGTGTCGCAACGCCTGCCGACGCCGCACTCGTCCGTCAGATGGGCGCCGAGGGCGTCTTCGTCGGCTCCGGTATCTTCAAGTCTGGCAATCCGGCTGCTCGCGCGGAGGCCATCGTTAAAGCGGCCACGCTGTATGACCAGCCAGCTGAGCTGGCGAAGATTTCCCGCGGTCTCGGCGAGGCGATGGTAGGCATCAACGTGGCTGACGTTCCGGCTCCGCACCGTTTGGCTGAACGTGGCTGGTAAGACAGATACGGCGGAAAAGGCGGATAATGCGGCGAAGCCTGGCAAAGCGCTGACGATTGGCGTGCTGGCCTTGCAAGGCGGCGTCGAGGAGCACGTGGCGATTCTGGAATCTCTCGGCGCACACGTAACCCGCGTGCGCTTGCCCCGGGAATTGGATGGCCTTGATGGCATCGTGCTTCCAGGCGGCGAGTCTTCCACCATCGACCGCCTTGCCCGCGCCTTCGAGCTCGCGCAGCCGCTTCGCGACGCCATCCGTGCCGGCCTACCCGTCCTCGCCACCTGCGCCGGACTGATTTACTTGGCCCGTGAACTGGAGAATCCGGCGCCTGGGCAACAGAGTCTCGGTGTACTTGACGTCGTCGTGCGCCGCAATGGATTCGGGAACCAGCGCTTCTCTGAAGAGCGCACTGTGCCCGTGCGCTTGGATGAGGAGGAGCTGGCTGTGGAGGCGTCTTTCATCCGCGCGCCTATCGTTACCTCGCATGGCACAGGGGTGGAAGTAATTGCCACCGTTCCTGAGAGTGACGGAACTCCAGTTGTCGTGGGAGTACGGGAAGACAACGTCATCGCTTTGAGCTTCCATCCAGAAGAAAATGGCGATGACCGCATCCACGCGCGATGGTTGGCAGGCTTAAGCGTGTAGCTATAAACCGTCAGATAGCTGCGAATTTGACCATCCTGGGCGCCAAGGCGTTGTGGCTGGTAGAAGGCCTGGGTAGCTTGATGGCTATGAGCCTTAAGACATACCTTGCAGCACTCAGCCGAGGCGTTGACCTCGTCGCTGAGTGCGAAGGCATGTCTGCCGCACAGCTGATTTCTTTAGGTGCCACGTCTGCTGATGCCGCCGAGCTTCTGGCGCTACACAGCACCTATTTTGGGCCGACGTCGTTTAGCAAGAAGCAACGCACCGCCGTTGCACACGCGCGAAACCAGCAGCATAGCCTGAGCACCCTGCGGCGCATCGAACATTTTGTTTCGCGAGTTAAGAAGAAAGTCGCGGCGTGGAATTTGCGCGTCGAACTCTGCGCGGCGGCGTCGCCAGAGGTAGAAAGGCTCGCGCGCAAACGCTTGAAGGAGATGCAGCCGCCGCGGGTAGCATCTGAACGTGCTACTTTGCGCCAGCACCCCAATGGTCTGGCCACGCTGACTGTCACTGGTTCTTCGATGGGAATTACGGATGTATTCAAAGGCATCGACCAGTCTCGCCCCGGCGCGAGCTTCTTGGAATCGCAGTCCGAGGGCGGAGTGCGCACGCAGGCTACCACGATGGTGGTAGTCCATCTCGAGGATTATTGCGAGCTGCAGCGCGGTAATGGTCGCGATGATGGCGATGTTATTTTGCGCACTACCTCCGGTGCCACAATGACTGGTGCGGAGTATCTTGAGCGTACTTTTTCCGGCGAGGGATTCGTTACCCTGATTAGCCGCGAGGAAGGGCCGGTGGATCTATACCGCATGTCGCGCTTTGCTTCGCCGAAGCAGCGAAAGATGTTGTCAGCAGAAAACCCCACCTGCGCCTGGCCGGATTGCAAAGTTCCGGCTGAGCGTTGCCAGATACACCACATCGAGCCTTGGGTCCACGGTGGCGAAACCAACGTTTCAAATATGGTTCCGCTGTGTTCCTACCACAACGGTGTAAACGGCGATGACCCGAATGCGCCTCCCGAACGCGGGCGCATGCTCCGCATCGGCGGGCGGGTGGCATGGCAGCCACCGTACGAAGCTCCGCCTACCTTCGTTACCTAGCAGTAACCCAGCTGTAGTTGCCAGAACTAGCGCAATCGCTTGGGCGATTGCGCCTACACGCATGCCTTAAGCACCAGCGAGGCCGCGGCGCTTGAGCAGCGGCTCGACGTCCTTGTCTCGGCCACGCAGTTCGCGGTAGGTTTCGGTGAAATCGCGCGATGCGCCCTTGGACAAGATGAGCTTGCGGAATTTCTCGCCAGCTGCACGAGCTTGCTCGTCCGAGTCACCGGCGCCTTCTTCCTTGAACCAAGAAAATCCATCGGCGTCGAGGACCTCGGCCCAGAGGTAGGAGTAATAGCCTGCAGAGTATCCGCCGGCGAAGATGTGGTTGAAGTACTGGGAACGGTAGCGCGGCGCGATAAGCGGGTTGTTCAGCCCGGCCTTGGCTAGGGCTTGCTTCTCGAACTGCGCAACCTCCGCCGCCTTGAGGTCTGCGGTTTCGTCGAATGAAAGCGAGTGCCACGCCAAGTCCACAATCGAGGCCGCTAGGTATTCCACCGTGGCAAAGCCCTGGCCGAACTCGCTGGCTTCCGAAACTGCCTGCAAGAGTGCATCGGGGATGACCTCGCCGGTATCCACGTGGCGGGCGTAACGCTTCACCAGTGCCGGCTCCAATGCCCAGTTCTCATTAATCTGCGAGGGAAACTCGACCCAGTCTCGGGGGACGTTTGTACCTGCGAAAGTGGGGTATCGGACATCCGAGAGTAAACCATGCAGCGCATGGCCAAACTCGTGGAAGACGGTGCGCAGCTCGTCCAAGCTCAGCAGCGGCTGTGAACCATCGGCTGGCTTGGTAATTCCCATGACGTTCACGATCACCGGTTTGTGCTCCAGCAGACCTGCCTGACCCACAAACTCGCTCATCCATGCCCCGCCGCGTTTGGTGGGGCGGCCGAAGTAATCAGTGACAAACAGGCCGATGCCATTGTCCTTGTCCGTTGCGGGATCCTGGCCCTCGTCGAAAACCTCCCACACGCGCACGCCCTCGGCATATCCCTCCAAGTCATCGCGTGGGACAACCACGATGCCATAAAGACGATTTGCAGCAGCGAATACACCTTCCTCCAAGACCTGTTCGAGTGGGAAGTAATTGCGTAGTTCTTCCTCGTCCAGCGCGAAATCACGGGCACGCACCTGCGACTCCCAATATGGCCAATCCGCTGCGCTAAAGTCCTCATCGCGCAGGCTCGCTGCCTCGGCGAGCAACTTCTGTTCACCTTCTGCGTTGGCCTCAGCCGCAGGTGCTAGTTGGAAGAGCATATCGCGAGCCGCCTGGGCGCTTCCGGCAGTTTCTTCAGAGATGACATAGTCGGCATGCGAGGTAAATCCTAAAAGTTCCGCGCGCTCGGCACGTAGCTGTACGGCCTCGATGAGACCTTCTGCGTTTCCTTCGCCGCGGCGAGCAGACGCCTCATAAAGCTTCGCACGAGCCTCCGGCTGCACGAGACGGGCCTGCTCCGATTGCACAGTTGGCAGCTCTAGAGGAATCACGAAGCCTTCACGACCCAGAGCTTTTGCATCCGCGCTCGCGGAGGCCTTCCTCTCCTCCGGCAGGCCCTCCAACTCCTGTTCCGTGAGCTCCACCGCGAGTTTTCGGGTTGATTCCATCAGCGTTCGGCCGAATTCCTCAGACAGAGTCGAAAGACGCTGATTGATTTCCGAAAGCCGGGCCTTGCTTGCGGAATCTAAGTCCGCGCCTTTGCGAGCGAACGTACGCAGCAAATGAGCATATAGACGTTGGGATTCCTCGTCCTTGGGCGTGTCTACGCCCACTTCCTTCAAACGGGCGTAGAGAACCGCATTTTGATAGATCGCATCTTGATGGGCGGAAAGCTCTGGCCATAGCTGCGAACCGATGGCCTCCATACCGTCGGTGATATCGGTTCCGGAGAGATTCGCAAAGACAGCAATGACGCGTTCCAGGTCTTGTCCGGAGCTCTCTAGTGCTTCGACGGTGTTTTCCCACGTCGGGTCGGCGGGATTATCTACGATGGCGGCGATTTCGGCATCATGAAGCTGAAGAGCCTTGTGAAAAGCCGGGAGGAAGTGTTTTTCTTTAATCTCGGCAAAAGGTGGCAATTGGTAGGGCAGAGTAGACGGAGAAAGTAGTGGATTACTCATAAGTGAGCAATGTACCCAATAAGGGGCTGAAGCGGAGTGATTTGACTCTCACGCGACGTAAGGGAGTGAAATTTTGGTATGAGCATACACATGGAAGTAGGCGAAGCCGCAGAATTTCTGGGAGTCAGCGTACGTACTCTGCACTACTGGGAAGAACGCGGACTTGTTATACCGAACGCTCGTACGTGGTCTAACTACCGGCTTTATTCGGAGCAAGACATCGCACGGGCGCAAAGAGTTGTGGTCTACCGCGCTACGGGGATGCCGCTTAAAGATATAGCTGCGGCCCTGGAAGCGGGAGATAGTCCGGTGGAACACCTACGCCGCCAACAGGCGATGCTCATGGAAAAACAACGCCGCCTTGATGAACAAGTGCGCGCACTCGATGCCCTTTTGGAGGAAACCATGAATAACAACAATCTCTCGGTTTCGCAGATTGCGGCAGTGCTTGGCGATAGTTTCGCCGAACACCACGCCGAAGCCGAAGAAACCTATGGCGATACGGAAGACTGGGCTATCTCCCAGCGCAATGCAGCCCGCCGCAACGTGGCAGACTGGGAAGAGCTTAAGCAACGCCATGAAAAACTCGAGCGTGAGCTAGCCGCTGCTTGTACGGCCGGAATGGACCCCGCAGCGCCGGAAGCTTTACAGCTGGTAGAGCGACACCGCGAATTGTTAGGTGAGCACTTTCCGGTATCGAAGTCCAAACATGTGCTTATCGCGCGCGGCTACACCGCCGACGAGCGTTTCCGCGCTCACTACGATTCCCAGGCGCCAGGTCTTGCGCAGTGGCTCCAAGACGCGATTAACGCCGCCGCACACGCCGCGGGAATCGACCCAGACACCGCGCAATGGCGTTAGTGATGCTCAAACGCACCAAGCAAGCCTAAGCGCTGAGCTCAACTCAGCGCCGTACTCGAGCAACAAAAAGGCTCCCCTCCGTAAGAGAAGGGAGCCGAATTGTTACGGTTTACTTCTTCAGACCGTCAATGATCTCGTTGAAGGCAGCAACCGGGCGCATGACGGAGGAAATCTTTTCCTCGTCCGGTGCGTAGTAGCCGCCCAGATCAGCTGGGGAGCCCTGAACATCGAGCAGACCCTGCTGGATCTCGTCCTTCTTAGCCTCGAGTGCCTCAGCAACCGGCTTGAAGGTCTCGGCCAGCTCAGTATCTTCGGTCTGAGCAGCCAGCTCCTTCGCCCAGTTGAGGGTCAAGTGGAAGTGAGAACCACGGTTGTCGTTCTCACCGACCTTACGGGACGGGGAGTTGCCCTCGTCGAGGAGGGTCTCGGTGGCCTTGTCGAGGGCGTCGGCAAGTACGCCTGCCTTAGTGTTTCCGTGCGCATTGAGCTCGTGGCGGAAGGACTCAGCCAGAGCAAGGAACTCGCCCAGGGAATCCCAGCGCAGGTGGTTTTCTTCCTCAACCTGCTGAACGTGCTTCGGAGCGGATCCGCCTGCACCGGTCTCGAAGAGGCCGCCGCCAGCCATCAGCGGAACCACAGACAGCATCTTTGCGGAGGTGCCGAGCTCGAGAATTGGGAACAGGTCGGTGTTGTAGTCACGCAGCACGTTGCCGGTGACGGAGATGGTGTCTTCGCCCTTACGGATGCGCTCGATGGAGATCTTGGTTGCCTCGACCGGGGAGGCGATGGAGATATCCAAGCCCTCGGTGTCGTGGTCTTGGAGGTACTTCTCAACCAAGGAGGTGATGTTGCGGTCGTGTGCGCGCTCCGGGTCCAGCCAGAAGATGGTCTTCATGCCGGAAAGGCGAGCGCGGTTAACAGCCAGCTTGACCCAATCCTGGATCGGAGCATCCTTGGTCTGGCAAGCGCGCCAGATGTCGCCTGCCTCGACGTCGTGCTCGATGAGGACGTCGCCAGCGGAGTTAGTCAATTGCACGGTGCCGTTCTCCGGCACCTTGAAGGTCTTGTTGTGGGAACCGTACTCCTCAGCCTTCTGAGCCATCAAGCCGACGTTCGGAACGGTACCCATGGTGGAAGGATCGAAAGCGCCATTCGCCTTGCAATCATCGATAACTGCCTGGTAGACGCCAGCGTAAGAAGAATCAGGGATGACAGCCAAGGTGTCCTGCTCTTCATCATTCTTGTTCCACATGTGGCCGGAGGTGCGGATCATGGCCGGCATGGAAGCGTCGATGATGACGTCAGATGGGACGTGCAGGTTGCTGATGCCCTTAGCGGAGTTGACCATAGCCAGGTCCGGACCATTTTCGAGAGCAGCGTCGAATGCGGCCTTGATCTCTTCGCCATTCTCGAGGGACTGCAGGCCCACGTAGATAGCGCCAAGGCCGTTCTCACCATTGAGACCAGCGGCCTCAAGCTGCTCGCCGTACTGTGCAAAGACATCAGCGAAGTAAGCACGCACAACGTGGCCGAAGATGATCGGGTCAGAGACCTTCATCATGGTGGCCTTCAAGTGAGCAGAGAAGAGAACGCCCTCTTCCTTAGCGCGTGCAACCTGAGCCTTCAGGAACTCATCCAGAGCCTTTGCGGAAATGAAGGTGCCGTCAACAACCTCGCCCTTTAGAACCGGCAGCTTCTCCAACAGGACGGTCTCAGTGCCGTCCTCAGCAACGAGCTTGATGGAAAGGGTGTCATCCTGCTCCAGGATGACGGACTTCTCGTTGTGACGGAAGTCGTTATCAGACATGGTGGCCACGTTGGTCTTGGAATCAGCAGACCAAGCGCCCATCTTGTGTGGGTACTTCTTCGCGAAGTTCTTCACTGCGATGGGAGCGCGGCGGTCCGAGTTGCCCTCACGCAGCACCGGGTTCACAGCGGAACCGGTAACCACAGCGTAGGCCTCCTGCGCGTCCTCGTAATCCGGGACGTCGTAACCTGCAGCCTGCAGCTCAGCGATTGCCTTCTTTAGCTGGACGAGGGAAGCGGAGATGTTCGGCAGCTTGATGATGTTAGCTTCCGGAGTCTTAGCCAGCTTGCCCAGCTCAGCGAGGGCGTCTTCGACCTTCTTGTCGCCGAGGCGCTCCGGGAACTGCGCCAGGATGCGGCCGGCCAGGGAGATATCGCGGGTTTCTACCTCGATGTCTGCGGTGGAGGCGAAGGCCTCAACAACCGGCTTGAAAGAGTAGGTTGCAAGCAGCGGAGCTTCGTCCGTGCGGGTCCAGATAATCTTTGCCATGATTCTCCTAATTAAAACGTGAAAATGTTTCGACCTACCAGAATACCTACTTAGTATTCGCGGCGTTGACGACCACCCCTCAGAGACCCCACGCTTCCAATATCCCATGAAAGACACAGCCGAACGGGGCACGCCGGCCTCTTTAACCAGCAATCGACGCATACGCTTGACGACGCCGCTTTCTCCCGCAATCCACCAATACGCATCGCTTGCAGCGCGCTCGCCTAGTTCTTCACCGGAAGAGGAATAGGCGGGGGTTTCCCAGAGGATTTCGCGCTCCACGACGCTGCTTAAGGAGTTCGGTTGTAAGTCTTTATCGGCAGGGGCGGGAGAGGGAAGACCTGCGAGGTGGGCGAGGGCGCCGATAAGTGAGGCTTCGTCGTGCGGGAGGAATTCCACCTTGACACCGGCTGGAGCAGCGAGTGCTTGGGCATCCTGGAAGTAGGGCACCGCAATGTGCACGGTGCCGGTCAGCCCCGCCGGCCATTCGTCGAGGATGCGGGCGATTGCAGGCAGTGCGGTTTCATCGCCCAGAATGTGGATTTCGCGGGACTCGCCGGGCTGGAATTCGATGCCGGGGCCTGGGGCGTCGGTGGCGTGGGGAGCAATCACGTAAATGCTATCGCCGGGTTTGGCCGCGTGTGCCCAAGAAGATGCTGGCCCGGTTTGCCCAGGGGCAGTATGCAGGACGAAGTCGACGGTGAGGATGCCGTTTTCGCGGTCTAAATCGCGTACAGAATATGTGCGCATCGCTCCGCGGGTAGCCGGGTCGAGCTTTTGCCAGGAACTGAACCAATCTTCTGCGGCAGGCAGTTCAGGCAGGCCGGCAGGGCCGGGGATGATCAGCTTGATGCGCAGATCGTGGATCGCACCTGCAGGGCCCATTTCTTTCAATCCAGACAGGCGTACGCGTTGAAAGCTTGGCGAAATCCGCGTGGAGTCGACGACGGTCGCGCGGAATGGTTGATAGGCCACTTATTTCACCCTCCTTTTCCCAATCGGCATGACAGCCGGCAGCCCCGAGACTGGATCATCAACGATGACCGAGTCAACACCGAACACGTCGTGCACGGTCTGGTGTGTCAAAACTTCCTGCGGGGTGCCTTGAGCGTAGACCGTGCCATCTTTAACAGCGATGAGCGCATCGGAGTACCGGGCAGCCAAGTTGAGGTCATGGATGACCATCACGATGGTGGTGTCATGCTTTTCGTTCAAGTCCACCAGCAGGTCGAGGACTTCGAGCTGATGCTTGATATCGAGATAGGTGGTGGGCTCATCCAAGAGCAAGATGTCGGTGCGCTGGGCTAGTGCCATGGTGATCCACACGCGTTGGCGTTGGCCGCCCGAGAGCTCATCGATGGAGCGCTGCGCCAGGCTGGCGACGCCCGTCAGCTCCATCGATTCTTCCACAATTGCGTAGTCTTCCTGACTCCAGCGGCCAAGCAGCCCCTGGTGCGGAGTACGCCCGCGGCCGATGAGGTCCGCGACCACGATTCCGTCCGGCGCGATTGGTGATTGCGGTAGCAAGCCCAGCGACGTGGCGAGCTGTTTGGTCGGGATGTCGGCAATCTCCTTACCGTCTAGGAAAATGTCGCCGTGTGTTGGCTTTAGCAGGCGGGAGAGCGAACGTAGGAGGGTCGACTTACCGCAGCCGTTTGGGCCGACGATGGAGGTTATCTTTCCTGGGGCGAGCGAGAGGGATAGATCGCTTAAGATGTCGTGCTCGCCGTAGCTTAGGGTGATTTCCTGCGCGGAAAGTTGTGCTGATTGTTTCATTGTGGCGACGGTGTCCTAACGGTTGGTACGGGTAAGCAAATAGATAAGGAAGGGAGCGCCGAGCGCACCGGTGACGACTCCGACCGGATAGCGGGTGCCGAAGAAGTATTGTCCGGCCATGTCCGCAGCAAGAACTAGGATGGCGCCGATGGCACCGGCGGGAGCGATCATCGAAGGTCCCTGACGGAAAAGCCGGGTGGCGATTGGCCCTGCCATAAATTCCACGAATGCAATGGGGCCTGTCGAAGCGGTGGCCACTGCGATGAGGATGACCGCACCGACAATTGCCGTAACGCGTACAGCGTTAAGGCGGAGGCCGAGTCCGACGGCGAGGTCGTCGCCAAGCCGTAGCACGTTGAGTTTGTGGCCGAGCATAACCATGACCGGCGCGATGACTACTACCGCCACGAGGAGGGGGAGGCCACGCTGCCAAGACATGGTGTTGAGTGAGCCCGTAATCCACCGTGTGGCCGTGGGCAGGTCATAAGACGGTGCTTTCGATAGCACGAAGTTCGTCCAGGCCTGCAAGATTGCGGACATACCGATGCCGATGAGAATCAGGCGGGTGCCAGTAAAACCTGACTTGAGCGACAACAAATAGATGGCTCCGGCAACAGCGAGGGAACACAGCAGCGACCAAATCGAGACTGTGGTTTGGGAAGCATTGAAAAAGACGATTGCCGTAATGCCTGCGGCTGAGGCGCCGGAGGAGATGCCGATGATATCCGGCGAGGCTAGCTGGTTGCGCAGCATGGTTTGGAAGGTCACACCGGCGATGCCGAAAGCGATTCCTGCAGCCACGGCCACGGTGGCCCGCGGCAGGCGTAGTTCGCCGACGGTAAAGGAAGCGCCGGGAACGGTCTCTCCGAGTAAGACCTGGAGGATCTTCTGGGGGCCGTAGAAGGTCTCGTCAAACATGAGTCTGGCGGCCCACAACACTACGATGAGAGCGATGAGCGCGCTAAGGCACCAGGCAAAAGAACGAGTGCGGGCACGGCGCTGCTGCTGGAGTGTTTGCATTAGAGATCACGCACCTTTGTGCGACGGACGATCCAAATAAACAATGGCGCTCCGATAAGCGGGGTGAGGATTCCGACGGCAATCTCGCTGGGGCGTGCGACGATGCGGCCCAAAGTATCGGCTGCGACGAGCAGGAAGGCGCCGGCGAGGCCGGTCATCGGCAGGAGAAGTCGATGGTCGGTTCCTAGGGCCAAGCGCATCACGTGCGGGACGATAAGTCCCACAAAAGCGATGGGGCCGGCGAGCGCCGTGGCCGTGCCGCACAAGATGACTGTCCCGACAACGGAGATTAGGCGCGCACGCAGGACGTTGATGCCGAGGCCGGTGGCGACGTCGTCGCCAAGCGCAAGTGCGTTGAGCGCTGTCGAACAGGCCAACACGATGACAAGACCCAGCACTAGGAAAGGCAGGGCCATAGCGATATGCGGCCACTGGGCGCCGCCAACGGAGCCAATTTGCCAGAAACGGAACTGGTCCATGACATCGGTGCGGGGCAAAAGCACGGCGCTGACCAAGCTCGAGCAGGCCGCGGCTGTAGCGGCGCCGGACAGCGCGAGCTTTAGGGGAGTAGCGCCTCCGTGGCCTAGGGAACCGACGAAATAAACAAACGCCGCGGCCGCGAAAGAACCGATGATGGACACAATCATCGTCGGAACAGGGCGCGAGAGTCCGAAGAACGCGATACCCACGACCACAGCGAGGGAAGCACCAGACAGGATGCCGAAGATGCCGGGGTCGGCGAGGGGATTGCGGGTCATGGCTTGCAACGTGGTGCCCGACATGGCGAGTGCAGCTCCGACGAATAGTGCCAAAACGGTGCGGGGCACGCGCAAGTAGGCGGCGGCCTCACTGGCGGTGGCAGTGGAACCGCTAAGCGCTGAGAGGGCGTCGGATAGGGAAATCGTGCGCACGCCAAACATGACCGAAGCCACCACTGCGGCAACAGTGGCGGCCAATAGTCCGATGCTGACGGCGGTCTTTTTAGCCGTCATGGAATTAGCCCTGCAAACCGGAGTTCAAGCGCTCGAAGTATTTATCGATACCCCATGGAATAGAAAGCGGAGATTGGTTAGCAGAAGCACCAAGTGGGCCGTTGTCGAGGAAAACAACGTGGCCAGCCTTGACGGCCGGAATCTTGCCCTTAAGTGGATCCTTTTGCATTTCCTCCAAAGCCTTCTTGTCATCCGCCGCGTTGCCGGAGGAGTAGGCCACGACGAGATCGACGTCGTTGAATTCTTCCGGCTTTTCGGCCGAGACCTCAACCCAGAACTGCTTCGCGCCCTTGGAGTTCTTCTCTACGATGTCCGGGGTTCCGAGACCGTGTTCAGCAAGGAAGCCCATGCGCGGATCCTCAGTGGTAAAGAAACCAATCTTGGAGGCGTCAGTGGTGCCGCCGAATGCGGTGAACAGGAGCTTCTTGTCCTTTAAGTCTGGATATTTGCTCAGGGCCTTTTCGGTTTGTTTATCGAGGTCGTCGACAAGCTTTTTGCCTTCGTCTTCCTTGCCGATGGCCTCAGCGTTCATCTCCACCATCTCTTCCATGGACGTAGCCCATGGAACATCGGGGTAGGCCACGACGGGAGCGATCTTGGACAGCGTGTCGTAGTCCTCTTGCGTCAAGCCAGAGTAGGAGGCCAGAATGACGTCCGGCTGGGTATCGGCGACCTGCTCGAAGGGGATGCCGTCGGTTTCATCGAAAAGCGTCGGGGTTTCAGCACCGAGCTCCTTTAGCTTTTCTTCGGTCCACGGCATGATGCCGTTGCCGTTGTCATCGCCCCAGGTGGACTTGGACATGCCCACTGGTGCAACGCCAAGGGCAAGGGGGACCTCGTGGTTGGCCCAGCCAACGGTGGCTACGCGCTCAGGCGCCTTCTCGATAGTGGTCTCACTGAAAGCGTGCTCGATGGTGACGGGGAAAGCGGCCGAGTTCGCGTTGTCTGCAGAGGAGACAGACTCGTTGCTGGTCGATTCTTCGGACGAGCAGGCGGTGACGCTGAATAGCGTGGCTGCCGCTGCGACGGAGGCGATGATGCTTTGTGCACGTACGAGGGGGAGATCTCCTTGCTTGGTGGATCAGCAGTAATTACTGGATAAGGTAATCCTGTTCTAACTCAGGCAAGCCTATTATGCAACGACTATGTTGCGCAATTTCTTCGGTATGAGCTTTGACACAAAAGTCCGACGGTGTGGGAATAACCCAGTTCAGTCTTTCCGACTTACGCACACTGTCTGCCCCGCGCTAAGGTCTCCGCACGTGAAACCTGTTTCTTCTACCGCCGCGTCCGCCGATAGTTCGCGTCCCGACGCTTCGCGTGCCGATGCTTCGCCTGCCGATGCTTCGCGTGCCGATGCCTTGCTTGCCGACGCCGCACCCAAGCCCCGCGTCCCCCGCCAAACCGAGATTTCCAATGCCCGCCGTATGCTGGTTACCCTCGCCCTTGCGCTGGGTGCGTTTTCGATTGGCACCACCGAGTTCGTGTCGATGGGCTTGCTGCCGCTTATCGCAGGTGACTTCGGCATTACGGAGGACGCTGCCTCGACGCTGATTTCGGTCTACGCGCTCGGCGTTGTGGTCGGTGCGCCGGTGATTTCTGCGGTAACGGGCAAATTCCCGCGCCGTCGACTGATCATTTTGCTGATCGCATTTCTTCTGATTGGCAACCTACTGACGGCACTGGCGCCGAACCTGGCGACGTTACTTATTGCCCGTTTTATCGCAGGCTTGCCGCACGGCGCTTATTTCTCCGTGGCCAACCTCTCGGCTGCGGCGATGGCGCCGAAAGGCGCTCGCGGTAAGGCGATGGCCGCAATCGGCATGGGTTTGGCCGTTGCCACGGTCGTCGGCGTGCCAGCAGCCCAGGCGCTGGGCCAGAGCTTGGGTTGGCACGCGGCTTACTTCCTCGTCGTCCTGCTCGCGCTGGCGACGATGATTCTGCTGTTTTTCCTTTTCCCACACATGACCCAGATGCCTTCGACGGATATCTCCACTGAGCTGGGCGCTTTGAAGAACCTGCAGGTATGGCTTTCTGTCATCATGGGCATCGTCGGCTTCGGCGGCATGTTCGCCGTCTACACCTACATCACCTGGACGATGACCGAAGTTGCGGGAATGCCAGAGCACTGGACCTGGGCGGTGCTGATGATTTACGGCATCGGAATGACCATCGGCAACGCGGTTGGCGGCGCGCTTGCTGACCGCAACACCGAATACTCTATCGTCTTCGCCCTCCTCTGCTTGGTTGCGACCTCCCTTATCTTCTTCTTCGGCGCCCATAGTCTGTGGGTGGCCGCCACCGCGTTCGGTTTCCTAGCCTTCTTCGGCTCCGTCCTTATCCCATCGCTGCAGCTGCGCCTCATGATTGTTGCCGGCGATGCTCAGACCCTGGCTTCCGCGTTCAACCAGTCCGCGTTGAACATCGCGAACGCCTCGGGCGCGGCTTTGGGCGGACTCGTCGTCGGTGCGGGCTTTGACTACAACGCCACCTCGCTTGTCGGTGCGGTGCTCGCATCGGGCGGTATCGTCGTCTGGTTCATCACGCAGGTAACCGCCAAGCGAAGCGGTGTTTATAGCAAGATCATCGAACAAAGCTAGAGAGGCTATGAGCTCTCAGGCATCCACCGGCGCTGGCGGGCACGGCACTAGCCGCGGTGGCGGTTGCGGTTTGTCTGCTCGCGCGTAAGTAGACTGGCGCGCATGACTTTTACTATCGCAAGCGTTAACGTCAACGGAATTCGCGCCGCCTGCAGGCAGCGCAATGAAAACAACCCAGGCATGAATGCGTGGCTTGCTGAGACTGCGGCGGACGTTGTCCTCATGCAGGAAGTCCGCGCGAATCCGAAGGAGACGGAGAAGGCGCTTGCCCCAGCTTTGGAGGCCGGCTGGCACCTCGAGCAGGCAGAGGCTGCCGCTAAGGGGCGCGCGGGCGTGGGAATCTTGTCGCGCACGCCGCTTAGCGACGTCACCGTTGGCTTCGGTTCCTTCCTCGATGCCGGTCGCTTCATTGCGGCTACCGTTAAGGACCCAGAGGGCAAGGACGTTCGAGTGGCGTCGCTGTACCTGCCTTCGGGCGATACGGATTCGCCAAAGCTCGATGAAAAGTACCTTTTCCTCGACGAGTTCTCAGGCGTGTTGTCTGAGCTGGCAGAGGCTTACCCGCAGGCAGTTATCGGCGGTGACTGGAATATCTGCCATCGCGCGCAGGATCTGAAAAACAACAAGGCCAACGAGAAGAAGTCGGGCCACCTGCCGGAAGAGCGCGCTTTCATGGATCACGTCTTTGGCACCTTCCCGGACGACGCGCCGCAACCGAAGAAGGGGTTGGGCGATTACCTGGGCGTCGTGGAGTATGCGACCAAGACTGACTGGTCCACCCGCGTGCCGGGGGAGGAAGACGTCAAATGGTACGACGTTGCAAGGCGCTTGGCGCCAGAGGCTGATGGTCCATATACCTGGTGGACCTATCGCGGCCAGGCTTTTAATAATGACGCAGGCTGGCGCATCGATTATCAGGCGGCGACCAAGGACTTGCTCTCCCGTGTAGAAAAAAGCTGGGTGGAAAAAGCACCAAGCGTGGAGGAGCGGTGGTCCGATCATTCCCCTTTGCTGGTGCAGTATCGCTAAGCGGTGTTAAACTGGATCAGTCTTTAAACCCTTAAGTTCGTATACGGAGAACCTAATGACCCGCGCAATTATTTACTTCGTGCTCGGCGCCGTACTGCTCGGCCTGGGTATTTGGTGGTGGACCATCGTAGGTCCGTCCTTCGCCTTCCTGGCTCCTATTATCCTCCAGGGCGTCGGCGGCGCGTTCATGGTCGCTGGTTGGGCAGTTATGCTCGACGTTCATGCGCCAACCTCCCGCAAGCTTTAAAGCCTGCGCATCTTTGATGCCTCTTTCCTGCCTTTGGGGAAGGGGCATTTTTGATCTCTTGGGTGCGCGCTGCAGCTGCCGGGGTAGAGTGAATAACCATGAATGAGCAGAATCCATCCCGCGTACTGTCCGGTATCCAACCCACGGCTGATTCCTATCACCTGGGTAACTACTTGGGAGCGCTGAAGCAGTGGATCGATCTGCAAAACGGCTACGAGGCCTTCTACTTCATCCCTGATCTGCACGCGATTACCGTCGAGCAGAATCCGGAGGAGTTGCGCAACCGCACCGTCGCGGGTGCCGCACAGCTTATTGCGCTGGGCATTGACCCGGAAAAGTCCACGCTTTTTGTTCAGTCCCACGTTCCGGCACATACGGAGCTGACTTGGGTGCTGCAGTGCCTGACCGGTTTCGGCGAGGCCTCCCGCATGACCCAGTTCAAGGATAAGTCTGCAAAGCACGGCTCGGATCGCACAACGGTTGGCCTGTTTACTTACCCAATGCTGATGGCAGCCGATATCCTCCTGTACTCCCCGGACTACGTGCCGGTGGGCGAGGACCAGCGCCAGCACCTGGAGCTAACCCGCAACCTGGCGGAGCGCTTTAACAACAAATACGGCGAGGTTTTCCGCGTTCCGGAACCATTCATTCCGGAAGGCGCTGCGAAGATCTATGACCTGCAGGAGCCGACTTCGAAGATGTCGAAGTCGGGAGATAACCCAAAGGGCCTTATTAACCTGCTGGATCCGCCTAAGACTTCCGCGAAGCGCATCAAGTCTGCGGTCACCGATGACTTGGGCGTTGTGGCCTTCGACCGCGAAAAGCAGCCGGGCGTGTCTAATTTGCTGGTCATCCAGTCTGCGCTCACGGGCGAGAAGATTGATGCGCTGGTGGAGAAGTACGCCGATAAGGGCTATGGCCACCTCAAGGTGGATACCGCCGATGCGCTGGAGGCGTTTACTACTCCTTTGAAGTCGCGCTACGACGAGCTCATGGCGGACCGCGGCGAGCTGGAACGCCTGCTGGCTAAAGGCGCAGAGGCGGCTTCGGAGATTGCAGAACCGCTCGTGGAGAAGGTTTACGAGGCAGTCGGATTCCTCCCCCGACTGCGTAAGTAAAAGCCAGCAATTCTGCGCGGTGGTGGTATGACACGCTAACCTGGGTAGTCTGAACTTATATGTGAAAACTCATACGTGAAAAGGACATGTTGCCCGTGGCTACCACCACCCAAACAGACTCTTCCAAGACGGACGACTACGGCATCGAACGCGCCTACGCTGATGACCCAAGTCCGGTAGACAAGGTGCGGGATAAGTCGCCTTTCATCGACCACATCATGCGCATGCTGGGCCGCTACGGCGAAAACGGCGGCAACCAGTTCGCCGCCGGCATCACCTATTTCTCGGTGCTGGCAGTCTTCCCGCTATTCATGCTTACGGTGGCAGTTGCCGCAACGGTCTTGGCGAGCCGCCCTGACCTCATGCAGCAGGTCCAGGATTACATTTCCGACTCCGTATCCGGCGACCTTGGCGGCACCATCAACGAGGTCCTAGAAACCGCCATCGCCCAGCGCGGCGCGATGTACGGCATCGGTGGCCTTACCACTCTCTGGTCCGGCTTGGGCTGGATGAATAACCTGCGTATCGGCATTTCTGCGATGTGGGATAAGGATCCGAACGAAACCCAGGGCAACTTCTTTACCCAAAAGTTGAGCGACCTTCTGGGCCTAATCGGCCTGCTGGTGGCGCTCATCGTCGCCTTCGGCGTTACCGCCGCGGGCTCGTCCGGTCTTACTCAGAAAATCTTTGAAAAGGTCGGTATCGCCTCCTTCCCGGGCATGGACGCCGTGATCATCCTGGCCGGTATTGCCCTCGGCCTGCTGGCGAACTTCCTCGTGTTCTGGTGGATGATCGTCTTCCTTCCACGCACAGAGGTCCCTACCAAGTCCGGCCTGAAGGGCGCGGCAATCGGTGCGGTGGCATTCGAGGCCATCAAGCAGCTTTCCACCGTGATCATGTCTTCTGCCTCCGGCAACCCCGCGGGTGCGGTATTTGGTCCGGTCATCGTGCTTATGGTCATGATGTACCTGGTTTGGCGCGTCGTACTTTATGTCTCCGCGTGGACCGCCACTACAGAAGAATCCATGGAGTTGGCGGAGCCACCAGTGCCGGAGCCTGCCGTGATCCGCGTGCGCAACGAGGTCAAGAGCGGACCGTCGACTAGCGTGACCCTCGGCGCAGGTGCGGCGATGGGTGCTGTGGTTGCCGGCATCGCGGCACTGCTACGTCGAAAGTAACATTCCCCCGTCCCCGACACCATAATTTAGGCTCTGATTTAGACTACTTATTATGACTCCAGAATCCTTCGCGCCGAACCTGTACGAGCACTTTTCTCTCGACCATCGCAGCACTTCCCGAGAGCTGGGAATCTTGCTTGCTGCCAAGGATGCGCGTCTGGAGCAGATGGGCTTCGAGCTTGGCGACGACCGCCGGCAAGAAGCACAGATTGCCCACACAATCTTGTCTAACCCGGAAAACCGCGCCACCTACGATCAGGGCCTGGAGGATAGTTTCCAGCCCACCTGGGCGCAGCTGAGTGAGCTTGCGGCTTACGGAGAGTGGCCGGCGCAAATGCAGCGCCCACAGCAGCCTTATGGTTTCGCTCCAACTGCGCAGGCCCAGGCTTCGCCCTTCGATCCTTTCGCGCCGCAGAATAAGGCGGCCGCTCCGGCACCGTTTAGCCCGTATCAGCCAGCGCAAGTTAACGCCGAGCGCCCGTTGGGCAGCACCCGTGCGCTGATGGCTATTGCGGACCTCGTCCTATGCGGCATGGTTTCTGCTCCGATTGCGGCAATAAGTGCGGGGGCCTCGGAGCTGTCAATGTCTCTTATCTTCGGGCTGTGCACGATTTTGTACTGCGTAGGCTTCGAAGTTTCATGGGGCGCAACGCCGGTAAAGAAGCTGTTGGGCTACGAAGTCCGTGACCGGACTTCGGGTGACAAGCTCAGCGTTGTCCAGTCTTTGAAACGGCAGTGGTGGCGCGTTGTCACCCTCGTTCCAGGTTTGGGTGGGGCAGTCAGCTTCTTCGCCGCGATTTTCTACGCCACCACTATCAATCAGGAAAATGGTTTACTCGGTGCGCACGATAACCTCGCTAATGCCGAAGTAGTGAAAAAGCAGCGATAACGATAACCAGCAAGGCCACTGCTGCAGCGATGGCCCAGCCGGCCCAGCCCTCGATTTTCTCGAGGGCTGATTTTTTAGTTTCGGGGGCCTGCTGCGTGGTCTGCGGTGCGGGGCGAGGAGTTTCTTTCTGCGGGGCGTCGCCAAGCTTGCCGACGCCCGAGCCAGCCGGGACTTTATACGCGGCGTCGAGAAGCATCTGCGCCTGCTGCCACGCGCGGAAGCCGTGCTCGACGGTGGTATCTAAGATGACGGCCTGCAGGCGGCGGCCATTGCGGTCGAGTGCGCCAACGAAAGTGTGGTGGGCGTCTTCGGTGTAGCCGGTCTTACCGCCGATTCCGTTGGGATCGTTTAAATAAAGGCCGTTGTCGTTCCATAACTCGTAGCCGGGCAGCTCGCCCCAGCCGGGAAATTTGACGTGTTCGGTATCGACGATGCGGGCGAAAGTCTTATTTTGGAATGCCGCGCGGTAGATGATGGAGATGTCTTCCGCGGAGGTGGACATGCCGGCTGAATCGAGGCCCGAGTAGCTTGCCGCGTGGGTGGAGCGGGTGCCGAGCTTCTTCGCGAGCGCGTTGACTTTGCGTAGGGCCTTCTCATCGCCGCCAACTTGGCCGGCGAGGGCGTGGGCGGCGTCATTGCCGGAGGCCATCAACAGGCCCTCGAGGAGTTGTTCAACGGTGTATTCGCCGTCGGGGCCGATACCTACGGCGGAGCCTTCGACGGATGCATCTTCCATGGTGGCTTTGACTTTTTTGTCGAGGGGGACTTCCTCGATGACCACAAGTGCTAGAAGGGCCTTGATGATAGAAGCCGGCCGGTAGCGGCCGTGCGGGTCTTTCATGGCGATGATCTCGCCGGTGTCTAAGTCGCTGACCATCCAAGCGGAGGCGACGACGTCCTTATTGAGATCGAATCTTGGGGCGGCGGTGACACCACAGCGCTGCGTGGATTTGACAGGCGGCAGGGGAGTTGGGGTGGGCTGGCCCGGCGCGAGACGCTCCGAGGTGGAGACAGGCTCTCCGGGGCTAAGCGAGTGGGGGCAGTTATCGGTGTTCGGCGCTTCGGTCCGGATGGCCGAGGATTCGGCGTCCGTGCTCATTTCTGCGGCGTCTGCGTTGGTCTCGGCGCCTTCAACGTTTGGCTCAGCGTTGGAGTCAGGTTCGGACTCTGCGGGTGCAAAGTCTTGGGCCGAGGCAAGCGGAGCACTAGCGACGAGGCAGGCGGAAGCGAGGAAGGTAGCGATAACGTTTTTCATGGCATGGAACATCTTAGGCACAGTGCCTAGGATGTGTCTTATGCATGACGCACCATTAATTAGCCCAGAAAATAAAGATTCCGCGCCGGAGCTTATCGCTCGTCTTCCCAAGGTCGAATTGGATGCGGTTTTCGCGCCGGAATCTTTGCCCGCAGATAACGCCGCCTTAACCGCGGCGATGCGCGAATATGTTCAGGAATTGGCCGCGGCGAACGTGGTGTATGCAGAGATTCGTTTCGACCCACAGGCATTTGCTTTTGGTGCGGAAGCCGCTCTCGAAGCAGCGACAGCCGGCCTCGACGTTGCCGGAATTGATGCGCGTTTGTTGCTGACCAACGCCCCGCAGTCCGCTAGCGCCCGTTTGGGCTCGCAGGTCGTCGGTTTTGTGCTGGAAGGCGAGAGTGATCCGCAGGTTGTTGCGGATCTGCGCGCGAATTTCGTGCCTTTCGTTGTTGATGTCCGCGGCCTCGAATTCGGGGCGGTTGCTGCTGCTGTGCAGGCCGGTGCCACTCGTTTGGCGCATGCGACCCAGCTGCCGGATGATTTCTCCGCCGATCTCGAGGGCATCCAGCCAGGAACGGTCTCGAGTTGGATTCGGGATCGCCATCTGGCAGCTACCTTTGAGCCGCTGTCTTTTGAGGAATTCAGCGACCATCCGCTGCCGCTGCTACAGCAGCTGGGCTTTACCTGTGCCGTAACCGCCGGTTCGGGCAATCTCAATGAGGTGTTCCTGGCTTTAACCGAGCACTTTGGCTACGGGTTGGAGGAGTTTTTCGATTTGAGCGTGAAGGCGCTGGAGAACTCGTTTAGCACTGAGGAGGAGCGTCAGCACTTGCTGGAGACTGTCATCCTTCCCGCATACGAGGAGCTTTCTGACCCTGAGCTTGCAGGACCAGACACCGAAGAGTCCGTCGCCGCGGAATAGTTCCCCGGAGCAGCCGGCGAAGTAATGCCAGCACAAGCAAAAGACCCTGCATCGTAAAAGACCCTGCATCTTGCGATGCAGGGTCTTTTCACGTTGAGGCTAGAAGCGGGAGAAACGCTTGATGAGCATTTCCTCTAGGCCCTTCCATGCCTCTGCGTGGTGGTTATAAGGCTTCGAGGGGACGTAGCCTGCGTGCTCGGTGGAGCCCAGCATGTAGCCCAAGTAATCCTGGAAACGTGGGTTTTCGAGCATGTAGGAGTTAATAGAGTCGTCGCCAGCCCAGTCTGCGGCATCTGCGCAAACCTCGTAGCAGCGGCCCATCTGGTCTTGGTCGACTGCCTCGGGGCCCTTCTCGATATCGCGGGTAAGCCCGTTGAAGGTGTACTGATTATCCGGGTGAACGCTAAGCTCCAGCTCGCCAGCGTTGGCCGCGGAGACGAGTTCCTCCCAGGTGGAAACGCGGGCAAGATCATGCTCGTCGTTTTCCATAATCCAGCGAACGAGAGTCTTCGGGGAGTTGAAGGTGAAGATTTCGCCCCACTTGCCCAAGAACACGGGTTTGCCGTCTAGGTAGGTGCGCAGCGTATAAACCGACTTCATGTCTGCGGTGATTTTGACCGGATCGATGCCCGCCGCAGCCCATGGGGAGTTGTCATACGGGTCCGCTGCCGCCGCCGCAGCTTTGCGTGCCTCTGCCTTTTCCTTTCGTTCCTTCTCGGCCGCCGCGGTTGCGGTTGCGATGCGCTCTTCGGCTGAAGCGACTTGCGCCGAGTCTAACTCGGAAGAATCTACTACCTTGACGTTGGAATCGAGGTCCTCGATTACTTCCTTCCAGTTAGCAAGGATTACGCGGCCTACACCAGACCATTCGCTCATGCCTTGCTCGCCCGTATAGTGGTCTGCACCGCGTGGGACGTTGCGCAGGATGGAGTGGGAGGCGAAGAAAATCACGGTGTGCTCGGCGCCGGCTACGTTAGCGAGAGACTCGGCGACCTCTAGGCAGCGAGCAACCGCGCTAACGTTTTCGTGGCTGGGGCGGCCAGCTAGGTTCGCCGGCATTCCGATGAGATCGAAGACTTCCTTCTTCGCTGGGCTGACGCGGTCTTCGGCACGCGCATCGAACTCGGACCACTGTGGATGGTCGAGGAGATCATGGTGCTTTCCGGACTCCAGGTAGCACAGCATCTCTGCTTCGGAGTTGAAAACGAGGACTGATTCCGCGTCCCCCAAAAATGCCTGCCACTCAGAGCCATTCTGGCGCCACTTTGGCGCCCATAGGGTGTAGAAATCGCCCTCGGTCAAGGAGAGCTGGACTGGAACAATTGCGCGTGTGCTCATGGGCAAACAGTCTACCCAAACACTTTAGATTCGCCGTATTCGCATATCCCGAGTCCAGCGAGATGCTTTTAGCCGGTGGGCCGCCAAAAGCCCTTGAAGGCCATACCCATATTGCTGGTGCGTAACGGACTCGTCTCCACTGGGCTGCCAGCTTCAATCATCTCGCCGCCGCCTTTGTACATCGCGACGTGCCCGTCCCACACCACGAGGTCTCCCGGCTGGAGCTCATTTGCGCTGACCTGCCTGCCCACGGTCTGTGCTTCCGCCGTTCGCGGAATCTCCACGCCCGCCTGGCGCCACGCCCATTGGGTAAGACCGGAGCAATCGAAGCCACCGCTACCCGTACCGCCCCAAACATAAGGCGTACCGAGTTTGCTCATCGCCGCAGCGACTGCGGCCTTGCCTTGCTCGCTTCCCGCACCTGCGCTGGAAGAACCCGCCGCCTGTGCTGCAGCTGTAGATGAAAGCCCGGCGACCGGCTTAACCTCGCTTGGTTTCTCACTATTTCCCGGCGCTATATGCGGCTCGGCAGGCTCAGAGCTGCGGCCATTGACAGTCTTTTCCACCGCGCGCCGGGCAATGGGCAATAGCGGCTGCGCCGCCGCCAACAGTTCGCTCAAAAGCTGTTTTAAGCGCGCAAAAGCCTGTGCCAGATGGGACGCGATCAAACCTTGTATGTGCGCCCGAGCTGCCGCATTGATTGCCGGGTTCGGAACGAGCATCCCCAAAGCCACGGGGGCGGCCTTGGTCAACAGCGAGATTCCAATACCAATGAGGTCGCGGCCTGCAGCTTTAATCAGTTGTTGCGCCTGGGATACCGCGTTTTCGATGGTGGTGCGGTCTTCTGCAAGGACATTCGCGGCGTCGAGAAGCTTGGAAGGGTCACCGTGCGCAATCTCTGCCAGTGCAGGGACAGTCTCTAAATCCGGGACCTTTGGCAGGTCTACCGCCGGTAGCGCAGGAGGAGCCATCTGCGAAATCTGCTTTACCGCTGCCTCAATCATGAAAGAACACCTCCCAGATGAGTGGCAGTCGCAGAATCAGCGGCATCTGCCTCCTCTGCCATGGCTACCGACGCCGCGGCTACCTCTTCCATATCCGCGCGCAGAGATTCTGTGCGGGAGTTGAGGTTGGCAACGGCGTCACAAAGATGAGCACCAAATGCAGAAAGTGAACCGTCAGGTATATGCGGAAGTGGAGGAGTGGTCTCTTGCGTGGCGGCAAAAAGTTCGCGGGCTAGATGTCGGGTGAATTCGGTATCAATCGTGAAAGTCGTCATGGTCATTTGGACTGCCCCAAAACCCAAACGGTTCCCAAAAGTTCTAAAGTGGGAAACCATGGACATCCACGTAGTAGATCACCCGCTTGCTGCTTCCCGCCTGACCATCATGCGCGATGCCCGCAGTGATAACTCCACATTCCGCGCCGCCCTCAAAGACCTCGGAACCATGCTTGTTTATGAGGCCGCCCGCGAGCTCGACGTCGAGCACTTCGATTGCGAGACCCCCGTGGCAACAGCCGAAGGCACCCGCCTGCTCGACCCGCCAATCATCGTTCCGATTATCCGCGCTGGACTGGGCATGATTGACCCAGCTCTCGCCATGATCCCAGACGCGCAGGTGGGCTTCATCGGCATGGCCCGCAACGAAGAGACCCACGAGCCGGTCCCTTACCTAGAGGCACTGCCAGAGGATCTTTCCGGCCGCACCGTCTTCGTGGTGGATCCAATGCTGGCCACCGGCGGTTCCTTGCTGCATTCCCTAAAGCTGCTGGCAGATCGCGGCGCCACCGACATCACCGCAATCTGCATGGTTTCCGCGCAGGAAGGCGTCGATGCGCTGGCCAATTCTGGCCTGCCTGTGCGTCTGGTTACTGCCGCGATTGATTCGCACCTGAATGAAGACGCCTACATCGTTCCTGGTTTGGGCGACGCCGGTGACCGCCTCTACGGCCCGCGCAACATCGATTTCTAATCTGCGCTAGGCTAGCGGCCACGAACTACTTATGGGGGAAAGGAAAGATTCGTGGCCAACAAAACGTGGGCGTTAGTAGGGCATGACTTTGCGGCGCGGCTACGGGGGATTCGTGCACGGCGTCGCATGTCCCAACAGGCTTTGGCGGAAATCTCGGGGGTCTCGCGCAGCCAAATCTCAAACTTGGAGCGTACGGATAAGGCGCTGCCGCTGCGTGCGGATCCGCAGCTTTCAACGATGTTTAAGTTGGCATTCGCGCTAGAGGTGCCACCCTCTGCGTTGCTGCCCGATGCGGAGCACATGCTTGACGAAGTCACCCCGTTTGCGCCCGAGTATATCGACCGGCGTCGCTTCGCAGCGGCCGCAGAATTTTAAAGAAGAAAAACTGCACCACTTGGTATATTCCGGCGCTGAGCTGCGTGACTACCTGAACCGCTTTGTCTAGTTGTAGACTTTGAGGTCAGTAGAAAAATTTTGGGAGGTGCCGAGTGATTTCCACATTCGTGAATGAGTGGTTCGACAATCATCGCGCGGAAGTAATTGCATGGCGCCGCCATATTCATCGGCACCCGGAAACGTCCAATAATGAAGTTGAGACCACCAACTTCATCGCCCGTAGGCTCGAAGAGTATGGGTTAAATCCGCAGCGTTTCCCGCAGACTGGCCTGATGGTTGATATCGGCCCTGATACCGAGCAGGGCCGTTTGGCCTTTCGCGCCGACATCGATGCACTTCCGGTTACCGAGGTCACGGGGTTGGAATACACCTCCGAAAACCCCGGCGCCATGCACGCCTGCGGCCACGACGTGCACACCACCATCGCTTTGGGGCTTGCGTGCGCTCTGGCGGATTTCGAGCGCGCGCATTCCTTGCCGTTGGGTGTACGCGTTATCTTCCAGCCAGCGGAGGAAGTATGGGTCGGCGGCGCCACGGATGTGATCGAGTGGGGCGCTCTTGAAGGGGTTAACTCCATCTTCGCGGTACACGTGGAGCCGAAGCTGCGCGTGGGCCGAATTGGCGTGCGTGCCGGGGCGATTACCTCTGCAACCGACGTCGTCGAGCTTGAGATCAAAGGCCCAGGAGGTCATACCTCCCGCCCGCACCTTTCTGCAGACGTCGTCTACGCTTTGGGCAAGGCCATCACGGAGCTGCCGGCCCTGCTGTCGCGCCGGGTGGATCCGCGGACGGGAACGGTCTTGGTCTTCGGACAGGTCAATTCCGGCTATGCGCCGAACGCAATGCCGGAGTCTGGCAGGCTAACGGGAACGATGCGCACCGCGGACATCGGTATCTGGCGCGGCATGCAAGCGCTATTTTCGGAGCTCGTGGAGCAGGTATTGGCGCCGGTTGGGGTGGAACACGAGCTCACGTATCACCGCGGCGTTCCGCCCGTGCTTAACGACGACGTCTCTACCGCACTGCTAGCATCTGCCGCACAGGCCATCGACCCGCAGGCCGTCGTTCAGGCCCCGCAATCCTCCGGCGGCGAGGACTTCTCTTGGTACTTAGAACACGTGCCGGGCTCCATGGCGCGTCTGGGCTGCTGGTCTGGCGAGGGCGAGCAGCACGATCTGCACATGGGGGATCTCAATGTCGACGAGCGCTGCATCGGTGTAGGCGTGAAGCTTTTTGGCTCCGTGGTGGAGCAATTTACCAAGGTGCAGGAATAGGGGAGCAACCATTACACTGTCTTAAGGATTAGGTCCTTAAACACTCTATAAAGGAGCATTAGACAGTGACGAAGGAAACGCTAGACGCTGCAATCGAGGATGCCCCGCGCATCGTTATCATCGGTGGCGGCCCAGCAGGCTACGAGGCGGCCATTGCCGGAGCCAAGTACGGCGCACAGATTACCCTGGTTGAAGAGCAGGGCCCCGGCGGTTCTTCCGTCTTGCTGGACTGCGTTCCTTCCAAGTCCTTCATTGCTGGTGCAAACCTACGCACCGACTTCCGTCGCGCTGAAGCCATGGGGCTCAATGAGCAGCTCGGCTCAATGCAGCTGAAGCTGCAGGCCCTGAACGAGCGCGTGCAGGCACTGGCCGGCAAGCAGTCGGCAGACGTTCGTGCAGGCCTGGAGAAGATCGGCGTCAACGTTATTGACGGCCGCGCGAGCTTCAGCGAGGATCAGCATGGTGTGCAGGGCGCGGCGCACAAGGTCGACGTCGTCAAGCGCGAAGGCGAAACTGAAACCCTCGAGGCAGACCTCGTGCTCGTGGCTACCGGTGCCACCCCGCGCATCCTGCCGGGCGCGCAGCCAGACGGCGAGCGCATCCTGACCTGGCAGCAGGTCTATGACTTGAAGGAAGATCCGGAGCACCTCATCGTGGTCGGTTCTGGTGTGACCGGTGCGGAGTTCGTTTCTGCTTTTGCAGAGATGGGTGTCAAGGTAACCATGGTGGCTTCCCGTGACCGTATTCTGCCGCATGATGACGCCGACGCAGCCGACGTCCTCGAGACCGTTCTGGCTGAGCGCGGTGTGGAGTTGGAGAAGAACTGCCGCGTTGAGACCGTTACTCGTACCGAAGACGGCAATGTTGTGGTCAAGACGCAGGACGGCCGCGAGATTCATGGCTCACACGTCATCATGTCCATCGGCTCCATCCCGAATACCCAGGAACTTGGCCTTGAGCACGTTGGTGTGGCTACTCAGAAGTCGGGCCACATCAAGGTTGACCGCGTTTCTCGCACCAACGTCGCGGGCATCTACGCAGCCGGTGACTGCTCCGACCTGTTCCCGCTGGCTTCCGTGGCCGCTATGCAAGGCCGCATCGCGATGTACCACGCACTTGGTGAAGGCGTTTCGCCGTTGCGTTTGAAGACTGTCGCCACGGCCGTCTTCACGCGCCCGGAGATCGCAGCCGTGGGCTTCACCCAGGCAGAAATCGAGGCCGGCGAGGTTTCCGCGCGCACCATTACGATGCCGCTGAACACCAACCCGCGCGCGAAGATGCGCTCGCTGAACCACGGTTTCGTGAAGCTGTTCTGCCGTGCTACCTCCGGCCGCGTTATCGGCGGCGTCGTCGTTGCACCGACCGCTTCCGAGCTCATCCTGCCAATTGCTGTGGCAGTGACCAATCAGCTGACCGTTAACCAGCTGGCTGATTCCTTCGCGGTCTACCCGTCGCTGTCCGGCACCATCACTGAGGCGGCACGCCGTCTCGTGGCTCACGATGACCTGGAGTAAGCGATCTTTCCTTTCTTTTGCGCCCGCCTTTAGCAACCAGCCTAGGGTGGGCGCTTTTGCATGCGTTGTTAAAAGGTGGAGTAGGAATGCTCGGCGGTGCGATTGAGTGAAACCTGGATGGGACGATCTGCTTGTGGAAGGGCACGCTGGGGACAATGTTCGCGCGGGCAAGCGGTACAACCAGGGCCGATAGGGGTGGCGGCGGATAAGTCTAGATTAAGAGCATCGGCGTAGACAATGCGGTCGGCCTCAGAGATATCGCAGCCTAAGCCCACGGCGAATTCCTTGCGAGGGGTTCCCCAAGATTTTGCGGTTCCTTGCACAAAGCGACCTATCCACAGGTAGGAATGGCCATCCGGCATGGCGGCTACCTGGCGGGTGATGCGGTTGGGCGTTTCAAAGGCGCGGTGGACTACCCACAGCGGGCAAGAACCACCCGAGCGGGCGAAGACCAAACCATCAAAGAGGCAGCCTAATGAACCGACATCAACCCCGGACCGGACCCTAGCACCACCCCTGACACTGTCCTCGATTCAGAAAGCACAGATACACCACTTCCGCGGACTTGACCCCGCTTTTCTAGCAGGCCTTCCGCGAAGAGGACGGTAAGTGCCTTGGCGGAGGTGGTCGGGTTGACGGAATGGAACGCGGAAAGCTCGTTGGTGCTGGGGGCGTGTTCGCCTTCTGGCAGCTCGCCGCTGATAATAATGTCTCTGATTCCTCCTGTCAGCTGCTGATAAATAGGCCGTGTCGATTTGGGGTAGTTGGTACCGCGAGTCTG
>NZ_KV788536.1:0-31318 GCF_001807315.1 Corynebacterium sp. HMSC06D04
ATATCAGGTGTCCACCAAAAGGGGGTCAGGTCCCCACCACCACCGCTGTCGCATCCTCTGTGGCGTAGAAAACCAAGAAAAACAGCCTCTACGAAACCCGGAGCTTGATACCTGCACAAGTTCATGGTCAGGGCCCTAGGTGGCTGGATGGACTGTGTGATAACGACCATCTTGCACCGTCTAGGGCCTCTTGCTATGCCACGACACCACCAAAACACCCCCTGCCTATCCTTTTGACCCGGCCCAACGACCCCTACCCCCAGCCAGGTAGCTATGTTGCTACGCACTCTAGATTGGGAAGAGCCGTTTTACCCTCTATCTATTGCAACTCATTGCCGCGCAGGGTAGCCTAACCTAAACAGGCCCTATTTGGCGTTATGTGCTCGCTAAGAAAAGGACATTGAGTGGTTCGCACAGGAGAGACGGCAAGAGTGGGGGTTCTCGGTTCGCATGGCGAAGTAGGCCGCCAAGTAGCCGCACTGTTGCGCGCTAGCGGACATATGGTGAACTGCGGGAATCGGTCTCACCACACATCAGATGAGCGCACCGCTATCGTTGACGCTCACGACGAGGAATCTGTCAACAAATTTTCCCGTGACCTTGATGTCGTCGTCAACTGCGCCGGACCGTCATGTCTTCTCAAGACCTCAGTAGCGTCGGCACTACCAGACTCAGTGGGCTATATAGACCCGTTCGGAGCCAACTCATTCGACAACTATCCCACCAACCGTCCGTGCGTGGTCAACGCCGGCGCTACCCCCGGTCTCAGCGGTCTATTACTACGCCACCTGGCGGGCCTAATCGACGACTGTCAATCGGTAACTCTCTGCACTGGTGGACGCGACCGGGGCGGGCTGTCGGGTCTGGTCGATGTGGTGCTAAGTACCCACAACTCCTACGGACATCCTGGGAAGATGATTGTCGACGGCGACCTCGTGGCTTACCAACCTGGGAGCATCCACGCTGAAGATCTGGAACCTTTCCCAAGCGATGACGGACTCATAGCAAGCCCGTTCGTCACCAACGAGCTACGCAAGATGGCCCAAGATTTCTCTATTCCGCGCCTCATAGGGGTCACGGCCATACCGGACCGGGACACCCAGCAGTTACTTTTACGTGCGCTCTCACAAACCGACATATCAGACCCAACCACGCTCATGAATTTGTGCGCAGACATAGCTGCAGCGAAGACCAAACTCGATGCCGGAAAGAACCACTGGTTTGCCATCCAAGCCACTGTCCACGGCACCCTACGGGGCCGCCCTGTTCGCGTCTCAGGCAGTGTCCACGCACCGGACTCCACCTTCATCACCGCTCTTTTTGTTGCGGAAGCGACAAAAAGCGTTATCCGCGACGAACTACTAACCGGGCCGAAATGGGGCTATGAGCTGCCGGCCCCTCAAACTGTCCTCTCGTCACTGGCCTCTTACAACGTCGACATTAAAATCGTCGGCCCTACAGCAACTACCGACGCACCTCAATGGAGTGATGACGACGATGCAGGCTTCATTTAAAAACCCCGGTATTTCGGCTCAGAACCTAGAAAGGCCCGTCGCATGAACACTGTACGCGTCGTCGTATGCGGCACAACATTTGGCCGTATATACATCAACGGGATAAAAAAGCTTGCGGATAAATTTTCGCTGGTAGCAATCCTATCTCAGGGCAGCGAACAGTCGCGCCGGCTGGCAGAGCAGCTAGGCGTACCTCTGTGTACCAAGATCGAAGATCTCCCCGCTTTTGATCTTGCCTGTGTGGTGGTCAGATCTAGCGTCGTTGGCGGTTCCGGCACGCAGCTCGCCCTAGAGTTTTTAAGCCGTGGCAAGCATGTAGTGATGGAGCACCCGATCCACAAGAAAGACTCTGTAGATTGCTACCGGATGGCAGCGAAAAATAACGTGCAGTTCAAGCTCAACACCTTCTACCGCTGGAATCCAACCATATCCCGGTACTTGGAAATCGCAACAACACTAACCAGGCAGTTCAAAATCATCCACATAGACGCCGAATGTAGCATTCACTTTCTATTCTCAACGCTCGATATCATCGGAAGGATTACCGGCGGTTTTACCCCATGGAGCTTTGATGACGACACCCAAGTTACCGGAATATTCACTACGCTCACCGGTTCGATACGCAAAACCCCGCTCTGCTTGCGCGTGGTTAATCACAACGACCCAGAAAAGCCAGACGATTTCGCTCACGTGGGGCATCGAATAACTGTTTTCACGCACGCCGGAAATCTGGTGCTCACCGAGACTGACGGAACCATCATCTGGCACCCAAACACCCCAATCCCACGAGATCAAGCTGGCTTGCTAAGCACTGCTGCCGATGATCGTTTGAGCACTCTACAGTTGCATGAGAATCTCCTTATCGAGCCGTGCGTTACCCGTGTCGCCCTCTACGACCATACCTGGCCTGCAGGCATTGCGGAGTTTCTGAACGAAGTATATGACAAGTTGGCGTGCTCCAAGAACGAAGCGCAAGAAGCCGAATACCTCCTGGCATTGTGCGCAGTCTGGGCGCGCACCGGACAATTACTGGGTCCCACATGTACCGTCCAAGCAGCTATGCATGCCGAACCACTCAGTCTCGAGAGTCTGATGTGGCCGCTGGGGGAGTCTCATACCTCCCCCATTGAGCGAAACAACCCCAACCACCGGAACACAGGAGAGATAACATGGATGTCACAGCGCTGATTAACGACCTTGAATCCCGCGGTATAGCGCTATGGGTGAACGGCGATCGACTCAACTACCGTTCACCCAAGGGTTCCTTGCGCGAGGAAGACCTCGCGGCCTTAAGGTCAAATAAGGAAAAGGTTTTGGCATGGTTGCGTGAGCGGGAGGCCGTTCCGCATGATGAGCAAGCACGGTTCGCCCCCTTCCCCATGACCGATATTCAGCGCGCATACGCAACCGGTCAGAACGAAGGCTATGATCTGGGTGGCACCGGGTGCCACAGCTACGCCGAAATACGAACGGAACGCCTTGATCGCAGCCGCCTTGAACAGGCCTGGCACGAACTCATCCAGCGCCATGACATGCTCTCTGCAGTGGTCGTTCCACCGGATTCGCTGCAGGTGGTTAAATCTCGCAGTTTGCCGGTGCTACAAGCTGTAGACCTCGCGGGCCACAACCCAGATGTCCCGGACGCCGAGTATCTTCGTCACCGCGCAAAATTGGAAAACCGTAGCTACCCGTTGGGCACCTGGCCACTGCACGAATTCCAGCTTTTGCAATTTGACGAATGCAGCATCCTACAGTTTTCGGTGGACATGATCATCGCCGACTTTGTAAGCGTGAGGGTGATGGTCGAGGAACTTCTAACTCTCTACGCAGGTAACGTTCTACCGGAACTAGAGGACACCACGTTTCGGGATATAATCACCTCCCGTAACCACCACAGCCAGAGTGCCGCTGGCTTCGCTGCACGCACCAATGCAAAAAAGTACTGGTCCGAGATCATCCCCTCGTTGTCCGGCAAACCCTTACTGCCGACGCTGACCTCAGCCGATCGCACATCCGAAATGCCGGTGCGTTTCACCCGGCGTACCTGGCGATGCTCGCCAGCAGCATGGTCAAAGCTCACCGACGCAGCAAGCACTCACGGCGTCACTCCTTCGGCGACGCTACTTACCGCCTACGCCGATGTACTGCGCCGTTGGTCCTCCACAAGTGACTTTTGCGTCAATGTCACTTCGATGAACCGAGATTCTGCCATTGCCGGAATCAACCGTATTATCGGAGACTTTACCGAGATGACCCTACATGCTTGCCATCCGCACACTGGAACCTTTAGTGAGCGCGTGCACGCAACCCAGGAGCAGCTATCCGAAGAGCTATCACACGCTGCGTATTCCGGGGTTGACGTGTTGCGCGATATAGCCCGCACTACCGGGCAGCCCGCGGTAATCCCGGTAGTATTCACCAGCGCGTTGGGTGCAGACACACCGCACAACAATGGTCCGGCCTACAACCTTGTCTCCGGCGTAAGCCGAACGCCGCAGGTATGGATTGACTGTCAGGCATTCCAGGACGGAGGCTCTTGCAACGTCAACTGGGACGTGCGAGAGGACGTCTTTGAACCGGCGTTGATCGACGACATGTGGGAGTCATTTACCGACCTACTCGATCGCCTGGTCGACGACGGTTCGGCGTGGCAGGAAACTGATTCAGTCCACTTGCCCGATAAGACGATCGCCATCCGTAACCGCATTCACAAAACCCACGTACAGCAGACCACCCGATGCCTCCACGACGGGTTTTGGGATAACGTCCAGCAGCACCCACACCAGCCAGCGCTGGTGTGTGGCGGAAAAACCTACAGCTACCAACATCTGGCTGGCTACGTCGGGGCATTACAGCATGAGCTCTCTGATGTCGGTCCCGGAGATTACATTGCCATCGTCCTAGGTAACGGAGTATGGCAAATAGCTGCCGCTGTTGCCGTGGTATCAACTGGTGCAGCCTACGTGCCGATCGATCACGAGCAACCCGCAATCCGCCAACGTTCAATGATAGAAGCGTGTCGTCCTGCCAACGTCATCACTAATTCTCATTTCTCCGAAGAAAATACCGATATCTCCAACATCAACGTCGATACTCTCAGCCCGATACAGTACAGTGGCACCATAGCCTCACCGGTTTCCCCCACCGAAACCGCCTACATCATCTTCACCTCAGGCAGCACCGGAATTCCAAAAGGTGTTGTCGTTACGCACTCGGCTGCAATGAACACCATAGATAGCGTGAACAATCTCCTCGGCCGAAATAAAAGACGCACGGTATTGGGGGTATCGAAGTTATCCTTTGACTTATCCGTGTATGACATCTTCGGTACCTTCGCAAGCGGTGGCACTTTGGTCCTGCCGTTAGACGAGGAATCGCGAAACCCCAGCAAATGGATCGATTTCCTTGTTGATAACAACGTCGATACCTGGAACTCTGTTCCTGCACTGTTCCAAATGCTTGTGCGAGAGGTAGAGGTGACCCGTCACCCGAACATCCTCAGCCTAGACCTGGTTATGCTGTCCGGAGACAGGATCCCGGGCACTCTCCCAGCGCATGCTGCACCCCACTTCCCTAATGCTGAACTCATCAGCCTCGGCGGCGCCACGGAGGGCGGAATATGGTCGATTTTCCACCCGATGACCTGTCACACAAATGAAACTAGCATACCATATGGTACCGCGTTACCCAACCAAGGAATGTGGGTGCTCGACGAGGCCTGCAATGAGTGTCCGGACTGGGTGCGAGGGCAAATCCATATTTCCGGGGAAAGCCTAGCCACCGGTTACCTCAACGATCCAACCTCCACAGCAGAGAAATTTTTCTTTTCCGAAAAGCATGGCACACGTATGTACGCTACCGGGGATATAGGAAGCTACCGCCCAGACGGCGTAATCGAGTTTCACGGCCGTCGGGACAATCAACTAAAAATCAACGGCTATCGAGTGGAAACCGGCGAGATAGAAGGAGTCCTCGAATCCAACGACTTCGTCGAACGCGCTATAGTACTCACCCAGGAAACCAGTGACCCAATTAAACTACATGCTTTCGTCACTGATGCACAGAGCGACAAAGATGAGCTCAAGGATGCTGGGCAAATCAGAAACTCGGAGCTCCGTACAATGCTTGAGCAGCGCTGGACACCTGCAGATACGAGCCTTGACACGGGAATATTTGCCACATGGATGCGGCTGGGAAACGAAGCCGCGATGGCTGCTTTGCTCGCGGCTTTCCAACAAGCCGGTGTTTTCCTCGTTGCAGGAAAATACCACACTCTTACGGAAATCACCGCGGCGATCCATCCCTCCGAAGAGTATCGCGAACTCATAACCCGTTGGCTCAATATTCTGACTGGAGAAGGCTTAGCCACTAAGGATGATGAGGGTTGGACTGTCAGCCAACAGACCCTGGACTTCTTCGTGTTCGGAGAGGCCTGGGATCAGTTCGGCAACATGGAAGCGGAAATCAATAACAGTAAGGAATTATTCAATTACCAACGGCACGCAGCTGAGGCGCTTCTTTCCCAGTTGCGCGGAGAGATCAGTCCCACCGAGGTGTTCTTCCCGGAGGGAGATACCCATAACGCCCGCACCATTTACGGCGAAAACCGCATTAGCAAGGCGATGAATGCTGCGGCCGCAGAGGCAGTGATCGGCATTGCCGAGCACCACGCTGATCATCCGGTAAGGATCCTCGAGGTCGGCGCTGGCATAGGTGCTACGACGGAAAAAATTGTTAGCCGACTCCCCGAGAACGTAATCGAATACCGCTTCACCGATATTTCGACATTCTTCCTACATAAAGCCCAAAAAATGTTCGCGCATTGTGGTGCCATGACCTATGGCCTGTTTGATATGAACTCAGACTGCACATCGCAAGATGTAGAGTTCGGCGGTTACGACATCATTTTGTGCGCCAACGTACTGCATAATTCAGTAAATATCGAGGAGTCATTCACCCGCTTAAAGCAGCTGCGCCGCCCCGGGGGCGTGATCGTCATAGTAGAGCCGATCACTGAACTTTACGCAGCCCTTATCTCGGTGTCCATCAAGATGAATCTGGTTGATTTCACGGACCACCGTGCGGAATCACACAAGGTGTTCATCGAGGACGCGCAGTGGGATCAGGTCTTCAGGGATACCCAGATGCACCGCATCGCGGAGTACCCAAACACTAGTGACCCGTTGCGCGAATGCGGGCAACGACTCATCATCGTTGGTGCCGATGACGACGATGTCCCCACGCTCAACAGTGAAGACATTCTGGGCTACCTGCGTGCTCACCTACCGGGTTACATGGTTCCGGCTTCCGTCAATGTACTACCGGAATTGCCGTTAACCTCAAATGGCAAGGTAGACCGCAAGGCCCTAGCGCAACTCTGCTTAGAACCGGTGGGAAGCCCCAACAACCGGATCGATCCTCCACGCAACGAAACGGAAGAGCAGATAGCGACTATCTGGCGCGATGTCCTCGACACCACGGAGGTTGGGCGCAATGATGACTTCTATGCGCTTGGGGGTGACTCACTGCTCATGGCCGAAACGGTAACCCGGCTCCGCCAAGAAATACCTGGCCTACAGCAGCACACGTGGGACGCCCTTATGCGTGGCGTACTCAAGGTGCCAACCATCGCAGGCATTTCCGCGCTAGCACAGGCTGCAGGAAGTAGCTGTCAACCCGAAGCATTAAAAGCCGTTAATTCTGCTAATCATACCTCCCCTGAACTGACTGCTCTGTCTACTGTAGCCAGTGGCTCTCCAACTGGGTCTTCAAATCTGCATGTATACCGATTGCCGAAGGACGCAACGTTCTGCCGCGTGATGATCCACGCTGGCACTGGCCGCCTGAAGGACTACGAGTTCTTGATGCCCGAACTGCTTCAACGCCAGCCAGAGATTGCCCACGTTGGTTTTACCGCTGGTGACGCAGATCGATTCCTGGACTACACAACCCGTACGCTGATCAGGGATCTGGCCCAGAGCTACGCCCAGGAACTTGATGAATTGGATATGGAATCTTATCAGTTGGTCGGCTACTGCATTGGCGGTATGTTAGCGCTGGAGACCGCGAAGGCGCTCACCGAACTCGGCCGCGACGTGCGCCAGGTAACTTGCATCAGCACCCACCAGTGCCCGCACCGGGTCACTAATGAACTGCTGTGTGAGCTCGCCTATGGGTGCATTTTCAACGCTGACCTAAGTGCAATGGGGGCGAACTTCGACCTCAAAACCCTCGCAGCAGCCCTGGAGCACACCCTTGATGGCATCAACCGCAATATCAGTGACGAAGAACTGTGTACCCTTGAAGGCCCATACGCAGATATCGGGGAATTCTTCCAAAAGATGGCGGTGTTGAGTCCCAGGGCGCGCCGCAAACTCATCTACCGAAGCATCCGTGAATTCGACACAGACTCCGAGTCCACTCGCGGGATGCTGGACATCCTATACGATGTCTTCCGGCATTCGTTACTCGGAACCATCGACTACGTCCCCGATGTCTATTTCGGTGATGTAGTCGTACTGCAGCCTACCGA
Source organism: Corynebacterium sp. HMSC06D04 (assembly GCF_001807315.1). NCBI lineage: Bacteria > Bacillati > Actinomycetota > Actinomycetes > Mycobacteriales > Corynebacteriaceae > Corynebacterium > Corynebacterium sp. HMSC06D04. Next base: position 8,047 of record NZ_KV788536.1, read on the forward strand.
AGGTGTAACTGGTTTTTACCCGAGCCTAGGCGGAGACATCGATTGGCCAGCGACCGTGCTCGGCAACCTGCAGATACATGCCGTGGCCGGTTCTCATGCCACCTGCCTGCTACAGGAGAACGTACCCTCACTACTTCCGTTCTTCACGGAGAGGGAACAACGAAATGGCTAATGTGGGACACATTATCTATAAAGCAGACGACCTAGAGAACTCAATTAATTACTTCCGTTCGCGCGGCTTTGACGTTGAACCAGGACAACAGAAAAACGCTGCAAGCGCGCTTATTTATTTCTGCGAGGGTCCCTACCTGGAGATACGAGAGCGAGCCGACGTACCACCGTTTTTCCGCCAACTTTTACACCTTACTGGCAATGGAAAATTCGTCGACTCCTATGACAGATTCGCCACCATGTCACAGGGGTACTCACGGGTGGTACTGGAGGCGCAGCGCAAGGAATTTGACCACATAAAGGAGATTTTTGATTCTCATCAAACCAAGAGCCTGACAATCCCGTTCTCCCGCAAGGATCCCGCTGGCAGACGGCTCGCCTGCTGGTGTCTGTCACCCGACGACTGGGCGATCCCGCTTTTCGTGACCCCCTTTGCCATTGATACCCATCGCAGCACCCCGCATCCTAACGGGATTACCCACATAACCGACATCGATTTTGCGGCCAGTGAGAAGACATTAAGCATTTGTAAGCACGTTGGTGTCGACGGCGGCCTCACCTGCCGTTCCGGCACAGGCACGATTGATTTGGAGTTTGCATGAGAGGGCGCGATATCGACCGCAACAGTGTGTTGAAGCATTACGAAGGCACCGGCCACCTGGCCCGAAAAAGCCTGTGCCAGGAACTGTTCGAATCATCCGAGATTTATTCGGACCATGTAGCTGTCATCGCTGACGACGCACACCTGACCTACGCACAACTCGAGCAATCACTTTGTGTGTTCACCGAGGAGCTACGAGAAAGCGGCCTCTCGCCAGGAGACCACGTGCTACTGCAACTGCCAAACACCGCAGCGTATGTGGTGACTCTGCTTGCGCTGATGCGCGTGGGTGCTATCCCAACCCTGCTGCTTCCCGCGCATAGAGAGGCCGAAGTTGCAGCGTTGTGTGAGTCTTTACACCCAGTTGCTTATATCGGTGGCCGCGACCATCTCGGTTTTGACACCGTAGCCATGGTAGAGGCTATGGGACCCGGCGAGCTCGGACTCAAAGAACTGTGGGCCGATAACGGACCCACGCACGACAAGGAGTCCTCGTACCGAGTTCTGCCAGGTCTCTTCACTGCCCCGATTTCTACCAAATGTTCTCCGCCTACTAAGTGGCCGGATCCACGCAGCGTTGCGCTGAATCTTTTGTCTGGCGGAACCACGAACATGCCAAAAATAATTCCCCGGGTACATGAGGCGTATGCATATAACACCCGTGCGGCGGCACAGTGCTGCGGCGTCGGGCCAGATACGGTATACTTGGCGGTTCTATCTACCTCTCATGATTTCGCCTTAGCTCAGCCCGGGATTCTGGGCACCTTGCTTTCGGGCGGCACTGTGGTTCTGTGCACCAGCGCAGCCTTCGATGAGGCGTTTCCGGCCATTGCGACCCACGGGGTCACGCTGACTGCACTAGTTCCTGCGGTAGCCCAGGTGTGGGTGGAGGCCGCAGAGTGGTTTCCCGCAGATTTCTCTTCCTTGGAGCGAATTATCATTGGCGCAGCGGCGCTTAACGACGGCTTAGGTGAGGCAATACAGGATCGTTTCGGTGTGCGTATCCACCAGGGTTATGGCATGGGTGAAGGCATCACTACGTTCACGCGTATTGATGACCCTCCAGCGGTGATTCTTGGCACGCAAGGTCGTCCCATCTCTGATGCTGACGAGTTGGTAATCGATGGCCCGGGAGGCGAGCCGGGAGAGATACTAGAAAAGGGCCCTTATACTTTCTTCGGCTACGAAGGAAACCGCGATACCCCGGACTGTTTCACCGAGGATGGTTTCTTCCGCACCGGTGACCGTGGCTACCTTACCGAGGACGGCAACCTGGTGCTGTGCGGGCGCGTGGTTGAACAGATCAATCGCCTGGGCGAAAACGTCTCCCCTTCTGAGGTCGAGACACTCTTGTCTGGAACTCCAGGCATTAGTGCTGCAGCCGTCTTCCCAATGCCAGATAGAGCACTGGGAGAGCGCACCGTTGCAGCCATCGTCGCCCAACCAGGCGTTAACCGCTCCGCCATTCTGGATGATTTCCTCACCCGAGGCGTAGCCCGATACAAGGTGCCGGACCAGGTGATCACTGTCGACGAAATTCCACTGATCAACATCGGCAAGGTCGACAAGAAAAAGCTGCGTGCTCTCGCGGCAGCGCAATTTACTGACCATGAATCCGAACAAAGCTGAGAGGACAAGACCATGATCAAAGAGGAACAAATTCGCGAAGAACTCCTCGCCTCGCTCCACCAGATCCTCGGCGAAGATGCCGAAATCGGCATCGACGACAACCTGCTCTCCCACGGCCTGGAGTCACTTCCAACAGTCCGTCTGCTCGCTGATTGGATGAAACAGGGACACCGCGTCTCCTTTGGAGATTTCATGCGCGCCCCAACGGTAAGGCAGTGGGCGAAGATGCTTGTAGAATCCACACCAAACCACAGCACCGACGCCATTGAGTCCCCCAAAGATGGGTTTGCCGCTCCCATCGACGATTCCGTACCCTTTGACCTCACAGATGTCCAATACGCCTATTGGATTGGCCGCAATTCCTCGCAGCAACTGGGCGGGGTGGGCACCCACGGCTACGTAGAGGTCGAATCCCGCAGTATCAATATCGACCGATTGCAACAAAGCTGGCTGACGCTGCTACGTTCCCACCCGATGTTGCGCGCCTGCTACACCGAAGATGGCAAGCAATATGTGCTGCCAGAGCCGCCCCACCCCACCATCCTCGTTCATGACCTCACCAAGATGGACGAGTCCACGCGCGAAGAAGCTCTGCTATCCACGCGCGAACGCCTTTCGCACCGACTGTTGGACATAGCTACCGGCCATGTGGTATCTTTAGAAGTCAGCCTCCTCCCTCAGGATGTAGCAGTTATTCACTTCGATATCGACCTGCTTGTGTGCGATGTGCAGAGTTTCCAAATTATCTTGCACGACCTCGCCCACCATTACGCCACCGGTGAAGCCCCCGACGCCGACCCGTCGTGGAGTTTCGCTCGCTACCTCGCTGGACACGCTCGCGAAGGCGTCGCCGATATCGACCGTGACCAGGCATACTGGCGCAATCGCCTCTCCGAGTTGCCGGGTGCCCCAACCTTGCCGATGAGCCACGGCACCAACGAGGAACAAGCACACCGGTTTGTACGCCGCAGTCGATCATTCGATTCGGCAACTTGGTCGCGCTTGCGTGAGGTGTGTGAACACCACGCTACTACCCCAGCAATGGTGTTGCTGACCGCCTACGCCCGCACCATCGGCCAATGGAGCGAGAATAAAAAATTCCTCATGGCCGTACCTCTGTTCAACCGCGGTTCAGACACAGCGATAAAGAATGTCGTCGCAGACTTTACCGCCCTGACACTCACCAGTATCGATCAGTCCACACGCCGCACTTTCAGCGAGGACCTCAAGGATATACAGGCCTCTTTCTATGAGGATTCGTCACATTCACAGTATTCGGCGGTGCGGGTGCTGCGAGACCTACGTGCTTCCAGAGGTGAGCAAGTTTTGGCTCCCGTGGTGTTCTCCTGCAACCTGGGAGACCCACTGGTTGGCCAAGAGTTTATAGATACCTTCGGAGAGATTAGCTACATGATCTCCCAGACCCCCCAGGTGTGGATTGACCTCCAAGTCTTCACCACCGTCAACGGCTTCCTAATCGTCTGCGACGCAGTTGAACAGTTGTTCCCCGAGAAGATGCTGGACGATCTCTTCGCCACCCTAGTGATGGAGATTGACAAGGCAATCACCGACGATCTCTCGCATTCAGACCCGGTAGAGAGCCCAGGAGCGCAGGCCCGTCGAGCGTCACGTGCCGAAGTTGCCTCTTGGCGGCTGCCTGACACCACCCTTGTCGATGAGGTGATTGCCGCTGCACGGTGCCACCCCCAGGCCACGGCCATTCGCAGTGCAAGCGGCGACGTTATTACCTACCAAGATTTGGAAGAGCAAGCCACCACCATCGCCTCTGCTTTGGTGAATTCCGGGGTTGGGCGAGGCGCTTTGATTGCAGTGATGGTGGAGCGTGGTCCTCGCCAGATTATTGGTGCGCTAGCCGCGATGATGGCGGGCGGAGCATATGTACCGGTGAGTCTACAGCAACCGGAATCTCGTATTGCCGCTCTCTTGGGGGCAAGCCAAGTAACGCATCTGATTACTGACCGACCCGATAAGGTTCTGAGCGAAACTGCAGTTCAGGTAGTGGATTTCACGAGCGCTACCGGCACAGCCAATCTTCCGCAGCTGCATCCACAAGACCCAGCCTATGTAATCTACACCTCTGGGACCACTGGAACACCAAAAGGAGTCGAGATTTGCCACGGTGCTGCATGGAACACCATTAGCGAGATCAACCGTCGCCTGGGCGTTGGTCCGACAGACCGCCTACTAAGCGTATCTTCCTTTGATTTCGATCTCTCGGTGTACGACGCCTTCGGGCTCCTTTCTGCTGGCGGCGAACTGGTAACCATCCCAGATGATGCGCGCCGCGACGCCAAGAAGTGGGTATCGCTGGTGGATAGTTTAGGCATAACTATCTGGAATTCGGTGCCTACTTTGTTTGAGATGCTTTTATCTGCGGCTGATCGGACACCGGGCAAGCTCAGCAGCATACGCCATGTTCTGCTATCTGGCGACTGGATTGATACCAGCCTGCCTGAGCGCATGCGCACGGTTACCCCGCAGGCACACCTATTAGCTATGGGCGGTGCGACGGAGGCATCTATCTGGTCCAATGGTCTCGACCTCGATGTAGTGTCACCCGAGTGGACCTCAATTCCCTATGGTCGGCCGCTTGCCAAACAGATGTACCGGGTGGTGTCCAGCAATGGCCAGGACTGTCCCGATTATTCTGTGGGGGAGCTGTGGATTGGCGGCCTGGGCGTAGCTACACAATATGTCGGCGACCCCGGACTCACCGAAACTAAGTTCGTAATCTCGGAGGACTCACGTTGGTACCGCACAGGCGATATGGGCCGGTTCTGGGCCGATGGGACGATCGAGTTTTTAGGCCGCTCGGATAACCAAGTCAAAGTTCGTGGCCACCGCATCGAACTCGGCGAGATCGAGTCCGCGTGTGAAGCGTTGCTGCCAATAGAGCGTGCCGTGTGTATCACGCACCAAGGTGCATCATCGTCACCATCTTTGGTTACGTTTGCTCAGTTCACACCGTCACATGTTGCCCGAACTACTCCGGAGCAGTTTGCGACGTCATTGCGCGCCAAAGTCAACGACGTGCTGACCGAGGGCGACATCCGCACGTCCGTCGAGCACGATGAGCATTTACAGACCGCATATGCCTTCTCAGTGATGCGACGCTGGGAGGAGCAACTCACCGGCGTGGGGACCCCAAACCACCTCCGCGAACACCGTAATCGCTGGCAGACATGGCTAGGCAAAGCAGATGAACACCCGGCTACCGCAGACTTGCTTCTAGACGACGAGTCGTTCGGCGCGTTAGAGCGTTTTGTCACCCCCTTCGAGCAAGCCTTCGTAATGGCGGAGAAGCAGCGCAGTATCGCTGAGTTCATCCAAAGCCCAGATTCGATGTCGGTGGAGCAATTCCTCGCAACCCGTCCGTTGGGTCGGTTGGTTCACCGGGTCCTCGGCGCGGTTGTGCGTGAATGCAGTACCCACTCAACCAGCGAGCTCAAGATTCTTGAGATCGGGTCACGCCGGCCCGAGGCCTCTGCGGACTACGCGGCTATCGCGGGGACGAGCGCATACATGCTCGCTGATCCCTATCGTCATCACCTCGAACATGCCGGACAACGTGTTGGTAACACCTTCACGTACCGCCAGCTCGGAGTCACTAGCACGCCCCAACCGACTCCTGGGGAGGCAGTGACGAAGGCGGACTTGGTGCTGTGCAACCAGACGCTGCACCAGAGCGAGGACATCGAGAAAACGCTCTGTGAGGCCTGGGGCCTCAGCGCCCCTGGAGCAACGATGGTGGTGGTAGAGCCCACTGCCCCCTCCCCGATGTCCGATATCACCGCCGCATTTATTGCCAACAATACCACGGACGCTCGGGCCGAAACCGGTACAGTACTACTCAGCGCCCGCAGCTGGAAAGAAATCCTGCAGCGCACTGGGTGGAAACCTGTAGAGCATGTAGAGATCACTAAAACGACGGCGCTTATCATCGCCGAACGCGCTAGTTCCAACGAATCGGTCACACTATGCGATTCTGACTATGCCAAGGCTACAAACCTACTGGCCACCCGCCTTCCGGAGTACATGCTACCGAAACGCATCCTGGAGCTAGCGAAGTTTCCACTCACCAGCAACGGCAAGATTGACCGCAAAGCGCTCACAGCATTAGTGCCGGAATACTTCGACAACGAGCCCGCTGTCACCGAACTTCCGCACACCGCCACCGAGAAACGGCTCATCGATATCTGGGATGAGCTGCTGCACACCAGCTCCAACGTGAACTCAGACTACTTTCGCTTGGGTGGTGACTCTCTCACAGCAACACGCCTGCGCCGTACCATCGAACAGTGTTTTGGCGTGGAATTTCCGTTAGAGAATATCTTTGACGTTCCGTTGCTGCGCGACATGGCCGCCCGAATTGACCAGATAGCCGAAGTCCCCCACCAGCAATCGGATCTTCCCAAGATTGTTCACGGGTCTGAACAGTACGCTCCGTTCCCGCTGACTGAGGTGCAGCAGTCCTATCTCATCGGCAGCTCTGGAGCCTTCGAACTCGGCGACGTTTCCAGCCACTGTTACTTTGAAATGTCCACTGCCTGCCTAGACCCGGAGCGAGTGGAAGACGCGTTCAATGCCCTGATTAAACGCCATCCCATGCTGCGCACCGTCGTGTGTGAGGACGGATTGAGTCAGCGTGTGTTGCCCGAAGTACCACGCTACCGCATTGCCCTCATTCGCTCCGGCAACGCCGACAATGAGGATACTCTCGATGAAATCCGAGAGGAAATGTCCCGCCAGAAGTTTGATCCCACTCAGTGGCCATGCTTTGACGTGCGCTACGTAGCCGAGCCCGACGCGGGTCGACTGCTTTTAAGTTTCGCTAACTTGTTTATCGACGGCTGGAGCATGTTCCACATTTTCCGTGAGTGGAAGCAGGCCTACGACCACGGCGTAGACAGTCTCGATCCGGCAATCCCCTATTCATTTAAAGACTATGTCGAAGCCACGATTGAACTGTCACACAGCGACATCCATAAGCGTGACCAAGCCTATTGGGAATCGGCAGTGGATACTATTTATCCTGCACCGCAGTTGCCAGTGACCGACACAAACGGCGCTAATACCTCGCAGTTTTGCCGCCACCACGCCCTGGTGGACGCTGCGAAGTGGCGCCGGATTAAGCAACGGGTACGTGAGGAGGGGATGACCGAAGCCGTATTCCTAGCCGAGGTATACGCCGAAGTCCTAGCGAGGTACAGCGATGAGCCGCGACTTAGCATCAACCTGACCCGGTTCGACCGCACTCGGTTCGCCCCCGAGGTTGACCACATAGTTGGCGACTTCACCAGCCTATCTATTCTCAGCGTGGATACCCAGTGTGCACCATCGTTCCGGGACCGCGCTGCAGCGCTACACAGGCGCATGTTCAGCAATCTCGATCACGGCAGTGTCTCCGGCGTGTCGGTGCAGCGAATGCTTACTAAGCAACGCGGTGCTCGGGTAACCATGCCGGTGGTCTTCACGTGTGGCCTGGGCGTCGTGGAGCACCCCGAGTCAGATCAGAGTCCTTACCTGGGCGTAATCGATCATGGCCTATCGCAGACGCCACAGGTATGGATGGACCTCCAGGTCTATGAACACGATGGTGGCCTGATGCTGAATATGGACGCGGTCGAGGCGATCTTCCCCGACGACATGGTGGCGGAGCTTTTCACCAGCCTTACAGCCACTCTCTCGCACCTCGCAGAGTCCCCTGAACTCTGGAACGCGCCCACCAGTACCATAGCTCCGACGACCAACGCGCCCACCGCAGATCGAATCAACGACACAGACCGGGAACTCCCCGGAGCGGATAAGAGCCTACTGGGGCTGTATCAGAAGGGACTTGCCGAGCATGGTGACAACCTCGCGGTGATAGACGCCACCACGCAATGGACATACGAGCAACTCAATGAGCAGTCGGATAAGTGGGCCCAGCTTATTGCTGCAACTGACCCGGCGCCTGGTGATCTCGTTGGCATCATGATGGAAAAGTCCGCACAACAGATCGCAGCGGTACTAGGCGCAATGAAGGCCGGATGCGCCTACTTGCCGCTGAGCGTGGACCAACCGGTGGGGCGTAACACTTCCATCATCAACGATGCGGGTGCATCCATTGTTGCGATGGACCATCCGGACGATGATTTCGCTGCGTTAGCCGAGCACTGCACAGTCATCACTCTGGCCGATGTCGCCCGGCATCGGCCAGGTGACCAGGCCTTAAGCGAATCGAGTCCGACACCCAGCTCGCTTGCGTACGTCATCTACACGTCTGGTACGACGGGCACTCCCAAAGGAGTAGCCATCACCCACGAGTCGGCGGTCAATACGATTGTCGATGTCAACGAACGCCTCGGGGTGACTCCGACCGACCGGATATTGGGGATTTCAGAGCTAAACTTCGATCTATCGGTATACGACATCTTCGGGATGTTCGCGCGGGGTGCTACCTTGGTGTTGCCATCTCCAGCAGACAAACGTGATCCGCAGTGCTGGGCAGATGCCGTAACTACGCACTCGGTGACGCTGTGGAACTCTGTGCCAGCACTTTTTTCGATGTACGTGGAACACCTCCGCGAACGGAGCCTCATTGGTTCCTCCGTACGGTCGGCACTACTCAGCGGAGATTGGATACCTGTAAATATCGCTTACCAGGTCAGCACCCTCTTCCGGGACTGCACAGTTTTCGCTGCTGGGGGTGCTACCGAGGCATCGATATGGTCAAACTGGTACGAGGTAGGCGTCGATGATGCCTCGCGTACCAGCATTCCCTATGGAACGCCGCTGGCAAATCAGCGAATGTACATCCTCGATGAGGCCCTGAACCCCCGACCCACGCATGTGCCGGGAGACCTTTACATTGCCGGACGTGGCCTGGCCATGGGGTACTGGAAGGACCCAGAGAAGACCGCAGCATCATTCATCACCCACCCCCGCACCGGCGAACGAATGTACCGCACGGGCGACAAGGCCCTCTACAATCACCTTGGTCACATCATCTTCCTGGGGCGCGAGGACGGTCAGGTTAAGGTCAACGGCTACCGCATCGAACTCGGTGAGATCGAGTCAACAGCACGAAAATTCAACGAACTCCGCGATTGCGTCGCTGTCAACGACCATGGCATTGTTCTCTACGTTGTTACGCATGAGGGCTTTAACATGGCAGCACTCAATAACCACCTCGCCGAGTCTCTCCCTGCCTATATGCGTCCACGCGTGATATCACGCATTGATGGGCTACCACGGTCTTGGAACGGCAAGATTGATCGCAAGAGTTTAGAAGGAAAAACCTTTGAACAACCACAAACAAGGGAACGCTCTCGTAATCACCGAGATTCGGGTATCATTACCATCTTGCAAGAACTCCTCGGGCCCAAGGAGATCAGCATCGACGATGACTTCTTCACCATCGGTGCCGACTCGCTCACGGCCGTGCGGCTTACTAACTCGATTCGTCGAGAAATGTCAGTAGAGATCTCCATACGTGACGTATTCAACCATCCAACGGTCCGAGAATTGTCCGACCTGATCGCCGACATCGTCGGCAGCGACGTAGAAGAAGGCGAAATTTAGAGTTCATGCCACACCTGTTTCACTCACCTGACAAGCCACTTGCCCCCAACCCAGTGCTACGCACAAGCAGCCTAATCTGAAAGGAAACATCATGCCCAGTACTCCCCACACCACCCCGAAAGATGCAAAAGCAGGACGGCTGAACATCACCGACCTGATGAACATCGGCATCTTCTTCGTCATCAACTTGGTAGCCGGCGTGGTCATCGCCTTCATCGGCATCACCCCCATCACCTACGTGATGATCACCAGCGTTCAGGCCCTCATCCTGGGCATCCCGATGATGCTGTTCTTGGCCAAGGTGCACAAGCCCGGCATGGTCTTCATATTCCTTCTTCTCAGCGGCCTCGCCAGCCTGCTGCTTGGTTTAGGCATATGGCCACTGCTGCTCAGCTTGGTCATGGCCGTGTTTGCCGAGTTAATTTTGCGCGCCGGCAAGTATACGAGCGCAATACACAGTGTGATCGCCTATGCCTTTATAGCAGTGTCACCCACCGCATCATATATTCCGCTTTTCTTCACCACTCGGCGCTACATAGAGAGCAGCGGCATGCAGACCAAATATGGTGCTAGTTTCGCGGATGGCCTCACCTCTATTGGCCAGATGACTTGGCTATTCCTCATCATTGTGATAGTAACCTTCGTCTGCGGGATCCTCGGCGGGATCCTCGGCCGGCGCATCTTCACCAAGCACTTCCAGCGAGCAGGAATCGCCTGATGTCGCCCACTTTGCCCGGATCAGGCACGCACACAGCGGGACTCCATCTGGACCCACGCACCACGGTGCTGGTCATCCTCGTGGTGTCCTCGGTGCTCATCTCACCGGCCGGGTCCAGTGGGGCGCTGGGCAGCACCGCCCGGTGGATGCTCATTGCCGTTCCCGGGGCACTTTTCCTCGCCTCCGGCATGGTGGCCGCTGCACTGCGATACGCACTCACCTTCGCGGTGCTCGCCGGCTTTCCTGCGGTGGTGGTACAGGCCCTGCCCGAGCGCCACATCATCGTGGACGTGTGCGCTACGTGGTTCGCAGGGCTTTCGCTCATCCTCCCTGGCATCACGTGCTGCTGGTACCTACTACGCACCGTCTCGGCCAGCGAATTCATGGCCGCGATGCAGCGCATGCGGAGCCCCGACGCCCTGACCATCCCCACGTCCATCATGTTCCGGTTCTTCCCGACGATTCTCGAGGAATACCGCGATATCCGCACCGCCATGCAGATGCGTGGCATCTCGGGCCTGCGCAACCCGATCGCTATGCTCGAATACCGCTTTGTGCCACTGTTGGCGTCCGTTGTGAGCATCGGCAACGAGCTGGCTATGTCTGCAGTGACCCGCGGATTGGGCTCGCCTCGCCGACGAACCACGCTGTGCGAGATAGGCTTCCGCGTAGGCGACGCAATAGTCATAAGCGTGCTCGTCGTGTCCCTGATCCTACTACTGGTAAATATAGTGATGCTGCCGTGATAAAGCTGCACGATGTGTCACTATCCTATGGTCAAAACACAGCGGAGCCGGTGCTGCACCACGTAAATCTCACCGTGGCGAAGGGCGAACTAGTTCTAGTGTGTGGCGAATCAGGCTGCGGTAAGTCCAGCCTGCTACGCCTGATAAACGGCGTGGCGCACACGTTCTGCGACGCCCAGATTTCGGGGGAGGTGCTGCTGGACGACGAAGACATCACTCATGCCCACCCACACGACATCGCCGAACGCGTAGGCTCAGTGTTCCAAAACCCCAAGTCGCAATTTTTCACGCTGGAAGTAGCCAGCGAACTCGCCTTTGGCTGCGAAAACCTCGGCGTGGCGCCCAACGAGATTCGACAGCGTATTGGGGAACTTTCCGCAGATTTCGGCATGGTTCATCTCCTCGACCGGCACCTGTTCACACTTTCCGGCGGCCAGAAACAAAAAATAGCATGCGCTTCAGTGGCCGCGATGCACCCACAGGTACTACTACTAGACGAACCATCATCAAATCTCGACCTCGCCGCCGTCGATGAGCTGCGCCGCATCGTCGCGCAGTGGAAGACACAGGGCCGCACCGTCCTGATCGCTGAGCATCGGCTTTCCTACCTAGTTGACATCGTGGACCGAGTGCTGGTTATGCAGGACGGGCAGATCGCTCATGATCTCAGCGGCTCGGAGTTTCGCACCCTAGACAAGGCCGAACTGTACCGCATGGGCTTGCGCTCAGCGCAGCAGGTCCCCGAGGTGACCCGCGAGCCACGCCCTTCAAGTGGCACGATGGTGCTCAAAAAGCTACAGTTCACCTACCCCAAGGCTACAGAGCCATCCCTGAGCATCAGCCACACGGAGTTGCCGCAAGGACAAGTCATCGGCGTGGTAGGACGCAACGGGGCCGGAAAATCTACCTTTGTGCGCGTTCTGACTGGCCTGGAATCTAAGGCCACCGGCGTGGTGGACATCAATAACCGCTCGCTCTCGGGTCCCCGGCAGCGCCTGCGCCAGTCCTATTTAGTAATGCAGGACGTAAACCACCAGCTTTTCGGGGAGAGCGTGGAGTCCGACGTAATCATCGGCACCAGTGGACCGGATGGGAAAAACGAAGCGCGCCTTACCGAGGTGCTTGGTGCACTTGATCTCGCGGACAAGCGGGCCCGGCACCCGATGTCGCTTTCGGGCGGCGAACGCCAGCGCGTGGCCATCGCCTCAGCAGTCCTAAGTGAGCGCGAGGTAATCGTCTTCGATGAACCCACCAGCGGGCTGGACCTGTGCCGCATGCACCGGGTGGCCCACCTGCTAGACGCCCTAGCCCGGCAGGGCAAGACCGTTTTGGTAGTAACCCATGACATGGAGCTGGTGGCGCGGTGCTGCGATCTTCTCCTGCGCGTGGAAAAAGGCCGCCTTACCGCCTGCGAACCGTGCGATGATCTCGCACTGGCGCGCACGGTGCGGTATCTACGCGGCCGCGACAGCTAGTCCCTACAGCTTCCAGCTGGTGGCGTCGCTCTTTTCACCCCAGAAGCTGCGGTAGCGTGGGGAACTCTCCATGAGTTCCTCGTGGTTGCCGATAGACTCCACGGTGCCGGAGGGACTCATCATCACAATCTGGTCCGCGTCGCGGATGGTGTGCAGCCGGTGCGCAATGACGACGATGGTGCGCTCGGCAGAAAGCGTTTTCATACCGCGCATCACAAGGTGCTCATTCTGCACGTCTAGAGAGCTAGTCGCCTCATCAAGCAGCACGATCCGCGCGTCCTTCAGTAGCGCACGAGCGATGGAGACACGCTGACGCTCACCACCGGAGAGATTCTGCCCGCCCTCGCTAATCAGGGTGTCAAACCCCTGCGGCAGCTGCCGGGCAATCTCGGTGACACCGGCCAACTCCGCTGCGCGGAGCACCTCCTCCCGCGTTGCATTGTGGCAGCCCAGGCGGATGTTTTCATACAGTGTGTCCTCGAAGAGGTACACGTATTGGAACACCATAGCCAGCGAATCCAACACCGCCCGGGAGCCAAGATCGCGAATATCCACACCACCGATACGGATGGTCCCCTGGTCAACGTCATAGAAGCGTGCCGCAAGTTTTAGCAAGGTGCTCTTGCCGCAGCCGCTGGGACCCACCAACGCAGTAGTAGTTCCGGGCGCCACGCGGAAACTCACGTCGCGGACCACTGGGGTGTTGGGTTCGTAGCCAAAGCCCACCCCATCGAACTCGATGCCATAGTCGCGTGGCGCCGCCGGAACCGCAGGCTCCGGCAACACCCGCGCATCGAGGATCTTTTGGATCTCATCTAAGGTATTGCGCGCGGATTCCAAGCCCTCGCCGTAGGGTATGCCCGACATAGCAACGCGAGCCAGGATGAACACCAACACAATGACGCCAATGTAGGTGCCTGCTTCTAGCCAGTGGTTGAGAAGTAGCACGGTGGCCAGGGCATCAATGACCACGGTACCGACCATGATGATTAAAGCCAGACGACCCATGATCATCTCACCTGTCTTCTGGGTGTGCTGCTGGGCGCTAAGCTGCTCTCGAATCGAGGCGCGCACGGCGCGCTCCCCCAGCGAATCCGGCCCAGCCATGCGCAGCACCGGCTGCACCTGGGCGAACTCCAGCACCTCCGCGGCGCCGTGCTCGTTGCGCTCGCCCTTCTGGCGCTCTGCCACGCGGTACTGCCGCATTAGGCGGTTATAGGCGAACCACACCACGGCAGCCACTGCAACGGTAACCAGCCCCAGCCGCCAGTCCACGGCGATGAGAAACACGCAAGCCAAACCGGCCGAGGCAGCACCGTGCAGCATGGGCCGCAGCATCATTGCCGGCGCGTTAGCGGCAAACAGCGCACCGCTGGTGGCTACAACACCGATCTGGCCGGCGCGATCTTCTTCAAAATAGCCCAGGGGTAGCTGTGCCGTGCGATCGGCGATAAGCCGGTGGATGCGCAGCACGTAATCATGCCCCAGGTCCTGGGCAATAACCTCAGTGGGCCAGTCTGCGGCGGCGTAGACGAGGACGGAGATAATGATCCAGGGCAACCATGCTGCGGCCTGCGCGGGATCTTCGCTAAACAGCGTGTCCAAAAACAGTGCAATGAGGATAAGGCCAATGGCCAACGCCACCGCGGAAATCCCAATTAGCGTAAGGACCAGCACCAGACGGCGACGATCAGCCGGACTGCCCAGTGAATAGAGCGTGCGGATCATTATTTTTCCTCCCCTTGGATGCCCGCCTGCGCGGTTTGGTAGCGTGCCCACATCGTGGCGTAGCCCTTGCCTGCCGCCACTAACTCTTCGTGAGTGCCTGCTTCGGTGACCTCACCGTTTTCCAGCATGAGGATCCGGTCAGCGCCGGTGATCGTGTGGAGCCGGTGTGCGATAACTACTAGCGTGCGCCCGGCCACCAGCTCGGTAATGGCCCGCTGGATCGCGGCCTCGGAGTCCGGATCCGCAAAAGCGGTGGCCTCATCCAACACGAGGATCGGCGCGTCGAGCAAGATGGACCGGGCAATAGCCAGCCGCTGCTGCTCGCCACCGGAAAGCTGCGCGTCCTCTCCCACCACCGAGTCGTAGCCGCGCGGCAGATGGGTAATGCGCTCATGAATCTGGGCGGCGCGGGCGGCGCGAACCACGTCTGCGTCGGTGGCCTCCGGGTGAGCGAGGCGAATGTTATCCCGCACGCTCATCCGCATAAGGTAAGGGTCCTGGAAGACGAACCCTACCCTACGGTAGAGCTGGTCAGATCGGAGATCAGTACTAGGGACGCCACCAATGCGCACCGACCCCTCCGTGGGGTCTAATAGCCGGGGGATGAGCGCGGCTAACGTGGACTTCCCCGAGCCGGAAGGTCCCACCACCGCAGTGATGCTGCCGGCGGTAAGTTTTTGGTTAATGCCGGAAAGCACCGGGGTGTCCGGCACGTAGGAGAAGCTTAAATCTTTCAACTCAATTCCGGCGTTTGCAGGCTCCCTGCCGCCAGCAGCGGGCGGCAATACCGGGATGTTGAAGAACTCGGTGAGATCCGCCGCGGCAGCCTTCGCCTCCGAAAACATGATGTTAGTGCGCGAAAGCATAAGCAGAGGCGCGGCGATGTTGTTGATGATCAAAAACGCTGCCAGCACATCGGCCACTGGTACGCCCGCAGACGTGATGAGCCACGGGCTGGCCGCGGCTACCACCAGCAGGCCAAACCCGGTGGAGGTGAAGATCTTCATCAAAGCGGTGGGGTGTACGGTGGCGTGCAACCACTCGCGATAGAACCCACCAAAACTCCGGGAACGACTAAGGAAAATGCTCTCGTCGTAGCCTTCCGGAACAAACACCTTGATAACCGGGATGCCGCGCACCAACTCTACGACGGCGGCGTCTAGCTGCTTCTGGCTGGACTTAAATTTCTCCGCCTTTTCTTGAAACTCGCGCATCATAAACGGCATGGTGGCCACTGCCAACAGCAGTGGTACCAGGCCCAGCAGGCCTATCCGCCAGTCCACCACGAACATGTATCCCAGGCTCAATAGCGGTACGAGTACACCGGCCGAATAATCGTGCGGCGCGTGGGCGATGAGCTGGTGGATCTTGGTGACGTCGTCTTCGATGTAGGTTTTCACAGTCCCCGACGGTGTCCGCGTAAACCAAGACAGCGGGAGCCTACCCAGCTTGGTAATCTGCTGCTGGCGTAAGTGCTCGCCCAAAAGGCCGTCGGCCTGGTGGCTTACCTGGAGGCTCTTCACGGTTGCCTGTCCATGTAGGACGGTGGCCACCATGAGCGCCGCGACTAGCAGCCACAGCTTTGACGCATCTATCGGCTCTCCCTGGAAGGACAGCATTACGGTGCGCACCAGCTCAACCAGCACGATTACCGGCACCAGCGACAAAACCGCCGCCAGCACCGCCAATAGCAGCGACACCGTGATCTGCCGGTGGGCAGGTTGAGATATTTGCCTAAATGTAATGGGTGGTTTTTGTTCGGTCATCGGGGCCTCTTTACTCAACAGTCACAATCACGCATTGTTCCGCGCTAACCAGGCAGTGTTCCCAGTAATTCCCGCTAGAAAACCGGCAAGCAGGTCGAGGAACTCGGTTCCAGTATCGAGCGGGAAGAAATGCCCACCCGGCAGGACCTTCAGTTCAAAACTACCGCTGGTAAAATTTTCCCACCGGGAAAGCATCTCTGGGCTGACAGCTGGGTCGCTATCCCCCGCCAATGCCAGCACAGGAGAGCGAAGCACCGTGGTTGCATGGTGAAAGCCCTCGTGTAACACATAATCGCGACGAATGTCAGCGAGCAGCAGCTTCATCACATCATCATTGGCAAGGATCTCAGGTGGTGTGCCACCTACCTTCTCAAACTCCCTGCGCAGCGCACCGAACCCCATTGACGAGTGGTATTCCCCAGGCACGGTTTCTCCGGGCGCCTGCCGTGCGGCCACCACCACGGCTTCCGGTATAGTGGGCCGATGCATCTGCTGCAGGCAGGCAGCAACCTGGTAGGCCAGCGCTGCCCCCATGGAGTGGCCGTACAACGCAATCGGCGCGCCCGCCGCCAGATCTACTATCTCGGTTGCGCACATATCGGCGAGCTTGTCAAAGTCGCTTACCCATTTCTCTCGGCGACGGGTTGCCTTTCCGGGAAGCTCCACCGGCACCACGTCAATGCTTGGGTTGACCCCCACCCATCCACGATAGACGGAAGCGCTGCCTCCTGCGTGATGGAAGCAAAACAAGAGGGTTCCAGTGCGATGTCCGGCCACAAACGGAAAGACTCCCTCGCAGCTGATTTCTGTCATTTTTCGCCTTTCGCTAGGTCGGACTGATTAAGCACGATTTCTACTGCTGCGACGGTACCCGGGTCTGTGGCAAGCAACTCGGGCATCCTGCGGGCTGCGGAGTCGTATGCTCCACTTACCAAATCGGCAATTCCGGCGGCCAGGGACTGGGCACTCAGTTCGCCTCGCTGGGCGTCAATATAGTTCGGCCCGGCACCGTTTCGACAAACTGCGTTGGCATGGAAGTGTTGGTCACCACCGAATGCAACCGCAAGGCACGGCTTGCCGGCGCGCAGGATCGCCCCGGTGGTGCCCAGTGAGCCGTGGCAGATGCCTGCACGGCACCACGGAAGCACAGTCGCGAACGGGACCCGGGCGACGGTGAGGATTCCTTCTCTCACACCAGGCTCATGATCGGGATCGACGATTATCGCCCGCAGACCATGCTCGATGCACGCGTCTCGAGTCCATCGTTGAAGGTCATAAACGCGATCTGAGACCATACTCCCAAAGCTTGCCAGAACCGGGGCCGAGCCGGCAGCCACAAACTCCTCGACTGCTGGGTCTAGGGCGAGTTCACTGTGGTGCGGGTCAAGCCACTCGCCAGTGACGTGAATGTGGTTTTTCCATTCCGGCGCCGGCGGACTCAACGCGGGACTGAATTGGTAGATCGTGGTTGGTGGAGAGGAGAGCGCTCGCTGACGCAGCCCCAACCTACGGCGCCATGCCGCTATCACTGGGCGCATCGCCCAAGCCATCAGAGTATTGGACATCCAGTGGGTGACCAGAGCTCCGACAGAGCCGTCCAGTTTTCGCGGATCCACGAGGCTGTAACGGAGGCAGGGTTCGGTAGGGAAAACCTGCACCCGAACGCTGGGGACTCCGCGTGCAGCCCCTAACAACCGAGCAACTTCACTGAATTGGGTGTACATGACCACGTCAACGCCATCCATGGCATGCTCTAACACATCGAAAACGTGGGCGTCAGATATCATCTCACGGATACCTAAGACAGTGTCCATCATGCCTTTACTATCGCCCAAAAGGCGCTTCATTAACGCCCGGTAATCACCGGGTAACTCGATGTAGTCCACCCCGTTTGCACGAAAACTCCCGCCGAATTCGCTAAACCCAGCCAAAACAAACTGGTGGCCACGATCTCGAAGTGCGACACCAAGGTGCGCAAATGGCAGCATATCACCCTCAGAACCCAGGACGACCGCGAGAACTTTCACAGCCGTCTCAATCCGTAATCCAACTAGGCCACTCAGGAACCCAAGACTCCCCCATGAGCTTATCTTCCGGGCCAATATCACGAATGACTCGGCACGGATTACCGGCTGCGAGTACCATGGGCGGAATATCTCTTGTCACAACACTGCCAGCACCAATTACTGCACCATGCCCAATCGTGACACCCGCAGTTACCGTGCAATTGCCACCAAGCCACACATGGTCTTGTATGGTGATCGCACCCCCGGTACACACCATGTATTGCCGCTCTACGGGGTCTAAGGCGTGATTGCCAGCAAAGAAGGAACACCATGGACCAACCATGACCTCATTGCCAAATGTCACCGGGGCCATATCAAGTACCGTAGTTCCTCGATTGAAGGTCACGCCATCTCCGACCTTGATTTTCGAGCCATATTGGACATGAAATGGCAGGAAAACCATTAAGCGCTCCCCCAGTTCACCAAGCAGGTCTGCCATCACTGCCTGCTTCTCCGCTGTTTGAAGTGGACGAAGCTGGTTGAGATCGTGACACTTCTCCGCCGCCTCCATCATCTCGTAATAGAGATCCGGGTCCTCAATAGGGCGGAAGGGCTGACCGCAGAGAATCTTATCTTCGATTTGCTCTCGAGAATCCATGGATCCTCCTTTGTGCTTGAGAGGCGCGAGCCACAATACGAATTACGGTCAGCCACGCGGTTTGACCCTGACTAGTCGGAATACCCAGATTCTTAGCTCACACTTGGTAGCTTACAGGCCTTCGACTTAATTGTCAAGCATGCCATGCCTAATTATGGTATGCTCAACTTTGCAGCAACCTGCAGCGTCGCCGCCGATCAGCCGACCTGTGCAGACCTCTCCTGCGGGGCGCTGTGCACGACCCGGTGCCGCTAGACATACATCATTTTCTAAGGATTAGTTGGCACTACCCCAGGCGCTTGCTCCGTGGACCACAATCCATCGTTCGCGGGCAATAATCGGTTTTCCTTCTGCGGTAGGAGAATCGGTGCGCCGTCTAATAGACCGTTGACGTATATCCAGGGATGAATCATGAAAGAAAACCCCACCACGGCAACCGCTAGCGGTGACCCCAGCGCCACCGCAGTCCCCTCAACCAGCGCCCACGCAAAAGGCCGCGACCTGGTGCTTGATGTCCAAGATCTGCGATGTAGCCTGGGAAAAGTCAAGAAGCGAACGGAAATCCTGCGCGGTGTGACCCTCGCCATTCCGCGCGGGGGCATCCTCGCCGTCCTAGGCGCCAATGGTGCCGGCAAGACAACCTTGGTCAATGTCCTTTCCACGCTGCTGCCCGCCACGGGCGGAACCGCCATCATCGATGGCCACAACTTAGCCACGGATCCTTCCAAGGTGCGCGCTTCCATCGCGCTGACCGGGCAATACGCCGCAGTGGATGAGGAGCTTACCGGCAAGGAAAACCTCATCTTCTTTGGCCGCCTGGCAGGGCTTAAAGCTAGCGATGCGAAGGCCCGCGCCGCGGAACTTCTTGAGCGCTTCGATCTGGTTGGCGCCGCCGACCGCCTGGTTTCGGCATACTCGGGCGGCATGCGCCGGCGGTTAGATATCGCCGCCTCCCTCACTGTCCCGCCCGCGCTGCTGTTCCTCGACGAGCCGACCACGGGCCTCGACCCCGCCGCGCGCAGCTCCGTGTGGGATACCGTCCGCGGGCTGGCGGCCGACGGCACCTCGATCCTGCTTACTACCCAATACCTGGAAGAAGCTGACCAGCTCGCAGACCGCGTCGCCGTGCTCGCCGGAGGCAAGGTGCTCGACGAAGGCACCCCCGCCGAGCTCAAGGACCGCTATGGCACCACGGTGTGCCTCATCACGATGTCTAGCCCGGACGATGCCGCACGCCTCACCCACACCTTGCAAGAACACCGCATCGACTGCCGCCAAGAGGACACCGTATTGCGCGTCGATGCGCCCGATGGCCACCGCACCCTAGTCCGGGCGCTGGCCTTGTGGGATGGCGACGACACCTCGGTCGCGGACGTCTCCTTGGTTCCGCCCTCCTTGGACGATGTCTACTTCGCTATCGCCGGGTCCGGCGACATCGCGCAGCAGGCTCCCCACACCGGTGGAGGCTCCCAGTGAACGCGCTCGGAGCAGTCGCTGCCTCGTGGCACCGCAATGTCCTGCGCACCGTCCGCAACAAGGCCGTAATGGTTTCCGCCGTGGCAATACCCAGCCTGTTCATGGTCATCTTTTACGCCACCTTCGCCAAGGCTTCGACGGAACTCGGCATCGATTACGCCGCCTTCCTCCTGCCCGCCGGCGTTATTCAGGCGATTGTGTTCGCCGCCGGGGGCTCCTCCTTGGCGATTACGCGTGACGCCGAAAACGGCATCCACGACCGCATCCGCGCCACCGGGACGCCCGCCTGGGCCACGGTCGTCGGCCGGCTGCTGGCAGATCTCACCCGCGCCGCGTGGTCGTGCAGCATCGTCGTCCTCACCACGATCCTGCTCGGTGCCCGCTACGCTGCCGGACCGGGTCGTATTATCCTTACCATCGCCCTTTTCGCCGCCCTCACCATCATCCTCTCCGCGTTTATCGATGGCTCCTGCCTGTTGGCCCCCAAGCCCACCTCGGCGTCCTTGCTCTTCCAAAACCTCGTGCTGGTCATGGTGATGTTCTCCACCGCATTCGTGCCTGCGGATGCGCTGCCCGGCGGCATTGGCCCCATCATCCGGCACGTACCGCTATCTCCCATCTTGGACACCGCCCGCAACCTACTAGGTGGCGCTGCCCTGGGGGCGCGCGGAGTCGAAGCACTGTGCTGGCTCATCGCCATGACCGTCGTTGGCGTATGGGGCTTTATCACCGCTTTCCAGGGGAGGAAACATGACTAACCACACCACCGCCACCGTGTCGCACGACACCACCTGGCTGTCCACTGTCGCCACGCATTTTGGAAGGCACCTGCGCGCCGCCCGCCGCGATAGCGCGGTAATTACCAATACCGTGGCTGGTCCCGTTTTGATGTTCCTGGTCATGCGGTGGCTGTTTGGCGACCTCATGGCGGCCTCGCAAGGCTCTGCCACGCTCGACGCGTTACCGCTTACCATCGCGCTCATCCTTTCCAGCGAACTGATGAATGGCACCTCCGCCGCCGCGCAGATAATTAAGGAACGCCAACGCGGTATCACCACCCGCATCGCGACCACGCGCTACGGCACCAGCCCGGAGATCTTCGGCCGCTGGTGTTTCGATTCCTTACGCAGCCTTATCTCCGGCTGCGCGGTGCTGCTGGCTTCCGTGGCTTCTGGCCTGCGTATTCACACGCTGGCCGGGTTTGGCTGGGTGCTGTTAGTCATCATCTTCGGCGCGGTGGTGGCCGCCTCGCTATCGGCCATGGTGGGCGCGATGTGCGCCACCCCGGAGGCCGCCATTGGCCCGGCCCCCATCATCATGGCGGCCATGGCACTTAACGGCGGCCTCGTGCCCGTGGAGCAATTCGCTGGTGTGGTTCAACCCATCGCCCGGTGGAATCCGCTTACCTTCGCCGCCCGCGCCGGCGCCGCCATCGACGGCACGCCAAGCGCCGAAATCCTTGCCACCGGCCAGCCCGGCACCGCAGTCTGGGCTTTCGTGGCCTGGATGGTAGCACTCACCGTAGTGCTGCTAGCCGCCGCAGCTGCGTTCCGCCGCCCCACCATGTCGTAAATAGCGCCGGTTAGCGCGACAGTGCTACTTGTCGCGCGGCGGCGTCCCCAGCGGCGCGGTAGCGCTACTTGCCGCGCAGGGCGCGCCGCCGCGATAAAGAGCTGCGAATCTTTACCCGCGGCCGCGCTAAGGCGGGTAGTGTCGCCGCCGGTTACCGGCAACCAGGCGGCCTCGCCCGGGGCTAGCTCCAGGTCGTTTACCGTGACCACACCAGAAGTAGCCAGGGCGATGGCCGGTCCGGGAAGCTGCGTGGAAACCGTGGTGCCGGCGGGCAAATCGTAGCGGGTCACCGCAAACTCCTGCACCGGCAGCGGGTACTCTACTACCGTCGCGGTGTTGGGCGCGGCATCGGCAACAGCGGCGCTCTCCGCGCCTGCACCATCGCCCAGGGAGGTGTTCCTATATAGTTTGTCAATTCCGTGGGTGAGTTTGTTGGGGGGGTGAAGGGTTTCTGCTTTTCCTTGTGGATGTTGTTTTCGGGCACGGTGAGGAGCCGATTGGGCTTGCTGTGCAATCGGCTTGAGGTGAGGGTCTGTTGGTTCTAGGCTGCTGCGGCCTCCTGGACTGTGGAGATGTCTCGGTAGAGCTCGCCGTTTCGCATCATGGCGAAGAGAACGTTGAGGCGCCGGCGTGCGAGTGCGACGACTGCGGCGTTGTGTCTTTTGCCTTCTTTGCGTTTTCGTTCATAGAATTGCCGGGAACGCTCGTGGAATCTGATCGATGCAAAAGACGATTGCCATAGGGCGTTCTTTAATTTTTTGTTGCCAGCCCGGTTAGGCGAATTCGACATGATAGACGTTCCTGACTGATTCGTCCGCGGTGATAGCCCTGCATAGGATGCTAGGTGCGCTGCATCGGGGAAGTCGGACATATCGCCAACAGTCATGAGGATCTGCGCTGCGCTACGCGGGCCGATACCAGGCATGGATAAAAGAATCTCGGTCTGCGGAATGTCCTGAATCAGCTTGAGTACCTGCGCTTCGATTTCTTTACGATGCTCGAGTTTGGTTAGTGCATCTGTGGCGGACATTGCTACGCCAAGTTCGGCGTATTCTGCGCCGGCAATGGATACGGTCTGTTCGTGGATGGCAGCAAGCATGGCATCGATGGGACCTGACCCCCTTTTGGTGGACACCTGATAT
>NZ_KV788537.1:0-557 GCF_001807315.1 Corynebacterium sp. HMSC06D04
ATGGTCACTGACCGCTACGCAGCGTTTGCAGACTATTACGGGATCACGATCGTGCCGACCAGGCCCGGCAGGCCTCGTGACAAAGCAGCGGTAGAGCGTGCCGTGAAAATCGCCTACACCAAAATCCTGGGCTACTTCAGCAACGAGGTCTTCTACGACCTCGATGAACTCAATGAGGCGATCGCTTGCCGTCTTGCCGATATCAACAGCGCAATGACGCGGCCTGATGGCTCAACACGGCGCATGCGCTTTGATCAAGAAGAGGCACCAATGATGCGGGATCTTCCGCCGACGCCGTTTACGGAAGTGTCTTATAAGCGGCTCAAAGTCGATCGCAACTGGCACATCACCTGTGACTACCAGTACTACTCAGTACCATTTCAACTGGTAGGAGAATCGGTAACAGTCAGGCTCACCCCGCAACTAGTAAGCATCTTCAACGGGGAGCAGCTTGTTGCTGAACACACGCGCCTTCACGGATTCAAATACCGGTATTCCACCAACCCTCAGCATGGGCCATGTGGCGATGATGAAGGCCACAAGGCGCTTACCCGTGA
>NZ_KV788538.1:0-65821 GCF_001807315.1 Corynebacterium sp. HMSC06D04
CAGAACACCGGTACCAAAAACTCGCATCTGACATATTGGCATCAAGTGGAGAGGTATTTAAGCGAAGCGTGCTCATCGAGGAGGCTGCGGTACCAGGATGGGCAGAGGTCTGAACGCCGTAAAGCGCTGCGAGAGCTGGCGTCGGAGGCCCAAGCGGCTGGTGCTTATGACGTGGATACGGTTGATGTAGATGGCCTTGTGCAAGCCCTTATGGTTGCTCAGAAGGAAGGACAGTAAAACCCTCAGATTGGGCGGCGGTGTGCAGCTGCTTGTCATAGGTGAAGAAGGACAGTGTGAGGCCGGCGTCGCGGAGAAGGCAGGCGCTTGCAAGGTGGATGGCATCGAGGGAACGAACGCCGGTCAGAGAGCACGCCCGGCGGATCACCTCATCATTGATGGCAACCTTGGAGACGGCCTCCGTGAATTTCACGTAGCCAGTACCGGTGAGGCCACTGCGCTGCCACACTTTGGATATCTCGATGTCAATGAGCGCAGAAGAAAAAAGTTGCTGGCCGTGAAGGAGCGCGGCGGCTTCAGCGCTTTCGCGCTCGGGTAAGGTCAATTTCGCTAGTGCTGAAGTGTCTACATAAATCATCACACGCGGTCATCCCTGTCCAGCAGCGAGACAACGTCGGTCTTAGAAGGTAGATAGTCAGTGTTGCTTGGCTGTGCGTAAGGCGCTGGAGTGTGACTCAAGATTCCGGCAGCCACTAGTTGTTCCACGGGGCTATCCAGGGATGAAATGGGAACAACCCGAGCAATGGGGCGATTGCGATCAGTGATGACCACACTCTGACCCGTAGAAGCCACTGTGCGCACTATGTGGCCAGAACGCTGATTGAGCTCGCGCAAAGAAATATTGGTCATTGTTATAACTACCCTGTCTAATCGTTTTGGCTGTGTGTCCTGTGCCCTTGGTTATTGACTGATAAACATTGCAACGGTCAAATGTAGAACAGTAGAACAATGCTGATTGTAGTGGAGCAGCTAAGAAGCGACAAGGGGGAGTCGGAGTGATGGTGGTAGATAGGTTAAGAGTCGTAACTTAGAATTACTGGAATCAAGACGTATCCGATGTGAAATCTTGTCCCTGGAGAACTCTATGGTGACCCCGACTCCCCCTACTCCACCGACTGCTGGGCGCAACGGTGTGCCAGGTGGGCCTGCACGCAGCAACTTCAGCTTTGTACGTTACGTCTGGCCCACGGCCTATGAGGAATGCCTGAAGGTAGAGCGGTTCGTCGATGCGGACCCGGTTATTTCCTGCTTCTATGCGCGCAAGGTGCTGGAGCGAGTGGTCAGCCATATCTGGGTGCTCCGGAATTTGGGTGATACTCAGTACCGCAGCTTGGCGGAGATGACCCGAGATCGCGCCTTCACTAACTGCGTGAAGAACGAGACCATGCTGCGCAAGATGACTCTCTTGCGCAAGAGCGGCAACGACGCCGCACACGCCGACGACATGGAAGGCAAGCAAGCGCCGACGTCCTCGCAGAGGGCGCGGAAGGCGGCGGCGCACCTCTATGACCTCATGGCCTGGGCGGTGCGGTACCACTCGGCCAACCCTCAGGCCGCGCCGGGTCCGCAGGCGGCTTTTGATACTAACCTGCTGGGCCAGGCCACAGCTGATTCCTCAGGCATCCACGTTGCTGGGCGCTCCCAAGCGCAGACCGCCGCGTACCTCAAGAAGCTGGCGCAGCAGGATGAGGAGCTAAAGAAGAACCGGCTGCTGCTCGATGAGGCCAAGGAAGCCGCACGTGAAGCGGAGGAGAAGCGTCTTCGTGAGGCAGCCCAGTTTGAGCTTAAGCGGCGGAGCGCGGAGCTTCGGGCGAAGGCGGATCTGGCTGATGCGCAGGAAGAAGCCGAAGCAGAGCGCGCGGCTGCACGGCAGGTGGAAGAGGAGCTTGCCGCCAAGATTGAGGCCCTCGAGGAGCAGTTGGCTGAGCAGCAAGCAGCCGCCGCAGAGCGCGCCGGGGTGGCAGCACCGTCGGCTGTGCCTTTGGCAATCAGCGAGACCGAGACGCGCCGACAGCTCATTGACCCGATGCTCGAAGTAGCAGGGTTTAGTGATGATTCAGTCACTCGAGAGCTCGAGCTGCGCGGCATGCCCAATCCCTCCGGCCTTGGTTACGCAGATTATGTTTTGTGGGATGATGACCGCACACCGCTGGCCGTCATCGAAGCGAAGAAGTCCATGGAGTCCATGAGCGTGGGCTCCCAACAGGTGAAGCTGTACGCGGACTGCATCGAGCGCGAATACGGAACGCGGCCGGTCATGTTGTGCACCAACGGCTATCACATTGACCTGATCGATGATGCCGCTAACCTTCCTGGATCCGGTGTGGGCTATCCCGCCCGTGAGGTCGAGGGCTTCCCCACCGCGCAGCAATTGCGTCGCATGATTGGGCGGCGCACCACGCGCGCTCTGTTGAGCGAGACGCCGGTTGATACGGAGATTGCGGGTGGTGGCGCCCGCACGTATCAGCTTGAGGCCATCCGTGCGGTGACGGAGACGTTGGAGGCGCGGAGGCGTCGCCAAGCATTGTTGGTCATGGCAACAGGAACTGGTAAGACGCGTGTGGCCGTGGCCACTGCCAAGCTGTTGCGTCAGGCCGGCTGGGTAGGCAAGGTGCTGTTCTTGGCAGACCGCACTGCCTTGGTCAATCAGGCACACAAAGCCTTTGTGAGCATGTACGCCGAGTCCACGCCCGTGAACCTCATCAAGAATCCTGAGCAGGTGGGTGATGTGTATGTCACCACCTACAACACGATGATGAATCTCATCGGGGATGACGGTGACAAGCCGGCAAGGTTCGGGCCTTTCGACTTTGACCTCATCATCGTGGACGAGGCTCACCGCTCCGTGTACAACCGCTTCAAACGGATCTTGGAATACTTCGATGCCTACGTAGTGGGGCTGACGGCGACGCCGAAGAGCGAGATTGACCATGACACCTATGCACTCTTTGAGATGGAGGATAAGACCCCGTCCTTCGAGTACAGCCTCGATGAAGCCGTGGCAGACGGAAACCTTGTCCCCTTCAAGACGGCTCGGCAGGACTCGCTCTTCCTGCGGCGGGGCATGGCTTATGACGAGCTTTCCCCCGAGGAGCAGCTGGCGTGGGACACGTCCGATTGGGGTACCGACGAGGACGGCGGGCGCTTGGATCCGCCTGGTCAGGTTTCTTCGGCGGAAATTAACCGTTACCTGTTCAACAAGGACACCATACGCAAGGTGCTGAAAACCGTGGTGGAGAACGGGATTCGCGTGGGCGGAGATCAATTGGGAAAGACTATCATCTTCGCCCGAACCCAACGTCACGCGGAACTCATCAAGCAGGTCTTTGACGCGACGTTCCCGGAGTATTCGCGCACGGGTGCCTCCGTGATCACCACTCACACGAAGTATGCGCAGTCTGCGCTGGACGAATTCGCAGACCCAGACGGGGACGTCAACATCGCGATTTCCGTGGACATGCTCGACACCGGCGTCGACGTACCCGAGGTGGTCAACCTTGTCTTCTTCAAACCCGTCTACTCCCCCACCAAGTTCTGGCAGATGGTGGGCCGAGGGACGCGATTGCGCCCGGATCTCTTCGGCCCGGGGATGGACAAGACGTACTTCCTCATCTTCGACTTCTGCGGCAACGTGGACGAGTTCTACAAGGGTGAAGCCCGTGATTCGGCCACGGGGCGCCCACGGTCGCTGTCAGAGAAACTCTTTGATGCCCGCGTGGGATTGCTCGCGCAGCTGGACAAGCACGCTAAGGCCCCAGAGATGCGCGCCGGGCTTGCGGACTCCCTCCACGCCTCGGCGGCGTCTGTGCCGCTAGGCCACATCATGGTCCGGCCCGGTGACAAGGAAACCCTCGTGCGCTACCGCGAGCGCTCCGCTTGGAACGATGTGGATGAGGAGAAAGCTGAGCAGCTGAGCCGCCATCTCGGGCACCTGCCGCTGAACACGATGAAGGAGCCCGAGACAGCAAAGCGCTTTGACCTTGTGATCCTGAAGCTCCAAGTGGGCTTGCTCGATCACAGCCCCGAGTTTGCGGCACTGCGCCAACGAGTGGAGAGGATGGCCAATGACCTCATGGCCGTAAGCTCCACCATCCCCATGGTGGCCGAGCGGCGGTCCTTCCTCGAGCGCGCGCTGGATCCGGAGTGGTGGACCAACGTTACGGTGGAGGACCTCGAGACCATCCGCATCGGCATGCGTTCGCTCATTCAGTTCGTCCCCAAGGCAAAGCGCAATGCCGTGACCCTCGACATCCAGGATGAGATGGGTGAGCTCACGATCGATGACGAGATGCCGTCTCAGTTGCCCGGCACCGGTTCCTACCCCTCCCAGCTGGAACAACAGCTGCGTGAAGTGCTGCAGGAACACGCCAACGACTTGGCGATGATCAAGTTGCGCAGTGCACGCACGCTAAACGCAGAGGATGTTGCTGCGTTGGAGGCGGTGGGGGCACAGGCCGGCAGGGGAAGCGCGGGCTCCACGGAAAGCATTGATATGCTGCGCGAACGCATGGGTGGGGACAGCATTCCTGCCTTCATCCGCCGCTTGGTGGGCCTTGATGAGGCGGCAGTCCGGGAACAGTTTGCAGACCTTCTCAGTAATACGTCTTTCAATGCTGCCCAAATACGCTTTATCAAGATGCTGGTAGATGTGCTGGTTCACAACGGTGGCGTGGCCTACGAGGAAATTTTCCAGCCGCCCTTTGATGAAGAGGGCTCTGTCGTCGACATCTTTCACAACAAGACCGACGTTATCGTGGATTTACGCAAGCGCCTTGAACGGATTGAAGCGACGGCACAGGCCACCTAGGTACTACTGTGCTTCGGAACCGAAATGCGGTCTAGCTGGGTCTAACTGGGGAGATGTCCGTGCGGTGACTACACTGTCTAACCATGACTAACCCGAGCGATAACACCACCCACCGCTACACGCCGGAGCTCGCCGCGCAGATCGAAAGCGCCTGGCAGCAGTACTGGAAGGATAGCGGTACGTTCAACGCGCCGAACCCAGTTGGGCCGCTCGCGGAGGACGGTAAGGAACTTCCCGCGGAGAAACTGAACGTACAGGATATGTTCCCCTACCCATCCGGCGCGGGCCTGCATGTGGGCCACCCGCTGGGCTATATCGCCACCGATACCTATGCCCGCTACAACCGCATGCTGGGCAAGAACGTCCTGCACACCCTGGGTTATGACGCCTTCGGCTTGCCGGCCGAGCAGTACGCCATCCAAACGGGTACCCACCCGCGCACCACCACGATGGCCAACATCGAGAACATGCGCCGCCAGCTGGGCCTGCTGGGCTTGGGTCACGATCCGCGCCGCTCCGTGGCGTCGACGGACCCAGAGTTTTATAAGTGGACTCAGTGGATCTTCCTGCAGATTTACAACTCCTGGTTCGACGAGGAGCAGCAGAAGGCGCGCCCAATCGCTGAGCTGGTAAAGGAGCTCGAGGTAGGCAAGCGCAAGACCAAGGATGGCCGTTACTACTCCGATCTGACTGCAGCCGAACAGGCCGCAGCCCTGGACGAGTTCCGCCTGGTCTACCTGTCCAACTCCACCGTCAACTGGTGCCCTGGCCTGGGTACCGTGCTGGCAAACGAGGAGGTCACGGCAGAGGGTAAGTCCGAACGCGGCAACTTCCCGGTCTTCCGCAAGAACCTGTCCCAGTGGATGATGCGCATTACCGCTTACTCCGATCGTCTGCTGGACGATCTGGAGCTTCTGGATTGGCCGGAGAAGGTCAAGTCCATGCAGCGCAATTGGATTGGTCGCTCCCGCGGCGCCGAGGTGGACTTCACCGCTGAGGGCCACAAGATCACCGTCTTCACCACTCGCCCTGACACCCTGTTCGGCGCTGAGTACGTGGTGCTGGCTCCAGAGCACGAGCTTGTCGACGCCCTGCTCTCCCCCGTCCCGTATGACGACGACGTCGACAGCCGCTGGACCTTTGGCCACGATGATCCGAAGGAGGCCGTGGAGGCCTACCGTGAGTCCATCGCCGCAAAGTCTGACCTAGAGCGCCAGGAGAACAAGGAAAAGACCGGCGTCTTCCTGGGCACCTATGCCGTTAACCCGGTCAACGGCAAGCAGGTTCCGATCTTTATTGCTGACTATGTTCTGACCGGCTACGGCACCGGCGCCATCATGGCGGTGCCGGCGCACGATACGCGTGACTACGAGTTCGCCACCGAATTTGGCCTGCCAATTACGGAGGTTGTCTCTGGTGGTGACATCAGCAAGGAAGCGTTTACTGAGTCCGGCAAGGCCGTTAACTCCGCTAACGAATCCATCGACCTGAACGGCAAGTCCAAGGAAGAGGCAATCGCGGCCATCATCCCGTGGCTGGAGGAGCAGGGCATCGGCCGCGAAAAGATCCAGTACAAGCTACGCGACTGGCTGTTTGCACGCCAGCGTTACTGGGGCGAGCCCTTCCCCATCGTCTATGACGCTGAAGGCCAGGCTCACCCGCTGCCAGAGTCCATGTTGCCGGTCGAGCTGCCGGAGGTAGAAGACTACAAGCCGGTCTCCTTCGACCCAGACGATTCCGATTCCTCCCCGCAGCCGCCGCTGGCCAAGGCCCGCGAATGGGTGGAGGTGGAACTCGACCTCGGCCAGGGCACCCAGACGTATTATCGTGACACCAACGTCATGCCACAGTGGGCAGGTTCTTCCTGGTACCAGCTGCGCTACATTGACCCGCAGAATTCGGAAGAATTCTGCAGCTTGGAGAACGAGCGTTACTGGACCGGCCCTCGTCCTGAGGAGCACGGCGCTGGCGATCCAGGCGGCGTGGACCTCTACGTCGGCGGCGTCGAGCACGCGGTGTTGCACCTGCTCTACGCCCGTTTCTGGCACAAGGTCCTCTTCGACCTCGGCCACGTTTCCTCCAAGGAGCCGTACCGCCGCCTGTTCAACCAGGGCTACATCCAGGCCTATGCCTACACCGATTCCCGTGGCGTTTACGTCCCGGCTGCCGAGGTGGAGGAAAAGGACGGCAAGTTCTACTACAACGGTGAAGAGGTCAACCAGGAGTACGGCAAGATGGGCAAGTCCCTGAAGAATGCCGTGGCTCCGGATGACATCTGCCGCGACTACGGTGCCGATACCCTGCGCGTTTATGAGATGTCCATGGGTCCGCTGGATACCTCCCGCCCGTGGGCAACCAAGGACGTCGTCGGCTCCCAGCGCTTCCTGCAGCGTCTGTGGCGTCTGGCTGTAGACGAGACGACAGGAGAGCTTGCTACTAGCGACGCCGCGCTCACCGAGGATGATCTCAAGGCCCTGCACCGCTCCATCGCCGGTGTGCGTGATGATTACGAGAACCTGCGTCTGAACACCGTGGTGGCTAAGCTCATCGAGTACGTCAACTACCTGACGCGCACCTACGGCAACTCCGCCGAAGGCGCTCCGCGTGCTGCGGTCGAGCCGATTGCGCAGCTGGTCTCCCCGATTGCTCCGCACATCGCGGAGGAGCTGTGGAAGCGCTTCGGCCACACCGAGACCATCACCTACTCCTCCTTCCCCACCTTCGAGGAGAAGTACCTGGTAGATGACGAGATTGAGATTCCGGTCCAGATTAACGGCAAGGTTAAGGCTCGCGTTAACGTGCCTGCCGACGCCGACGAGGACACCGTGGTTTCCGCCGCGCTTGGCGACGCCCGCATCGTCGAGCTGACCGAGGGCAAGAACGTGGTCAAGAAGATCTACGTCCCTGGCCGCATGGTCAACCTGGTGGTTAAGTAAGCGCTAAATCATCACAAACAGAGGGCCTGCGCCACGTCTAGGAGCAGGCCCTCTCCCCTATTTGTGCTGCTTGTCGAGGCCACGAGCTGCACGCTCACAGGTGGTCCTTTCCAGTTTCGGGGCCATGCCGCAGGGCATGTTCGCGCCATTGGGTGATATCCCAGCCGATGAAAGGTTTCAAAGGCATAACGAAATACTACGTGCGCTAGTAGACACGGGGGTTTCGCGGTAAATCATAAAGCATGAATCCAAACCAAGAGCTGCTCAGGGACGCTTTGCGCCGGCTCGACATTGCCGAGCAAGCACTTAGCGACGCCCGCGCCAGCCTCCGCGATTTCGAACGTCAGACGGCCGGCGTGCCCGAGGTGCAGCCAATTTCCACCCCACCCCAGCAGGCCCCTGCGCCACCTCCAGTGCAGCAGCAAGCGCAACCGGCGGCGCAGCCCCAGCCGCACGCGGCACCGCCTCCCTACCCGCGGCAGGCCCCGCGGCCGCGTACCCCGCGGGACCGCGAGAAGACGCTCATCAGTGCGGTTGCTATTGGTGGCACCGTCATCACCCTGGCGGGCGTGGCCTTCCTTGTGGGACTTGCCATTCAGGCGGGCCTGCTGGGGCCAGTGGGCCGCGTCGTTCTGGCCTATATCGTTGCTGCTGCGCTGCTCGGCGCGGGCTGGTGGTTCCGTGACAAGGCAGCACCGGCCGGTGCGACCGCCTTGGTGGCCACTTCCCTATTTGCGGCGCTGGCCACGACGTTCCTGGTGGTCACGTGGCTCGGGTGGTGGCCGGTGTGGCTGGGCGCGGTGCTCATGGCGCTCATTTACGGCGGATTCGTGGGTTATGCCCACCGTTTCCGTCAGGGCTCATTCACACAAGAGTGGATGGCCGCAGGCGCAGGCATCGCCGCACTCTCCTACCCCAGCGCAGTGGCACCCGCGCACGTCGGCGGTGCCATGCTCGTTGTCGTGATCCCGTTGGTTACCGCCACCTACAGCGTCTTGTGCCGCAGTGAGCGCATGGCCGAGGTGCTGCGCGCTATCGCTGGCATCGGGCTTGCCGTGGGCATGATGGAAGTCGCCGTCCGCAGCACCCCCTTCAGTCTGCCCTCGTTGTGGATCGCCATCGCATGCAGCCTGCTCGCCATCGCGGCTGTGGCCTTAGTGGTCTACTTCCCCACCGCCAAGGCGGAATTTGGATTCGCGTTCTTGGGGCTGTTCGCCCCGGGCTTCCTGCTGTTCACTGCCCTCTTTCGCGCGGACACCATCCTCGCCCAGTGGATGGCCGTTGCTGCCCTGGCTGTCATCGTGGGTATCGCCTGGCTTGGCAACTCCGTCATCAGGGATTGCGCACTTGGGGCTATCCCCGTGGTCTATGCCCTGGTCATGCTGGACACCATGACGGGCTGGACCGGCACAACTCCCACAGGGACCATGGCTGTAGTCCTGACGTTTGTCCTAAGCGGGCTCTTCTTTGCAGCATTCGTGCTGCTCTTCCAAGCGATGCGCAATGCTTTCGTCCTGGCCGCCTGGTTCCTGGGTTCGCTCATAGTGCTCTCCCCGCTTCTCGGCGGTGTGCTCTTTGATCCGCCTACCCTCGCTGGTATGGAGCCACTTGCCGAGGGCATCGTCCTCACCGTGGCTCTCATCGCGGGCTACATGTTACGCCAGCGTATCCCCCACTACGAGCGCCGCGAAGTCGCAGCCGCACTGCTACTCTTTGTACTCCTGCTCAGTCTTCTTGCCGCGGTAGGCACAATCGCCTCGGCAGCCGCCATCGTGGCGGGAGCCGAGGGCCTCAAGACTGCCTACCTGGCTTCGCACGCTCTGGTTTCTGTGGCGTGGATGGTCCTTGCTGCCCGCCTGCTCCTTGCCGCGGACCAGCGATTTACCGCAATCGGCGTGCTGCTTGCCATTGTGGCGGTGGCCAAGCTGACCTTCTTCGATCTCGCGGCCACAAGCGGTATCTTCCGCGCGCTCGCATTCCTGCTCAGCGGCATTATCTTGCTGACCATCGCAGTGCGTCGGCGCGGCGTCGATAAGCCGCGCCGCGAACAGGCCTAGGCCTCGTCCCAGAAAGGAGTAGCGCAGACCGCCACGGCGTCGATTGCTGCGTGCGCGGGCGGTTCCTCCTCGAAGACCACCGCAAACCCGGCCACTTGGCCCACCCAGAATTCATTTTCGGTGAGCTCATGCACGTGCTTCGCGACGTCCTTTACCTCACCCGTCACCCGCACCCGCGGCGTGAGCATGCTGGGCTTGTAATTGCTGTAGAAGCGTTCCGTGTCGGGGGCCTCGAAGTCCTCGATAGCGTGGTGACCTGCGGATTCCACGTGCGTGGCCAAGAGTGCGGGGTACAGCGTGTCCTGCAAAGCCTCGCCACCGGCAGGGTTGCCGGCGGGGAGGGAAAAGGGGGCGTCGACAAGCGCTGCGAAGCGCTTACCTGCAGTTTCTACCACCCCGATGAAAGGCGTGGCCCTGTAGATGGTGCCCTGCTGGGCCGGGCCGCGGTAGGTGACCACGGCGGTCTGCTCATCTTCGTAGGTCATCGCAGTGATGCAGATGCCTGAAGGATCGCGGTGATAGAGGACCTCGTCAAACGCGGGGTCCTCATGGGAGCGCGCGACCTCGTGGAGCTCGTCGACGGTTTCCAAAAAGATGTCCATGATGGGCCATCTTAGCTGCGCGCGAGAGCCTCGCCTACGCGCTTGCCAGAATGGATGCAGCCGCCCAGGAACGTGCCCTCGAGCGCGTTCTTGCCATGCATGCCACCGCCGCCGAAGCCGGACGCCTCGCCACAGGCATACAGGCCGGTCAGGACCGTTCCGTCGGGATTGAGGCAGGCGCCGTCGAGGTTGGTTTCGATGCCGCCCAGCGTCTTGCGGGTGAGTACCTTGAGGCGCACCGCGATGAGTGGGCCCTTGTCGAGCAAGCGATGCGGGGCCGCGCAGCGAATCAACTTGTCACCCAAGAAACCGCGAGCGATGCGGATGTAGTTGACCTGAGCGTCCTTGGAGAACGGGTTGTCGAGCTGCGCGTCGCGATCCTCAATGATCTTGCGTAGTTGGTCCACATCAATCTTGGGTGAACCCTCTGGACTGATGGAATTCATGCCTTTGACCAGGTCTTCTAGGTTGTCTTCGACAACCCAGTCGATGCCGTTGTCCATGAAAGCCTTGATGGCCACATGGGTGCCTGGGCCGAGCTTGCCGGCCAGCTTCTTGAACTCCTTGTCCGTGAGATCGGGGTTCTGCTCGGAGCCGGAGAAGATGAACTCTTTGTCCGCAATCTCCTGGTTGAGCACGAACCAGGAGTAGCCATGCCCGGTGTTGGTGATGTGCGATAGTGCGGCGAGGTTATCCGAACCAGGGAAGAGGTTGGTGGGCAGGCGATTGCCTTCCGCGTCGAGCCATAGGCTGGATGGGCCTGGGATGATGCGGATGCCGTGCTCTGGCCAGATGGAATCCCAGTTGCTCATGCCCTCGGGGTAGGCCCACATGCGGTCTTGGTTGACGAGGTTGGCGCCGGCTTTGCTGGCGATGTCGATTCCGCGGCCGTCGACATGCGCGGGAACACCTCTGACCAGCTCCTCTGGGCATTTACCCCAGCGCTCAGTGGGCCACATGGTGCGCACTTTCTCAAGGTTTCCGCCGATGCCGCCGGTGGCAATCACCACGGCCTGGCCACGGAGCTCAAATTGCTTGACGACGTCCCTTCCGCTCGCCTCACCACGTACCTGGTCGGTGGGCGCCAGGACCGAGCCCTTCACACCGACGACGCGCCGTGCGCTCCCGTGCCCCTCGGTGATGAGCTCGTCCACGCGGTGGCGGAAATGGAATTCCACCTTGCCTTCCTTCTCGGCCTTCTCAAGAGGTTCGCGGAATACACGGACTACCTCAGGGCCGGTGCCCCAGGTGAGATGGAAGCGGGGGACTGAATTGCCGTGCCCGGAGGCGTCGCCCGAGCCGCGCTCTGCCCAGCCAATGGTGGGCAGCACGTTAAGTCCCAGCTTCTTGAGGTAAGAGCGCTTTTCATTTGCAGCGAAGCGAACGTACTCGCGGCCCCACTTACGTGGCCAGTAGTCGTGGGAGTCTTCGGTGGTGACTTCGTCGTAGTCGGCGGAGTTGGCCCAGTCGCGCCAGGCCAGCTCCTCGGAGTCTTTCACGCGCATGAGCTTTTGCTCAGGGGAGCCGACGTAAAACAGGCCGCCAAGTGACCAAAAGGCCTGTCCACCGAGGTTATTGCGGTTTTCCTGCTCGAGGAAGATGACGTGCTTGCCGCCTTTGATGGCCTCGTAACCTGCGACCATTCCTGCCAGCCCAGCGCCGACGATAATGACTGAGTTCTCTTTCATACACAAAAGCATACGGCAGGAATGTGACCTGTGACGCAGTCTCTTTAATTGTGGCGGCAATGACGCCTATTCGTATTACTGCTGCGCGTAGATGGTGTCGACTTTCTCCACCAGGGTCAGGACGTCGTAGGACGCAACTAGCTCGTCGTGCTGGTTGTAGAGGGCAGCATCCCAGCAGACCTCGCCATAATCGTCGGTCACGCGCGGGGTGATGCGCTTGGCGGTGAGCTCGATGCGGATGGAATCGTCGTAGGTGACAGGGTTGATAAAACGCAGGTTCTCTAGCCCGTAGTTTGCCAGAACGGGACCCGGCGCCGGCTCCACGAAAAGGCCTGCGGCCCAGGAGACCAGGAGGTAGCCGTGTGCGACGCGGCGTGGGAAGAAGGGGTTCGCGGTGGCGGCCTCTTCGTCGGTGTGGGCGTAAAAAGTATCGCCGGTTTCGTTGGCGAAGGCCGTGATGTCTTCCAAGGTGACCTTGCGCAGATCGGAAGCGAATTGGTCGCCGACCTTGAGCGTTGCCAGATCCTTGCGGAAAGGATGTGTGCCGGTGCCTGCCTCCACATCGGCGCGGGTCACGCGGTTAACGGCCGCGCCACGGTGCCACTGGCCGGTAATTGCCGTGAGGTGGTCTGGGGTGCCCTGGATGGCGGTGCGCTGCATGAAGTGCTTGATGCCGCGCACGCCGCCGAGCTCCTCGCCGCCGCCGGCGCGGCCCGGGCCGCCGTGGACTAGGTGCGGCAGGGGAGAGCCGTGGCCGGTTGAGGTCTTGGCGTCGTCGCGGTCGAGGAAATGCAGGCGGCCGTGGTGAGCGGCGATACCGCGTCCGAGCTGGGCAGTTAGCTCTGGGTCGTGGGTTACGACGGATGCGACCAGTGAGCCTGCACCCAGGGCCGCCAATTCGATGGCCTCCTCAGGGGTCTCGTAGCCGATGAAGGAGACCACCGGGCCGAAGGCCTCGGTGTTATGCACGGCTGGGGTGCGAGAATCTGCAAAGCGCAGAATCGTCGGTGCGAAGAATGCGCCTTCGAGCTCGTCGGGGCCGCCGCAGATGAGCTCGCCGCCGGCGTCGACAAGCGTGCGCACTGCAGTGGCGACGTCCTCGCGCTGCTCAACGGAGACCAGCGGACCCATGGTGGCGTTAGTGTCGCGCGGATCGCCTGGTACGACCTTCGCCTCGAGGCGTGCCTTCAGCGCTGCGATGACGGGATCGACGAGGTTCTGCGGCACGATAGCGCGGCGGATGGCGGTACATTTCTGCCCAGCCTTGGCGGTCATCTCGCCGAAGACGGCCTTGACGTAGGCTTCGAACTCGGGGGAGTCCTCGGTGACGTCGGTGCCTAGGATGGCCGCGTTCAGGGAATCGGCCTCGGCGCTGAACTGGATGCCGCCCTCCACGACGTTGCGGTGGCTGCGCAACGCGTGTGTGGTGGCTGCGGAACCGGTGAAGGCCACGTGATCGCGGTAATCGAGGTGATCCAGCAAATCGCGCGCGGAACCGGAGATGAGCTGCAGGGATCCCTCGGGGAGGATGCCGGAATCCAGCATGAGGCGGACGCAGGCCTCGGTGACGTAACCGGTAGGGGTGGCTGGCTTCACGATGGAGGGTACGCCCGCGATGAAAGCCGGCGCGAACTTCTCGAGCATGCCCCAGACCGGGAAGTTGAAGGCGTTGATCTGCACGGCCACGCCCGGAATCGAGGTGTAGATGTGCTGGCCAATGAACGATCCGTCCTTGGAGAAGACCTCAGCCTCGCCGTCGGGGATGACGGTGGAGTTAGGCAGCTCGCGACGTCCCTTCGAAGAGAAGGTGAACATGGTGGAGATGCCGCCGTCGACGTCGACGAAGTTATCGCGCTTGTTGGCACCGGTTTTGTGCGCGAGCTCGTTGAGCTCATCACGGTGCTCCTGCAGGTAAAGCGCCAGTTCCTTGAGCTTGATGGCGCGCTCGTGGAAGGTAAGCGCCTGCAGGCCCATACGGCCGGTGGTGCGGGCATAATCGACGGCCGCGGCAATATTGAGGCCCTCTGCGCTCACGCGAGCGACCAGCTCGCCGGTGGATGCATCGTGAACATCGGTGATCTTGCTGGGGTTGTCAGGCGTGACCCACTGCCCGGCGAGGAAGCTGGGGACAAGCTGCGCGGTGTTCTCGTTTGTCATTGCGGGAATCGTTCCTTTCGCGAGTAACTGATCGTTCGGTCAGTAATTTAAGTTAGTATAATCCACATCACATCGCGAGGAGGGAGAACCATGCAGCAATGGCAAATTGTGCTCGGTGAGCTAGACAAGAAAATGGGCGTTGAGGTGCTCGAACAGTCGCCGGAGAAAGTTGTGGCCACCATGCCGGTGGAGGGGAATACGCAGTCCTTCGGCATCTTGCACGGCGGTGCGATGGTGTGCCTAGCCGAGGCCGTGGGCAGCTGGGCGGCCGTCATCCATGCTTCGACGCAGGGCAAGGTAGCTGTGGGCGTGGACATCAACGCCACGCATCACTCTTCCGGGCGCGCCGGGTTGGTTACCGCTACTGCGACGGCCATTAAGTTGGGGCGCACGCTGTGTAGCCACGAGGTCGTGATTACCGACGAAGCCGGCAAGCGCCTGTGCACCGCGCGAATCACGAACGCATTGGTGGAAAGAAGCTAGGTTAGCCGCCCCAGATGCCAAATCGACGCATGTTGGCTGCCTGAATGGGCCACGATTTGGCATCTAGGCAGGCGTGAGCGCCTCCACCGCTTCAAGCTGCACACCCCGCCCGCCGGTGCTAGCTTCCAATTGGGGGAGATAATCATGCACAAGGGCTTAGTGTCGGGGCTGACGAAGAGCCAACTGGCCACGCACATCAAACACGGGCGCGTCACCAAGATTGCGCGGGGACTCAACGTCTGGGGCAGGCCCACGCCGCTGGAAGTGCTCTGGGCGGTCCAACAGCGATACCCGCAGGCCGTCGCCACTGGGCGGACAGCTGCGCAGTTGTATCTGAAGCGCGAGGTGACACTGCCATTAGAACTCGCCGCACCGAAGCGTCTGCCAGCATCTACGTACTATTCCGCGCGGCGAAGCGTGCGGGAGCAGACGCGCGACGTGCTGGGCTGCTCCGTGCAGAATCCGCTGTTGGCCCTCGAACAGATTGACTGGGGCTGCGGCATCGAGCTCTGTGAGGCGCTTTATGCCGGACATCGCGGGCGCGAGAAGCTCGAGGCAGACCGGGCTGAAATATCCAGCCTGCCCGCCCGAGCGCAGGAGCTGTTGAGGTCCGCCGTATTGTTCACCGACTCCAGCGCGGAGATTGCGGTTGCACGCGCACTCCAGCAGGCAGGGTTGAAAATTGAATGCAACGTGTTCATCGGCGTGCATCGCTGGGACATCGTGATTCCCTCACGCAAGATAGCCATCGAGATTAACGGGCTGCAGTTCCATTCCGAGTTGGGCGTGTGGATTCGCGATCACTGGAAGAACAACGAAGCCGTATTAAGAGGTTGGCGGACTTTGCGCTACACCGGTCATTGCGTGGCGCATCACCTAGATTACATCGTGGAGCAGGTAGCGCAGCCGCCCAA
The DNA here is from genome assembly GCF_001807315.1 of Corynebacterium sp. HMSC06D04. Taxonomy (NCBI): domain Bacteria; kingdom Bacillati; phylum Actinomycetota; class Actinomycetes; order Mycobacteriales; family Corynebacteriaceae; genus Corynebacterium; species Corynebacterium sp. HMSC06D04. The sequence continues at coordinate 15,663 of NZ_KV788538.1, forward strand.
TTGGTCGCGGCGTTTCTATTCCTTCGTTCACCTCTGGCACAAGGCGCTGCTGCCTAAACCATGGGAGGAATACGCGCTGCCGCCAGAGCCGGAGTGGGTACACGAAATATCGCCCTAAATGCCAAATCTGCGCTTTACGACGTCGCGATTTCGCTCCGATTTGGCATCTAGGGCGGCGGAACTTAAAGGCGCTAGCTGTAGTCGTAAAACCCCTTACCCGTTTTCCGCCCCAACTCCCCGCGAGCAACCATGTCGCGCATCAGCTGCGGAGGCGCAAAGCGCTCGCCAAGCTGGGACTCCAAGTACTCGGCGATGCCGAGACGCACGTCGAGGCCCACGATGTCGGTGAGCTCGAGCGGGCCGATGGGGAACTTGTAGCCCAGCACCATCGCGTTGTCGATATCGCGCGGGGAGGCCACGCCTTCTTCCACCATGCGGATGGCCTCGAGTGCAATGGCCACGCCCAGGCGGGAGGATGCAAAGCCTGGGGCATCCTTGACTACCACGGCCGTCTTGCCCAAAGCCTCAACCCAGCCCTTGGCGTCCTCGACGAGCTGCTCAGGCGTGGAATCGGCAATAACGACCTCCACCAGCTTGGATGCCGGAACCGGGTTGAAAAAGTGTAGGCCGATCACGTCGTTGTTTACGCTTCCTGCCAGCTCGGATACGGACAGGGAAGAGGTATTGGTGGCAATGACTGCCTCCGGAGCTGCCGCCGAAACGTTGGCGAATGCCTGCGTCTTGAGCTCCATGGACTCCGGGACTGCCTCGACTACCAGCGGGAATCCCGCGAAGTCGGCAGCCTCGGTGGACAGCGTCAGGCGCTGAGCCCACGATTCGAAGGTGCCGGAAGCGCCGCGATCCAGGGAACCCTGAATGGCCTTCTCCACGCGCTGGCGGGCGGCTGCGACGGCATCGTCGTTGATATCGACGACGTGGACCTGCGCACCCGCTGCCAGGAAGGCATGCGCGATGCCGGCACCCATGCGGCCGCCGCCTAGTACTCCAACTTTATTCGGGGTTTTCATCTTTATTTTCCTTCTTGCGGTCGAGGAATGCTTGCATGCGGTCGAACTTGGCCTGAGACTCGAAGAGCACGGCCTGAGCGATGTTGTCTACTGAGGGGTGCGCGGAATCCGGCATGTCCATTAGCTGTTTAGTAATGCGCACGGCCAGCGGGTCGAGCGCGGCGATGCGCTCGGCTAGGGCCTTTGCGCCGTCGAGGAGCTCAGCGGGGGAGTGAACCTCGTTAATAAGGTGTGCCTCCAGCGCCTCTTCGCCGCTTAAGATGCGTCCTGCCAGCAGAATCTCCTTGGCGAGCGGCACACCGACCGTGTTCTTGAGCCGCCACAGCGCGCCGGCCGCGGCGATGATTCCCAGGTTGGCCTCCGGCTGGCCGAACTTGGCAAACGGGGTGGCTACCCGGAAATCCGCAGCGAGTGCCAGTTCCAGGCCGCCGCCTAGGGCATAGCCGTCGACGGCAGCGATGACGGGCATCGGCAGCTGGGCGATGCGGTGAAAGATGCCGGAGTTGATGCCGCGCAGGGCGTCGTCGCGGCGGCGCTCCCGCAGCTGGGCGATGTCCGCGCCCGAGGCGAAGATGCCGCGCGGGTCCTTGGAGGTTTCCACGGTGCAGCCGGTGATGATGAGAATCTGCGGTTCTTGTTCCAACTGCGCACAGAGTTCGTGCAGCTCAGCCACCATCTGTTCGTCGATGGCATTGCGCACTGTTGGGCGGTTCAGGCGGGCTAGAACAAAGCCTTCTTCTTGGGTTACTTCGATAGCGGTACTCATTTAGACCCTCTCGATCGCGATCGCGGTGCCCTGGCCTACGCCGACGCACATGGTGGCGACGCCGCGCTGCAAGCCTTCGGTCTCCAAGCGGTTGAGCAGGGTCAGCGTGATGCGCGAACCCGAGGAACCCAGCGGGTGGCCCAGAGCGATGGCGCCGCCCCACGCGTTGACCTTCTCCTCGTCGAGCCCGAGCTCGCGGATGCATGCGAGGGACTGGGAGGCGAAGGCCTCGTTGAGCTCAACCGCGTCGAGGCCCTCAATGCTCCAGCCAGCGCGTTCAAGCACCTGGCGGGTAGCGGGCACCGGGCCGGTTCCCATGATCTCGGGCTTGACGCCGCGGGCGGAGTTCGCGACCACGCGGGCGCGAGCCTTAAGGCCGTACTTTTCAATCGCCGCAGAGGAGGCGACGATGACGCAGGAAGCGCCGTCGTTAAGCGAAGATGCGTTGCCGGCGGTGGTGACATCGCCGAGGCTGGTTACCGGGCGTAGCTTGGCGAGCTTTTCCAGGGAGGTCTCGGGGCGCGGCCCCTCGTCGGTATCGACGACGGTGACGTTGCCCTTGCGGTCGGTGACCTCGATGGCGACGATCTCGGAGGCGAACTTGCCGTCGGCGATAGCCTGAAGTGCGCGCTGGTGGGAGCGCAGGGCGAATGCGTCCGCGTCCTCGCGGGTGATGCCGTAGACGTTAGCTACCTCTTCGGCGGTCTCCGGCATGGAGTAGGTCATCTTTTCCTGCGCCAGGAACTTGGAGTTGGGGAAGCGCCAGCCGATGGAGGTGTCATAGACCTCGCCTGGCTTGGCAAAGGCCTTGGTGGGCTTTTCCATAACCCACGGCGCGCGCGACATGGACTCCACGCCACCTGCGACGATGATGTCCGCCTGGCCCGACTCTACGAGGGCGGTAGCCAGCGCAATCGAGGACATGCCCGAAGCGCACAGGCGGTTGACGGTGATACCGGGGACGGTGTCGGGGAAGCCAGCCAGTAGCCACGCCATGCGGGCGACGTTGCGGTTTTCCTCGCCGGCGCCGTTGGCGTTTCCGATGATGACTTCATCCACCAGGGATGGGTCGATGCCTGCGGTTTCGACGGTCTGACGGATGGTGGTGGCGATGAGATCGTCGGGGCGCACGGAAGAAAGCGCGCCGCCGTAGCGGCCCACTGGCGTGCGGAAACCGGAGACGAGGTATGCGTTAGGGGTAGTCATTTATGCTCCTTTGAACTGCGGCTTGCGCTTTTCGTTGAAGGCATCAAAACCTTCGTAATAGTCTTCGGTCTCGCACAGCTTTCCTTGTGCGATGTTCTCCGCATCCACGGAGGCCCACAGCCCGGTGCCGTTGTCGCGGATGTCTTGGACAAGCTTGCGGCTGGCCATGAATGCCAAGGTGGCCCCTTGAGCCGCGCGCTTGGCGACGCCCCGGGTAAAGTCCAGCAGCTCCTCTGCCGGGAGTGCGCGGGAGAAGAGCCCGGCTTGGACTGCCTCCGCGCCGCTGATGAGCTCACCGGTGATGATGAGGTCCATCGCGCGGTGCGGGCCGAGGCGCTCGACGAAGAGGTGGTGGCCACCGGAGTCAAGGGTCGCGCCCAGGTTGGCGAAGGGAGAGCCGAACTTGGCATCTTCGGCGACGTAGACGACGTCGCAGGCCAGCGCGATGCCCAGGCCTACGCCGAGGCAAGGGCCGTGGACTGCGGCGAAGGTTGGGGCGGGGAACTCGTCGAGCTGGCGCAGGACGGGGGTGACCTTGTTGGCTAGGAAGTCGGTTGCGTCATCTTCGCGCGGGTTTAGCCCTTTGATGTTGCGGCCGGCGCTAAAGCCCTTGCCCTCGCCGCGGACGATGAGTGCTTTGGGCTGTGCCTTGGCTGCGGCATCGAGGGCATCGGAAAGCTCTGCTAAATCCGTAATGCCTAGCGAGTTCATGGCCTTAGGCTTGTTGAAGATGAGTTCTGCGACGCCGCTTTCAGCGTCCACCTGTAGTTCAATCATGCTGTGCCTTTATAAAATAAGTAGTGGGTTTTAAGCGTCGAAATTGAGGGAGACGTTCGGCGTGGTGGCGTGGGATTGGCAGGTCAGCACATAGCCGGCTGCCACTTCGTCGGCCTCGAGGGCGTAGTTTTCATCCATCTCCACTTCGCCTTCTGTGACCTTGGCGCGGCAGGTGCCGCACACGCCGCCGGCGCAGGCGAATGGGACATCGGAGCGCACGCGCAGAGCGGCGTTCAGGAGTGATTCGTGGGCGGAAACCGGGGAGGTAACCGAGCCGGAGAGGCCATCGAGCTGGAAGGTGATTTCGACGTTGTTGCCTTCTGGATCGGCTTCTACCCGGCGGCCAGACTGGTTCTGATTGCCCGTGGGCTTGCCGGTGGTAAAGAGCTCGTAGCGCACGTTCTTCTCGTCGACAGCGCGGCCGGAGAGCTCGTCGCGGACTAGCTGGACCAGTTCGAAGGGGCCGCACAGGAACCACTCGTCCACGTTCTCGGTGCGCACCACGTTATCGAGCAATGTCTGCAGCTTCTCGGCGTCGATGCGGCCGGAAAACAGCGGGTTGACGCGCTGCTCTCGGGAAAGCACGTGATGGACGGCGAAGCGGTTCGGGTACTTATCCTTCAAGTCACCGATCTCCTCGGCAAACATGACATCTCCGCCGCCCTTGTTGGCGAAGATGAGCTCGAAGGTGGTGTCCGGGGACTCCGCCAGCACGGTCTGAGCAATCGCCATGATTGGGGTGATGCCCGAACCCGCGGCAACGGCGACGAGGTGCGGATGGTCAAGCTTTTCCAGCTCCTCGCGCACGGCCTCTGGGTTATTAAGGCCGGTCAGGTGGGTCTTTGAGGTAAACGCGCCCTGCGGGTTCATCACGTCCATCTGGGTACCGGGCTCTAGCTCCTCGTTGGCCCAGGTAGAAAAGATGCCGCCGCGGTCGCGCTTGATGGCCACGCGGATGACGCCGTCGCGCGGCACATCGCAGATGGAATAGGAGCGACGCACTTCCTGGCCGTTGATCTCGGCACGCAGTGCCACGTACTGGCCAGGGATGTAGTTGTAGTCTTCCTGGAGTTCAGCGGGGACTGCGAAGGAAACCTCGACGGAGTCTTCGGTGAGCTTACGTACGCCGGTCACGGTCAGGGTGTTGAACGTAGCCTTCTTCTTAGCGGGGATTGTGGTGGTCATTAGTGCACCTTGAAGTAGTCGAAAGGCTCTAGGCAGTCCAGGCAGTTATACAGTGCCTTGCAGGAAGTAGAGCCAAATTGGGCGAGCTTGCGGGTGCGGCGGGAGCCGCAGTGTGGGCATTCGATGGCAGGTGGGGGACCAAGGGTCAGCGGGATGGGTCCAGAGTTTGCCGCGCGGGACTTGCCGGTTGGCGGCGCGATGCCATAATCCTTGAGGTTCTTGCGGCCCAACTCGGTGATCCAGTCGGTGGTCCACGCCGGCTGCAGCACTAGGTCCACGCGGGCAGCGCTGTAGCCTGCCTGCCCCAGCGCCGCGGTGATATCCGCGGTGATGTGCTCCATGGCGGGGCAGCCCGAGTAGGTCGGAGTAATGGTTACCACTGCGACGTCGTCTTCTAGCTTCGCTGCGCGCAGAATCCCCAGGTCCGCAATCGAGATGACGGGAATCTCGGGGTCGGGGACTTGCGCGGCGACGTCCCATACCTGGGCGTCGGCAGGCGCTGCCGGGCGCAGGGGATGAGAGGTATCGGTGATGGTCACAGTGGTCAAACTCCTTACCAGGTAGCGCCCGGATGCTGGCGGGCGAGCGATTGCATCTCGGCGAGGATGTAGCCGCGGTACTCGGAAAAACCGCCGCCGCGCTGGCCGGAACGAGCCTGCTTTACCTGCGGGATATCCAGTTCGGCCTTGCCAAGGACGTGCGCGATGCGCTCGTCGAACTCAGCGCGCAGGGAGGAAGGCAGAACGGCAATCTCTTCGGCGGCGAGTTTCTCGTGCACCGGCAGATCCTCGAAGAGTTCGTCGAGGTAAGGCCACATGTAATTCAGGCCTGCCTGCACGCGGCGCTTGGATTCCTCGGTGCCCAGGCCAAGGCGGAGGATCCACTGATTGGCGTGGTCGACGTGGTACTCGACTTCCTTGATGGCTTTTGCCGCGATGGCCGCTAGCGTCTCATCCTTGGATGCCAGCAGGGCGGTGTAGAGACCGTACTGGTAGTAGGAAAAGAGCAGCTGGCGTGCGATGGTCTGGCCAAAGTCGCCGTTTTCCTGCTCCACGAGGCGGCAGGAACGGAATTGTTCTTCGTTGCGGAAGTAGGCGAGATCGTCCTCGGTTTTGCCATAAGCAGTACCCGCATAGGTCAGAAGGAAGCGGGCATGGCCGATGAGGTCGAGTGCGATATTTCCGAGCGCGATGTCCTCTTCCATCTCTGGGGCGCGGGAGATCCACCAGCCCAGGCGCTGGGCGAGGATAAGGGCGTCGTCGCCAAGCGTTAGTGCGTAAGCAGCAACGTCTTCCGAGGCCACCGCGCCGGAAGCGGCGATGTCTTCTGCGGTAATGCCGTTACCCTGCGACTGCTTGGTCGCAGAATCGGCGGTTGCGAATCCACTCACAGGTGCGGCACCCCCTCGGACTTGTCGTAGTAGGTGGCGTGGCGGTAGCTCTTGCCCTGCGGGGACTCGAAGAAGCCGCCCTTGGAGTCAGGATCGGAAGAAGAAATTGCTTCGGTGGGAACTACCCACACGGAGGTGCCTTCGTTGCGGCGGGTGTATAGATCGCGCGCGTTACGCAGCGCCATGGTTGCGTCGGGCGCGTGCAAAGAACCAGCGTGCACGTGGGAAAGGCCGCGGGAAGAGCGGACGAAGACCTCCCACATTGGCCATTGATTTTCAGACATGGGGTTTCCTTTGGTTGATGTGGAGCGGATTAGGCCGACAGGGCGGAGTCGACGTTGTGGTACTTCTCGGCATAAGCAGCTGCTGCCTCGCGGACCCAGGCGCCGTCGTCATGCGCTTGGCGACGCCGCTGCATACGCTGCACGTTGCACGGACCCTCGCCCTTGATGACGGACTTGAATTCGGCCCAGTCCAGCTCGCCGAAGTCGTAGTGGCCGCGCTCCTCGTTCCACTTAAGGTCCGGGTCTTCGAAGTGCAGGCCTAGGGCCTCAGCCTGCGGGACAATCATGTCGACGAAGCGCTGGCGCAGCTCATCGTTGGAAAAACGCTTGATCTTCCACTCCATGGACTGCTTGGAGTTCGGGGAATCATCATCTGGTGGGCCGAACATTTGCAGGGCTGGGCCGTAGAAGCGGTTGATGGCCTCTTGTGCCATCTGCTTTTGCTCCTCGGTGCCGTTGGCGAGTTCGTAGAGGATCTCCCAGCCTTGGCGCTGGTGGAAGGATTCTTCCTTGCAGATGCGCACCATGGCGCGGCCGTATGGGGCATAGGAAGCGCGGCAGAGCGGGACCTGGTTGCAGATTGCCGCGCCGTCGACCAGCCAGCCGATGGCACCGATGTCAGCCCAGGTGCGCGCCGGGTAGTTGAAGATGGAGGAGTACTTCGCCGTGCCATCAAGAAGCTGTTGTACCAGCTCATCGCGGGAGGTGCCGAGGGTCTCGGCGGCGGAGTAGAGGTAAAGGCCGTGGCCTGCCTCGTCCTGCACCTTGGCCATGAGGATTGCCTTGCGCTTAAGTGATGGTGCGCGGGTGATCCAGTTGGCTTCTGGCTGCATGCCGATGATCTCGGAGTGCGCGTGCTGGGAGATCTGGCGGGTCAGCGTCTTGCGGTAGGCAGCCGGCATCCAGTCGGTGGGCTCAATGCGGGAATCTTCCGCAATGAGCTCGTCGAAGCGTGCTTCTGCCTCTGCGCTGGCGATTGCGGAGTCAGTGGTAGTCATGGAGGAAATCCTTCTATCCAGATGGAGTAGTAAGCGGTGTATTACTTACTGAATGGTTGGTCAGTATATGGGAGATCTGTGACCTACGTCAACACATTTTGTGATGTGTCTCTAGTTTCTTGGGGGGACTTCGTTACTTCTTGGCCGGTAGGACGCGGAAGGTTCCGCGGAACTCCGCGATGGGTTTGCCGTGGATGCTCAGCGAAACGTCGACGATTCCGTTGCGTCCCCAAGTCTCGCGCGTAATGGCTACGCCACTGACGACGTCGCCCTCGAAAGCGGGGGCGATGTAGTGAATGGAGTTGTGGGCAGCGACGGCGACTTCGCCGGGTGAGTTGCACGCGCCGGCGAAAAGCGAATCGGCGAAGGTGTAGAGAAAACCGCCCTGTGCTGTGCCGTGGCCGTTGCACATCTCTGGGCGGATGGTGAATTGGCCTTCGCAGTGTCCAAGTTCGAGCTTGGTAATCTCCGCGCCGATGTGCGCGGTGGCTTTATCGCTTTCAAACATGGCGCGGACGTGGGCGAATTCTTCAGTTTCGGCCACGCCGGGGCGCAGGATCTGGCTCATGGATGCTCCTAGTTGGCTGGAGACCTAGAGCAAGCACTCGATGAGAAATGGGGGTGTGGTGATTGGAGAGTCTAACCATTTTTGGCCGTTCTGCTTGAATGGGGACCGTGGTTGAAGCAAATGTTGGTGCCGGGCGGGGTCGCCCGGGCTATTCCCGTGATGATGTAATTAGCGCGGCTGTGCGCGCTTTTAATGCCCGTGGATATGACGCGACATCGATGGGGCATGTTGCGCACGAGCTGGGAATTACAAAGTCGGCGCTCTATCACCACATCTCTTCAAAAGAGGAGATCTTGGAGCTGACGGTTGCCCGCGCGCTCAGCGAGCTTGAGGCCGTGGTTGCCGAGGTTAAAGACTCGGACTTGGCTTCCGGGGAGCGTGTGCGCTGCCTGGTGGAGGGGTCCATCCATGTGCTGTGTGTAGACCCGCAGTCGGTGTCTTTGCTGCTGCGGCTGCGTGGCAACTCGGAGGTTGAGTCCCGCGCTTTGGAGCGACGCCGTAAGCTAACTCGCTCAGTTATCCCGCTCGTGCGCGATGCCCAGGAGGATGGCGCAATCAGGTCTGACCTGGACGCTGCGATCTTGACTCGCATGGTCTTTGGCATGGTCAACTCAGTGGCGGAGTGGTACAACCCGGGCGGCAAGCTGGAGGCGGAGGAAGTCGCCGATGCTGTGGTGGGCTTGTTGTTTGGTGGCCTGAACGGCTAGAAGTTTTGGGGTGCCGCGGGGGTAGTCCGACTGGAGAGAATCTGTGAGAGAAAAATTCTAGGCCTTAGCTGCGTTTTCCCAACGGGAAATGTGCCCTGGGTCATGAAACTTTTTTAATTGTGTTGTAACTCACGTACAGGCCTTGTATTGTACGTCACATGATTTACCTGAACGAACGGTAGGTCATGAATTCGTCGAGGTTAATATTCCTCGGCTAAACCCAAGCAAGACAGTTAAATATCTCGAGCAGCGCTTTCGAGGGAATGCGGGTGTGGACCTCAATTCTCCCGAGTCGAAAGGCAACAACGTGACCGCAACGTTTGACATCTTTTCCGATCACCACGGCCCGCAGATGGGCATTGAGTATGCTTCCCGCGACGAAATCATCGCGTTACAGACGCAGCGCGCAAAGAACGAGCTGCGCCACGCGTACTACAACGTCCCTCATTACCGCCGTGCGTTTGATGAATTGGGCGTCCACCCCGATGACTTCAAGGAGCTGGCAGACTTTGCCAAGTTCCCGTTCACTGATAAAGAGACGCTGCGCTCCGAGTATCCGTTCGGAATGTTTGCTGTAAACCAGAGCCAGATCTCCCGTATCCACGCGTCCTCCGGCACTACCGGCCGCCCAACCGTGGTGGGGTATACCCAAAATGACGTGAGGATCTGGGCTGAACTCGTGGCTCGTTCCCTGCGTGCCGGTGGCCTGCGCCCAAGCGATAAGGTGCAGATCACCTTCGGCTACGGCCTATTCACCGGTGGTCTTGGCGCTCACTACGGCGTCGAGGAGCTGGGCGCGACCGCAATCCCAACCTCTGGTGGTCAAACCGAGCGCCAGATTCAGATCATGCAGGACTTCCAGCCGGATGCCATCCTTGGCACCCCGTCCTACATGCTTAACCTTTTGGATCGTATGCGTAAAGACGGCATCGACCCGCGTGAAACCTCGCTTCGAGCTGGCGTCTTCGGCGCCGAGCCGTGGACTGAGGGCATGCGTCGCGAGCTCGAAGAAGGCTTTGGCATCACGGCCACCGATATTTATGGCCTCTCTGAGGTCATGGGTCCTGGTGTTGCGCAAGAATGCGTGGAGACCAAGGACGGTCTGACCGTCTGGGAGGATCATTTCTACCCAGAGATCATCGACCCAGAAACCCTGCAGCCGGTGCCTGATGGAGAATACGGCGAGCTCGTGATTTCTTCCTTGACCAAGGAAGCATTCCCGATCATCCGTTACCGTACGCACGATATCACTCGCCTGCTGCCGGGTACAGCGCGTTCCATGCGCCGCATCGACCGAATTTCGGCTCGAAACGACGACATGATCATTCTGCGCGGCGTGAACTGTTTCCCATCCCAGTTTGAGGAAATCATTACTGAGGATTCCAACCTGCGCCCGCGCTACCAATGCATCCTGTCGAAGAAGGGGCGCATGGATCACCTGACGCTGGTTGTTGAACATGCACCAGACGTTGCCCAGTCTGATATCGAAGCATCGGGTGATTGGCTCCAGAAGCAGATCAAGAACCGCATCGGTATCTCCGTCGGCGTCGATGTGGTTGACCACGTTGACTCTGGTGAGGGCAAGGCAAAGCGCATCGTCGATAACCGCGATAAGTAATCGCCCTTATCTATCTGCTTTTGCACCCATAGAGAGAGTCACCCTATGTCTGCACCTGTAATTGAACGTAGCCAACCGGCAACTGGAATCACTCGCGAGCACAAGCGCGTGCTCGCCGGCTCCATGGTCGGAACCACCATCGAATGGTTCGACTTCTTTATCTACGCCCAAGCTGCGGGTCTTATTTTCGCCACGCAGTACTTTGACCCAGTCTCGAATGAAAACGCCTCGCTCGCGCAGATCATTTCCTGGGCTTCATTGGGTATCTCATTCCTGTTCCGCCCGCTGGGTGCGATCATTGCAGGTCACTTGGGTGACCGGCTGGGCCGCAAGCCAGTCCTCGTCGTCACCCTGGTGGGCATGGGCTTGGCCACCATGCTCATGGGCGTCTTGCCCAACTATTCTGCAATCGGCATGGCCGCCCCAATCCTATTGGTGGCGCTGCGCGTGCTGCAGGGGCTTTCTGCTGGCGGCGAGTGGGGCGGTGCGGCGATGCTCGCCGTGGAACACGCGCCACGCGGACGCCGCGGCCTCTTCGGCGCCTTCCCGCAGGTGGGAGTTCCGCTCGGAATGTTCCTGGCCACCATCTTCATGCTTTTGCTTTCCGCGGTCTTGACGCAGGAGCAGTTCCTGGCATGGGGCTGGCGTATCCCCTTCCTGTCCTCCGTTGTCCTGATTCTTCTGGGCTACTTCATCCGCCGCGCGGTGGAAGAGTCTCCAGCATTCGCTGAGTTGCAGGATCTTCAGAAGAAGGAATCTGCCCCCTTGGCGGTCCTGTTCAAGAGCCACACCGGTACCGTCATTAAGTGCGCGCTCATCTTCGCCGCTAACAACGCTGTAGGCTACTTTGTCATCGCCTACTTCACCTCTTATGGCACCAAGGTGGTGGGCTACTCGCGTACCGACGCCCTGCTGGTCGCGCTTATTGCATCCATCGGCTGGTTCGCTGGCACCCTCTACTTCGGCCACCTGTCGGACAAGGTGGGCCGCAAACGCACCTTTATCGTGGGCTACATTGCGTTGGCTGCGTGGTCCATTCCGTCCTGGATGGCTGTTGACTCCGGCAATCTTGCCCTCTTCGGTGGTGCGGTTCTCATCCTGGCGACCATGCTGGGTGCCACCTATGGTCCCCAGTCCGCGCTCTACGCGGAGATGTTCCCAGTGAAGGTGCGCCTCTCGGGTGTTTCAATCGGCTACGCGTTTGGCTCCATCATCGGTGGTGCTTTCGCCCCGATGATCGCGGAGATGCTCTTCACTGAGTTCAAGACCTCCATGGCTATCGCTACCTACGCGATTGTCATCTCCGCCATCTCTCTCATCGGCGTTCTCATGGTGCCAAAGGGCATTCAGGACCGCGACCTGCACGTTTAGAAGTATCTGACTTCTAAACTAGGCGCATAAGTGCGAAGAGCCTGCCTGGGCGGCCAAGGCGCAGAACTGTAGCTGGGCGTTGGCCACTGAATCTTCGGCTCCGCGGATTGCCTGGCGGGCTGGGTCGTGGAACTGCACCGGCACGAAGTTGAGGATTTGCTGCTCCAGCGGGGAAGGCTGGCGGCCCGAATTGCGGATGCCGTCAGCGGTGATGCGAACGGCACCCAAGATGTCGCCGGTGAGCTGGGAGGCCGCGCCATAAGTATTCGCGGCGATGGTAAAACCATTGCCAAAGGAGGCGGTGGCATGGACGTTGCGGTTATCGTCCCAGCCGAACTTCGTGCCCACAACACCCGGCACGCGTGAGGTGCCAAAGTCTTGCTTATAGCCGTCAGCGGCAACGGGGGAAGCGGTGCGCATGCCATTGATAATTGGCGTGGCTAGTGGGTCGCCCACAATCGCGGAGGTAAAGCGCGCAAGGTCCTCAGTAGAGGTAGTGGTGTTGCCCCAGAATCCAGGGTAGTGGGTCTCATGCAGGCCAAACTGGCCGATGACCTCAGGGATTGCCTGCGGGTAGCGGCGGTCCAAGTCTGTGGCCGTGCCGTCCTCGCTCAAACGAATCATGTTCTCCACGCGGGCTTTGTCCGCCGGAGCACCGTGCTGCAGCACCCAATAGGCCAAGTAGAGCTTGACCAAGGAAAGCGCCGGGCGAGATTCGTGGGAATTAGCAGTAGAGACTACTGCGCCATTGCTGTAGCGCAGCGTGACCTGAGTACGCCCGGGCACAGCGTTAGGGTCGATGGTGATGCCAGCCTGGGCAACGGGCGTGACGAGGCCGGCGGCGAGGGTGCCAACCAGCGCGGCAGCAGAGATAGAGAGACGGGAACGCATAGGAAAATAGTAACAGCGCTGGGAAAACTAATCGTCCCCAGCGCTGCTAAATAGTTTGTCTAGATTTCTACGATCGTGCGGCCATGGTGGGTGCCGGCGAGCAGCTCCTTGGCGGCGTCTGCGACATCGTCGAGCGCAACGGTGCTGGAAATAGAATGCAGCATCTCAAGATCGAGATGCTCGTCCAGCAGCTTCCAGGCGTCCTCGCGGACCTTGAGCGGTGCGTCAACGGAGTTGCCGCCTGCCAGGACGATGCCGCGCAGGATGAATGGCAGTACCGAAGCCGGGAGGTCAGGACCAGCGGCCATGCCGGTTGCTGCTACGACGCCGCCCCACTTGATCTGCGCCAAGACGTTGGCCAGGACGGTGGAGCCAGCGGTGTCTACCGCGCCGTCGTAAAGCGCCTTCTGCAGCGGACGGCCGGTCTCCGAGAGCTCGGAACGATCAATGATGTGGTCTGCGCCCAGGGCCTGCAAGTACTCGCTTTCGCTATCAACGCGGCCGGTAACGGCGGTGACCTCGAAGCCCAGGGACTTGAGCAATTGGACGGCGATGGAGCCCACGCCGCCCGTGGCGCCAGTGACCAGCACATGGCCCTCGCGCGTGCCGTGGGTGAGCAGCTGGTTGACGCAGATGGCGGCGGTGTAGCCCGCGGTGCCGATTGCGGCGGCGTCGGCAGCAGTGAAGCGCTCTGGAACCACGAGGGTGGCGTTGGCATTCACGCGCTGCTTAGTGGTGTAGCCGCCGTGGCGGAATTCTCCCAAGCCGTCGCCGAAAGCGGCCACCAGGGCGCCCTCAGGTAGACGTTCATCGTTTGACTCCGCAACGTTGCCCACGACGTCGATGCCCGGCACCAGCGGGTTGATGCGCATGACGCCCTTGTTACCGTCGAGTGCCATTGCATCCTTGTAGTTCAACGAAGAATGGGAAACGTTAACCAGTACGTCGCCCTCGGCCAGAATCGGCTCATCCTCGAAAGCGTGAGAGATGGAACCGTCTTCGTTTCGCGTGACTTTGAGTGTGCTCATGCCCACGATGGTACGCCCATTATGAATCAGTGTTTTGCCAGCGAAGTACACGGCAAAAGTACAGCTTTTGTTGTTAGATTCTCGGACATGCTCGTTACCGAACAAACCACTCATTCGCGCAGCCGTATTCCGGCGGCCCCGCGCCGCCACCAAACGCTGCGCCGTGACTCACTTCTAGTCACGGCGCTCGTGCTGCTCGTTGTTGGTGTGGCGACGTTGGGTAAATCCTTCATTGAGATCCCCGGCGTGGTCAATGCCTCCGCGCATGCGGTGCGAAGCTTAGATCTGCAAATGTTCAACGGTTTTGATCATCCGACCATCTGGTACGGGCCTTGGACCAACACCATCGGCAATTTCTTGTTGTTTATGCCACTCGGCGCAAGCCTTATCGTGATGGGCCAGAATCTGCGCCGCGTGCGCTTTGGCCTCGGCGGAACCATCCTGGCCGGCTTGGCGCTGAGCTTGAGCATCGAAACCCTCCAGTACCTCTTCGCCCTCGGCTTCAGCGACGTTGATGACCTTGTGTTCAACACCTTGGGCACCGCCGTGGGCGCATTCTTTTTGGCCCGGATAAGCAAAGAGCTGCAGTCCAAAGTCCTACACCGTATGGGATTCATTGCAGCGACCGCGCTAACCGTTTTGGGCTGCGCGCTAGTCACGGGGTTTGTTGCTTAATCTTCTGCTCTGAGTTTTCTACGCGGCCTTCTTTGCGGAGCGCGACTCTCGCACAATTCCACTGCCGAGAAGGACTAGTCCGAAGGCTACCCATGCGAGCAGAGTCCATACCTGGGTGGCGATACTTGCTGCAGGGAAGTAGTTAACCAGGCGCAGCAGCGTAGCTGTGGCGCCGTTAGGCAGGAACTGGCCGAAGTATCCCCAGCTGCCGGACACGAATTCCTTGGGGGCCATGGTACCGGCCAGTGGGTTGCCCACCAGCATGATGGTCAGTGCGCCGAGACCAAAGCCGGGGGCGCCAAGCAGCGCCCTTAGGCCTAGGATGAAGCTGGAGACTGCGGCGATGCCTAGTGTGAATACGCCGGTCGATGCCCAGAAACTATCTGGCAGTAATCCGAATACTCCGCCGATTACTGCGGTGGTGAGCAGTCCGGCAATGGGGGCAAAGATTGCTAGGGCGAGGAGACGCTGCGAGTTTCGCTTCAGGAGGAAGGAAGGAATCGCTGCACCGAGCATGCCGCCGATGGCAACGGGGATAATAGCCATATTCATGGCGAGGCCCTGCGGGTCTTCGCTGCTGGTGGGCACAACGTCGGTGGTCTTGACGGTGACGTTAGGGAGTGCGTCAGCCGGGATGCCCTTCGCGGCAGCCATCGCCTGAGCTTGCTGGTTTGCCATTGCCTCTACTGGTTGCGCGAGGTTCTTCACGATGTTGCCTTGTGCGGCGCCGGCAGCGCTTGCGGTGAGGACCTCTGGTTCTTGGCCCAGCACGATGGCGCCGTAAGCCTCGTGTTCTTCGATGAGGGATACCGCGGCTGCGCGGTCTTCTACAGGTGTTATCTCGAAGAGTCTGGGTTGCTTCTGCTCAAAGGCTTCAGAAACCTTGCTCACTTGTTCTTGGGTTCCAACTACTGCGAGTGGGAGGTCTTTGGGGGTCATCGTGGCCATGGGCCACAAGAAGGCAGGTACGAAGAGGCACACTGCGAGAGGTGCCAAGAATCCAACGGCGATTGCCTTGGTCCAGTCTTTCATGTCGTTCCTTTGCTTGATTTTCAACGCTTGTTGAATAAGATATTTCAACAGTTGTTGAAAGTCAACACGTGATGAATTCTTCGAGGGTTCGAGGAAGTAAGGTTGAAGCCATGGCAGCTAAAGGCAAGGTCGAAGAATCCGGTGACGGTGCTCAGCCAGGGGCTGAGCATAAAAAGGCAGAGCGCAAGAAAGCTGGACGTCGTCCAGGCGCCCCAGAAGCGCGCGAGAAAATTCTGGAAGCCGCCTGCATGAGGTTTAGCGAGGTGGGCTTCGAAGCCACCACCATCCGCGCGGTCGCCAAAGAAGCCGACGTCGATCCCGCTCTCGTCATGCATTACTTCAAGAACAAGGACGGCTTGTTCGATGCGGTAATCGCGGACCTAAAAATGCTTCCGGCTCAGTTGGGGGCGTCTACTGACCTTCGAGGATTCATCGCGAACTATCTGCGCCTGTGGGAAAGCGAGGACATGGGTCCGCGTTTGCGTGCTGTGGTTCGCGGCGGCATTGGCTCTTCACATGCATCAGCTATCCTCCGTGAATCGATCATGGACAGCTTCGTAACGGCCCTTTTAGAAACAGAGTTCGCCCAAAGTACGATTAGTGAAGGTAATCTCCTGGGCAAGATCGCGTATTTGGGTCCTATTCTCATTGGAACGGCGATTGCTCGCTACGTCGTGGAGGTTCCGCTGATGACGGAGAAGAGCATCGACGACATAGTGGAGGACATGTATCCCGCTATCGAGACGCTCCTATCTAACCAAGGCTAAGGCTTGAGGTTTTTCACGAACTCCGCGACATCGGTAGCCGCCTGCTTGGCAAAGGGGCTAACACCCGTGATGGTGGCTGAGCCCGGGCCAGTCCACGTGCCGTATCCCACGAGGAAGAGCCCCGGCACGGTGGGCTGGCGGTCTACCAGTAGGCGGGAGATGGGGCGAAGTGCGGGCCGGAAGCCGGTGGCCCAAATCAGGTGATCCGCGTCGATGTCGTCGAGGGAATCCGGCATCGGGGTGGCGCGCAGGAGCCCTTCATCACGCGCCTTGAGCACCGGCGGGACCATGACGATATCGCCCAGGTTCGTATCCGCGCCGGGGTCAGGCTCGCCACGATTGATGGCGTTGAGGCGCTCGCGGTTGCGCCGGAAGAGCACACGTCCGTCGACGTCGTCAGGCATCCAGCGCGGCTCGCCCCTCGTTAGCCAGGTCGTGGAAATGCCTTCAAGCAACAGATCCGCTGCAATCTGTGCGCCGGAATTGGCCGCGCCCACCACTGCCACGCGAGAGCCGCTGAACTTCGCGACGCCGGGATAAATGGCCGAATGCCATTGTGTCCCCGCGAACTTACCGGGGTAGTACGGAATGAAGGGCGCACGCCAGGTACCCGTGGCCGCCACCACGGTGCGGGCCATCAAGCGTTCCGTGCCCGAATAGACGTGGAAGAACTCCCCATCGTGCTCCACGGACTCAACCATGAAGGGGCGTCGCACCGGCAGCTCGTAGCGCTCTTCGTAGCGAGTTAGATAATCCACCACGTGGCTCGCCGGCGGGAAACCTTCGTAATAGGGCATGGGCCAGCCCGGTAGGTTGGAGGCGCTCGTGGTGCTAAATAAAGTCAGCGAGGGCCAGGCGTGCAGCCATGCACCACCGGGACGCGATTCCGCATCCAAGATGGCGAAGTTCAAGCCCTTTCTGCGCAGGTAATAGCCCGTGGCCAGCCCTGCTTGGCCGCCGCCTAAAACGAGGCAATCATAAACCTGCGCGGACACTTAAATGAGCTTCCTTTCCCGGGCCACAGTGACAGCCGCTGTGCGGGTATCCACGCCCAGCTTCTGATAGATGTGAATCAAGTGCGTCTTCACTGTAGCTTCCGAGATGAACAGTCGCTGGGCAAGCTCCTTATTTGATTTGCCCGTGGCCAGGGCTTCTAGGATTTCCAGCTCGCGGCCGGAAAGCGCCACCTCGGGGCGGGTGATGCGCTCGGCCAAAAGCGCTGCCACCTCGGGCGCCAGGGTGCGTTTGCCGGCGGCCGTGGCCAGGACGGCGTCGTGAAGCGCTTGCTCCGGCGCATCCTTTAGGAGATAGCCCAGGGCGCCTGCCTCCACGGCGGAAACAATGTCGGATTGGGTGTCATAGGTGGTGAGGATGAGCACCGGCGGGCCGCCAGCCTGGGCGAGCTGGGAAGTTGCCGCAATGCCATCGGTGCCGGGCATCTGGATATCGCAAATGACCACGTCAACATGCGGAGCATCGGGAGCCTCCAGCTTGGCGACGTCCGCCCCATCCGCACCTTCTAGGACCACATCGATGTCAGGGAAAGCGTTCAAAATGGCTCGCAGGCCTGCGCGCACCACGGGATGATCATCGATGAGCATGACGTTAAGCATCCTGGTCCTCCACTTTTTGCGGCATACGGATAGCAAGGGCGGTTCCCTCGCCTGGGGAAGATTCCACCGTGAGCGTACCGCCGTGGCTTTCCACGCGCTGGCGCAGGCCCCGCAGCCCGAAGCCACCCTGCGAAGGTGAAGTAGGATCCATGCCTTCTCCGTCGTCGACGATGTCGAGCGTGGTCTCGCCTTCAAAACAGCCTAAAGTCACCACCGCGCGCCGGGCGCCAGAATGCTTGAGCATGTTGTTGAGCCCCTCTTGCGCAGCACGCAACAGGTCCTGGCGGTGGGCCTCGGGAACGGTGCTTTCGCCGGAAACAACTAGCTCGATGTCGGTGTCCTTCCCCAGCGCAGCGGCTTGCGCGGTAGCTGAATCCACCACCTGCTGGAGGGCCTCCTCCAAGGATGCGGCGGGAGATGCTAGCTCGCTGACGAAGCGGCGTGCCTCGCTTAAGTTCTCGCTAGCCACTTTTTCAATCAGCGCCAGTGTCTCTGGGGAAGGATCTTTTTGAGCCGCGCGCGAGAGCAGAACGATGGAGGAAAGGCCCTGGGCCACGGTGTCGTGGATTTCCCGGGAGAGCCGTTCGCGCTCTTCCAGGCGGCCTGCTTGGTGCTCGCTCGCGGCAAGTTCGGCCTGGGTGGCGCGCAGCTGCCGGGCAACCTCTGCATGGTGCGCCGCCTCAGCCTGCACCATGCGCCCGGCATGGAAGGTGCCGATGGCAAAGGCCGTGCCGATGAAGGGGCCGATGGCCGCCGCGATGGTCCATTCCGCCGGATGCTGCCAGGCGGGCAGGAAGGCGGCCAGCGCCCATAACAATCCGCTGCAGGCGATGCCCGGCCAGCGGGGAAGCGAGCTTAGAAAAGCAAAGACCAGCGGGAATTCCAGCCACATGAAGTCCTGGGCATGCACCATGAGCCCGCACCACAGCACGCACAAGCCCACCAGCCACAGGGCGCGGGGGAGTGCGCGCCGCAGTGCGTAGACCACGGCCAATGCGACTGCCAGACCAAGGGCGCGGGCATCGAGGCGCCCGTCGAGCCCGGCGCGCAGCAGGCCGAATAGCAACAAAAACGCGAACATCACGTGTAGCCCGGCGCGCCAGGGGCTAAGGCGCTTATGGAAGGTCTGCAGGGAGCGCTGTTTCACGTCATTCACAGCCTTTTACCCTAACCCGCAGGTGGGACACGGGGAATCAACCAGTTGGTTGACTCGAAGTTCAACTAGCGGCCCGATTACTAATCTGCGAGTGGGGGCGATGCTTGAAACTATGTTTCTTGCACTTAGAGAATTGCGCGCAGCCCGCGGGCGCTTTGCGCTAATTGGGACCGTGGTCGCGCTCATTACCTTGCTTTTGGTCATGCTCTCTGGGCTCACGGAGGGCCTTAGCAAACAAAACACCTCGGCTTTGGAGGCCTTGGGGCATGAGTATGAGCAGGCGAGCTTTAGCACGCAGAAGCCAACTTTTACGGAGTCAGAGATTTACGCGGACGACGTGGTGCCTGGCAGCGCGCCTTTGGGTACCTCGCAGACCAAGGTGGAGGGCTTCGGCGGCGTGGCTGTACTGGGCCTGCCGGCGGGCGAGCCTATTCCGGGTACCAAGCAGCAGGTGCCGGCCACGGGAGTGGTGGCCTCGCAAGCGATTACACAGGGAAATTCCGTGGTGATTGGGGATGAGACCTATGCCGTTCGCGCCACCGTGCCGGATCTGTACTATTCCCACTCGCCGGTGCTGTGGGTTTCCACGCAGACCTGGGCGCAGTTGAGCCACGCGCCTTCCGACGTCGTGGGCACCGCCCTGCTGCACGCGAACAGCGTTGCCACCGGGCTTCCCACGTCCGTCAGCATGCGCGAGGCCTTAAGCGGCCTGCCCTCCTACAACTCGGAGCGCGGCTCGCTTTTGACCATGCAGGGCTTCCTGTATGCAATTTCGGCGCTCGTGATGGTGGCTTTCTTGAGCATCTGGACCATGCAGCGCACCCGCGATCTTTCGATTCTGCGTGCGCTGGGGGCGCGGACGCGCTACCTGCTTGGCGACGCCCTGGCACAATCCGCGCTCATCCTCGCCCTCGGAGTTGGTGTGGGTGCCGCAGTGGGCTGGGGCCTGGGCGCGCTCGCGCAATCGTCGGTGCCTTTTGTGCTCTCGGCGCGCACGATTGCTGCCCCAGCCGCCGGCATGTGGGTACTCGGCATGCTGGGCGCGGTGCTAGCTACCCGCCGAATCAGCAAAATCAACCCTTTGGATGCGTTGGGAGGACAAGGCTAATGCTAGAGATTGAAAACGTGACGGTCACCTTCCCCGATGGCCGCGAGCGCGTGGTGGCGCTGGATGACGTCAGCCTGGCCATCAAGCCGGGCCAGCTCATGGCCGTCGTCGGCGAATCCGGCTCCGGCAAGTCCACCTTGCTCTCCGTGGCCGCAGGGCTAATCGAGCCCGATAGTGGTCGCGTGCGGGTAAGCGGTGAGCGCGGCATCATCTTCCAACAATCCAACTTGGTCAGCTCGCTCAATGCCCTGGATCAACTTCTCATTGTGGACCATATGGCAGGCCGAAAACCTCGCCGTGAAAAGGCGCGGGAGTTGCTTGAGTATGTAGGCCTGCCCGGGATGGAGGCTCGCCGCATCACCCAGCTTTCTGGCGGTCAGCGCCAGCGCATCAATATCGCGCGTGCCTTGATGGATGATCCCGAGGTGCTGCTCGCGGATGAGCCGACGGCGGCGCTGGATTCTGCGCTCTCGCGCGACGTCGCCAAGCTGCTGCGTGACATCACCGATGAACAACAGACCGCAACGATGTTTGTAACCCATGACCGCAGCCTGCTGGATTTTGCGGACAGTGTGGTCACCGTTAAGGACGGAAAGTTGGCGGCCGGTACCTAAAGTCCTGCAAGCGGGCGGAAACGGAGTACTCTGTTTTCCCGTTATGCCGAAAAAGAATCCGCGAGTGCGCGTCACGCCCACCACCTATCCCCGCATGGCGCAATGGACCGGGGTGCATTACACGATGCTTTCTGTGACCATTGCCGCATGCGGTGTATTCATCGTGGCTGCACGGCGCATCCGGGGCACTACCAAGGAGACTTTCTACCGGCAGATGACTGGCTGGGTGATGCTGGTGCTCGGTACGGCATGGACCATCGTCTCCCTGGATCCTTCGCAATTCGACATCCGTGAATCTCTGCCGCTGCACCTGTGCGATATTTTGCGCCCAGTATTGGCGCTCGGTCTGATTACGGGCAACGAGCATGCGCTGACGCTGACCTATTACTGGGGCATCATCTTGAACCCGCAGGCGATTATCACCCCAGATGTTATTTATTACTTCGATCCGCGCTGGCTGCGCTTTGCCACCTATTGGTTCTTCCACATCACCGCACTGGCCATTCCGCTGGCGTTGACCTTCGGCTTGGGCTACCGCCCGACGTGGAAGGGTTACCGCTTTGCGGTGGGAGTAACCCCGGTGTGGATGGCCAGCGTCATGGCGGTCAACGCCCGCACAGATGGCAACTATGGTTTCTTAAACCACGCGCCGGGCAGCCCCTCCATCATCAACCTGCTGGGTCCATGGCCGTGGTACATCCTCGCTGAGATCGGCGCCGTGGCAGGTGCCTGGGCTGCGATGACGTGGCCGTGGGAGACCCGTAGGCTGCGCCGCGACACGGTGGCTGCCGGTGCCAAGGGGCTGCTGCGCCGCTCCGTGCGCGCCGTGGCAAATAGGCTTTAGCGAGCCATACGCAAAAGCTTGGCGATGGCCTGCGGGATCGCCCCGGCAATCTGCGAAGCCGAGCAGATGGCATAGCCGTCGGGGGTTTCGGCAGCTACTGCCGCAGCGTGGGCCTGAATGGCGCCGGCGTGGAGGACTTCTGTGATTATCTCGGTGAGCGTCGTGCGGCCTACCTGTGCTCTGTCCTCAAGATGTAGCTGCGCCAGCACGGTGCCGAGGATGCCCGCGAGCACGTCGCCTGAACCAGGGGTCGCGGCATAGGAATGGCCTGCATTGTAGGCATAAATGGGTTGGCCGGGTGCGGTAACCAGGGTATTTCTTCCCTTGAGCAGCACGATGCAGCCCAGTGCCGTGGCGAGCTCCTGCAGTGGCGCTGCTTTGCCTGATGACAGGTCGAGGTCCTTGTTGAAGGTCGCCTCGTAAAGCTCGGTGAACTCGCCCAGGTGAGGGGTGAGAACCGTGACGGGCAGGCTTCCCAGGCGGGCGCGCAACTCGGGGTGACGGGCAAGGAGTCGCAGCGCATCGGCATCGATGACGGCCGAGATGAACCCATCGAGTACCTCCGCGAGCTCCGCTTGGGCCGCAGCGTCAGTGCCGCGTCCTGGGCCCACGACGATGGCCTGGGCGTGACCTGCTGAGTCAAGATTTGGGTGAACCACGAGTTCCGGCAGGAGCGAGGTGATGGAGCGGTCTCCGATAAAGCGCACCATGGCCGGGCTGGTGCGCACTGCCGCGGTGGCTGCCAAGATGCCAGCTCCGGGATAGGTGTCGCTTCCGGCGGCAATAGTGACCACGCCACCGGAATATTTATCGGAGGAAATTCCTGGGGTGGGATCAACGATTGGTCCGGTACAGCCAACCGGGCGCGGGTGCGTGGCGATGCCGTGGGCGGTCTCGATGTTGCCGGGGCGCCACGCATATGTGGATTCCAGGGTGGGCTCGTTGGCGATGTGCCCGGCCGGTTGCGCGAGCGATTCGAGCATCGCGCTAAACGATGTCACGCCGGGCAGCGTTAAGTCCGCCAGCACTACTTGGCCGCACTCGGCTGCAAGCACATGACCCATGCGTGTCCAACCGAAAGTTACGGTGACGTCAGCATGCACGGCGCCTTTGCGGGCGGCTACGCCAGTGTCCGCATTAATGCCAGTGGGCATATCGACTGCTAGAACCGGAATGCCTGCTGCCTGCTCGTAGGCCTCCAGCGCTTGGCCGCTGAGCCCGCGTCCGGAACCGAGACCAGCCACGGCGTCGATAAGCAAGCCCGTGTCATCGGGCAGGGAAGCGGTGGAATTAGGAGTGGACCCACTTTTTAGAACCTCGCCGCCGGCTTCCTCGAACGCAGCAAGAGCGGTTGTGTGGCAGGTCTCGGGTACGAGGGCTGTGACGGCGTGTCCCTGCTGGGCGAGGAGTGCACCGGCGAAAAGGCCGTCGCCGCCGTTGCCACCGCTGCCTGCCAGAATCATCATGCGGCCTGGGTGCGCGGCGAGCATCACCGCGGCGGCATCGGCCACCGCGTGGGCGGCCAATTGCATGAGCTGGTCTGGATAGCTCTGCTGGGCAAGTAGGCGCTCCTCGGCAGCGCGGACGGCGTCGACGTGAAAGGCATATCGCATGCCGCCCAAAATACCCGCCTGCTTAGGCTGGAGCGTTCTGGCAGGTAGGGCACCAGAACAGGTTCCTGCCTTCGAGCTTCTTTTCTGCGATGGGCTCGCCGCAGATATAACAAGGCATGCCGGCGCGGCGATAGACATAAACCTCGCCGCCATGGTCATCCTTGCGTGGCGTGCGACCCATGGCCTCAGGCGTGTGCTCCGGGCGGACTGTGTCGATACGGGCGGTGGGCACGCCGGCGCGCATGAGTTCTACTAAGTCTTCCCAGATGACATCGAATTCGTGGCGGTCCAGTTCATTGCCGGCAATAAAAGGCGAGATGTTCTGGCGGAATAAAACCTCGGCGCGATAGATGTTGCCGACTCCGGCAAAGAGATGCTGATCCATCAGCAAGGAGCCGATGCTGCGGCTCGACCTGTGCACCCGCGGCCAAAGGTCGGCCGGTGATGCGTCCTCGCGGATGGGGTCCTGGCCAATCTTGGCGAGCGCGACGTCATACTCAGCATCCGTAATGAGCCGGCACCACTGCGGCCCGCGGAGGTTGGCAGCTAGGTCATCGCTTTCGACGCGCAGGCGAATCTGGCCCCAGACATCGTCCAAAGGCTCAAAGCGCAAGCTGCCGATCAACCCGAGGTGAATATAGATGATGTGCTCTGGCGCATCGGCGGAAAAGTGCATAAAGAGGTGCTTGCCGCGCGCTTCGGCGAAATCGAGCTGCGTCCCATCGAGCATGGCTGCTTCCGCCGCAAAGCGGCCCTGCGGACTCGTGACGCGCAGCGGCCCACCCCGGAAATCAAGGTTGAGGCGCTGTGCAAGGTGATGAATGATGTGGCCTTCGGGCATGCGGACAAGTTTATTGCATGTGTCGCGGGGACAACGTGAGGATAAATTGGACATCTTTCCCGTTTGGAATGTGGGATTGAAGTGCGAAGACGAGACTTAAACGTTCATTTTCTGCTTTAAAGGTCTAGGTTAAATAGACGAAAGTTAACATAATAAACATTTATCTAATTTGTTGCTTAGACTATATCGTGACCATATTTGATAAAGATTGACCCGAATGTATAGTGATCCGTTTCACATTTATTTTTCTTCCGGGTTGATTGGACTAGAAAGTGCCAGCGCATGGCGCTAAATTTTTATAAAGTTAGGATTAGTTAATGAATTTCTATATCGGGTTTTTGTCCGATTGGCTTTGAAAACGTTGACTTTGAAACCGCCGTTGATATGCTTCGCATGGATGTATCTACTGGTGAGTGATAGATCCAACCGCTGCGCATGTAGGGGTGCGCGGCGGCTATAGTCAGGTGGGTGGGACTGCCTGGCTATAGAGGGTGAGGGCTTGTTCCACACCCTTAGAGAGACAGGTAACGCCTGGGCCCATCCTTTCCAGGGCCCAGGCGTTACTCGTATGTTTTAGCCGGCGTCGTCAGTGCGGTTTCTTGCGGTGTGATGCCGTGGCAGGGCGTATGAGTAAACACAGTTCTTTCGAGTAAAATCCAATCCAAAAGATCCAGCCCGGTTGCGGGGATTGTCTATGGCGGAAGGCCTTTAAATGACGCGTTTGCTTGGTTTTGACCGTGAGAAGTACATCGAGATGCAGTCGGAGCACATTCATGCACGGCGCGGAGAAATCGGTGGCAAACTCTACTTGGAGATGGGCGGCAAGCTCTTTGATGACATGCACGCCTCCCGCGTGCTGCCGGGCTTTACTCCAGACAACAAGATCGCCATGCTTGAGCGCATCAAAGACGATGTCGAGATTCTCATCTGCATCAACGCCAAGGACATTGAGCGCCAGAAGATGCGCGCTGACCTCGGAATCCTCTACGAAGATGACGTCTTGCGCTTGGTCGACGTCTTCCGTGGACGTGGCTTCCTAGTAAACAACATCGTTATGACCCAGCTGGAAGATGGCAACAGCCAAGCTGAGGCCTTCATTGACCGCCTGGAGCGCCTTGGCCTGAGCGTTGCACGTCACCGCGTTATCCCGGGATACCCTTCGAATACAGATCTCATCGTTTCTGAGGAAGGCCTTGGCCGGAACGAGTACGCGGAAACCACGCGTGACCTGGTTGTCGTCACTGCGCCGGGTCCAGGCTCAGGCAAGCTGGCGACCGCCCTATCGCAGGTCTACCACGAGCACCAGCGCGGTGTGCAGGCTGGATACGCCAAGTTTGAGACCTTCCCTATCTGGAACCTGCCGCTCGATCACCCAGTGAACCTGGCTTACGAGGCCGCAACCGTTGACCTCAACGACGCAAACGTCATCGACCACTTCCACTTAAGCGCCTACGGCGAGTCCACGGTGAACTACAACCGCGATGTCGAGGCCTTCCCGCTGCTTAAGACCCTCCTGGAGAAGCTGACCGGCAACACCCCGTACCAGTCCCCAACGGATATGGGCGTCAACATGGCTGGCTTCTGCATCACCGATGACGAAGTCTGCCGTGAGGCCTCCAAACAGGAGATTATTCGTCGCTACTTCAAGGCTTTGGTGGAAGAGGCGCGCCTCGGCTTGGATTCCACGCAGTCCGAGCGCGCGGCCGTCGTCATGGCGAAGGCAGGCATTAAGTCTGATGACCGCCCGGTAGTAGTGCCGGCGCGCAAGCGTGCCGCGGAAACTGACGAGCCGGCCTCTGCGCTGCAGCTTGCCGACGGCACCATCATCACCGGCCGCACTTCTGAGCTGCTGGGCTGCTCCGCTGCGATGCTGCTCAATGCACTTAAGCATCTAGCCGGCATCGATGATGAGATCCACCTGCTGAGTCCAGAGGCCATCGAACCGATCCAGAAGCTCAAGACCGAGTATCTGGGTTCGCGTAACCCGCGCCTGCACACCGACGAGGTGCTCATCGCTCTTTCCGCCTCCGCTGCGAAGGACGAGAACGCTCGCCGCGCAATGGCGGAACTAAAGCAGCTGGCAGGTTGTGACGTTCACACCACCACCATCTTGGGCTCGGTGGATGAGGGAATCTTCCGCAATTTGGGCGTGCTCGTGACCTCCGATCCGGTCTTTGCACGTAAGCAGGCGCTTTACCAGAAGCGCTAAACCCAAAGATTTTCGGGAAATTTAGGAAGAGCAACAGCTCACGCCTACAATCGATGGCGTGAGCCTCAGCAAGATTCTCCTTTATTACTGCTTTACCCCAATCAGCGATCCCACTGCCATCATGTTGTGGCAGCGTAACCTGTGCGAAAAGCTCGGGCTGAAGGGCCGCATCCTCATCTCCGAGCACGGAATTAACGGCACCGTCGGTGGTGACATGGATGCTTGTAAGCGCTATGTCCGTGAGACCCGCGAGTACCCGGGCTTTAAAAAGATGGAATTCAAGTGGTCCGAGGGTAGTGCCGATGATTTCCCACGCCTGTCCGTGAAGGTTCGCGACGAAATCGTGGCATTCGGCGCGCCCGGTGAGCTGAAGGTGGATGAGAACGGCGTCGTCGGTGGCGGCGTGCACCTGAAGCCAGAGCAGGTCAACGAGCTGGTTAAGGAGCGCGGCGACGAAGTCGTCTTCTTCGATGGCCGCAACGCCATGGAAGCTGAGATCGGCAAGTTCAAAAACGCTGTCGTCCCAGATGTTAAGACCACCCATGATTTCATCGAGGAAATCGAGTCCGGCAAGTATGACTGGATGAAGGATAAGCCAGTCGTTTCCTATTGCACTGGCGGCATTCGTTGCGAGATTCTTTCTTCCCTGATGAAGAATCGTGGTTTCAAAGAGGTCTATCAGATAGACGGCGGCATCGTCCGCTATGGCGAGAAATTCGGCAACGACGGTCTCTGGGAAGGCTCCCTCTACGTCTTTGACAAGCGCATGCATCACGAATTTGGGCAGGGCCTGCAAGATCCAGGTTTTATCCAGCTTGGTCACTGCGTGCATTGCGGCAATGCCACCAACACCTTCCATAACTGTATCAACGAGGACACCTGCCGCAAGCAGGTGCTTATCTGTGATGACTGCATCCAGAAGGTAGAAACCCAGCACTGTGGGCGTCCAGATTGCGCGGAAGTAGCCGTAGCCGCGGCGCAAGGCGCAGCTCAGTAACCAGCTGGAACCTGCAAGGTTCCAGCCTCTCCTTTCCCTCGGGGAACGGTTAGCCCAGCGGAACCAACAAGATTTGAATGTCGGTGATGCACCACAGCATGAAGTTGCAGGCCATTACCCAGAAAATTGCCATCCAGGAGCGCCAGCGCAGATAGCGTTTGAGCTTGCGCACCATGATGACGGCGGTGCCCACCATTCCCAGGAACGGGATGATGACGGTGGTCAGTGCAAAGAAGCGGCGCTGGCCTTCGGTGCACAGCCAGGTGGCAAGCTGGGCGTCGCAAAGCGCCCCGCCCTGGGAGCGGGTAATTAGTGCCACCACAAATGCGTAGAGGCCGGAAAGCAGCAGCACAGCGACCATGAACCAGATAGCCTGCCGGGAAGAGCGGCGGTTGGCTGCAGCTACCGCTAGGGGATCTGGCTCATCCGCGAGCTCATCGAAAGAGCTTGGCTCCGGGCGCCGCAGGTTGGCGTAGTCGGCATCAGTTGTCAGATCGTTTTCCGGATGCTCAGGCTGGAGATTCATAGGCCAAAGTCTAGTCGCCGTGGATTAGTCCGCAGTTTCGACTGAAGGCGCAGAGTCCGAAGGGCGCACCAGAACCGGGACGCGCACATGCGGAAGCAGCTCGGTGGCCGTGGAGCCAATGAATACGCGTTCGAAGGGGCCCATCGGGGAAGAACCTAGGCACATCAAGTCGCCTTTCTTCCACTTCAGCGAGTCCACCGCGCCAGACCAGCCATGGCCGGTGCCGATTTCGGTAGTAATCGGTAGCTCTGGGAAGCGCTCTGCCACCACATCGTGTGCGCGGTCCAGCATGGACAAAGAATGCTCGTGCCAGCCTTTGGCTAGCTTGGAGGCGACGTCGACGTTGCCGCTGACCTGGGCGTCGAGAAGCCCGTCGGCGGAAAAGGCCACGATACGCAGCGGAACGTTCCATGTATTCGCCAGGCGGGCGGCGCACAGCAAGGCGGGGTCCTCGGAGTCGCCGCGCTCGGTGAAAGCGAAGTTGATGCGGGTCACGCCATGCTTGGAAAGCTTGATATCGCGCGGGGAAAGGCCCAACGGAATAGGGGAGAAGTGGAGCAGGGCGTCGGCAGTCGAGCCTGCGAAGAAACGGCCCTTTGGCGCGGATTGGTTAGCGCCAAGCAGGATTGCATCCGCGCCGAATTCTTCTGCCATCTCGGTCAGCAGCTGCGGGCGGGAGGGGCCGGCCAAAAGAACGGAAGGCTCTTCGTCCAGCTGGGAATCGGAGATACCCGCCGCCTCGAGTGCTTCCAGAACTCGTTCTTTGCACTTGGCCTGTTCCTTGGTGAACCACTTTTTAAATTTATTGCCGTGCTTGTTCAGCGCGGTGGTGGCCAGCGGGACGGAGATCGTGGAAACGACCCTGATGCGAACGTTGGTGGAGCGGGCGAGCCACGCTGCAAAATCGATCGCTTCAGTGCCAGTGGAGGAAGGACTCCACGAAATTAGGATTCGCACAGGGTCTTTAGCGAGAGAAGCAAAAGACTTGTGTTGATGATTTTTATCCATTCAGCAATACATCCCGTGAACTGTCCGGGGGCGTAATTCTTAGCCCATTATTAGTCACGGGAGGGGCGAAAAAGAAATCCGGGCCTGCTCCGCATTACCCCTGGTTGCTTTGGTCTACATGCGGTTTCATGCCCAGTTTCTTTGCTAAGTGGGTTTTAGTTCATTGTCGGGCGATAGACGTCTGCCAACTTGGCAATCAGGGAACTCATCTGACGAGCCGCTTGCAAGTCTTTAGGTTCCATCCACTGCAGGATCTCCGCCAGGGCGGCGGCACGCTGACGGGAGACGATGTTCAGTTCAGATTCACCTAGTTGGGTCAGTGCCACGAGGACGCCGCGGCGGTCTTTGTCATCTCGGTGGCGCTCCACAAAGCCGTGGCGCTCCAATTGGTATAGGGCATTGGACGCGGTGGGCATGCGGATGAGTTCTGCCTGTGCGATGGTGCTCACGCGGGATGGGCCGCGCAGGCGCAGCTGGTTCATGATAGAGACCTGGGAGGTGGTCAGGGAGGAACCTTCGGTGGTGCGCTGGAAGATGAGCATCAGCTTGTTTAGCGCGGGCTGGATGCTGCGGGCTACGTCAAGGGCGTCTTCGTAGGCGGAGGGGGACTCAGCAGCTTGTTCACTCATGGAAAGTAATAGTAGCGCCCGTACACTCACAACGGTAGTTAGGCCACGAAAAATTTAGCTTTTGAGTTAAAAAATACTCTCCGCTCATTCGCACGCGGGAACAGGTGGCGTGGTTAAGCTGTTGTTTAATTAGGTGTCTGGTCAACTTCAGGCCCGGATCTAGGGAAGGAGGATAGGGCTACTGTGGCGGTTTCTTTCAAACACGTGATCTCCCACGAGTGGGAGCGTGCGCAGCACCTGCGCAAATATCGAGCGGGCCTTATAGAAAAGGATGCGCTTTGCGACGCCGACTTTCTCCTCCGCGCTGCAGCCAAGCATCATGGCACCGACATGGAGCGCAAATGTCCTCTCTGCGGGGAGGCGATGCGCCTTACCAAATGGGTTTATGGCGAGGCGCTAGGGCGGCGTGCCGGCAGCGCGCGCAGCGATGAAGAAATCGCAGAATTCGTCGCCGAAGGCCTCGAATTTACGGTTCATAAAGTCGAAGTTTGTACGGCGTGCCGGTGGAATCACCTATTGGCGGCGGCGACGGCTTATGATGAAGGTTAGTTTTTGGCTCGGCCGTTGTGGCCGGTAAGCTGCACTTATTTAAGAAAACCTGCCCATGATTGACGAGGACACGAAGCAGTGACCGAAAAGGAATCCGCCCAAAAGAGAGCTGGGCGTCATAGTAAAAAATCTACGAACCAGCGCAAACGTCGTCGCTGGCCCTGGATTGTTTTGATCGTCGCCTTGGTGCTCGTGGCTGTGCCCGCAGCTCTCTTCGGCTACGCCTACTCTCAGTACACGGTCCCGGAACCAAAGGACCTTCAAGCCAGCCAGGTTTCGACCATCGTTGCTGGTGACGGAAACACCCAGCTGGCTAAGTTGGTGCCGCCGGAAGGCAACCGCACGCAGGTCAAGCTGGAAGAAGTCCCTGATTACGTAGAAGATTCCGTGCTTTCGGCCGAGGACCGCGAGTTCTGGACCAACTCGGGCTTTTCCTTTACCGGCTTAGGCCGCGCAGTCTTGGGAAAGCTCACCGGTGACTCCACCGCGGGTGGTGGCTCCACCATTACCCAGCAGTATGTGAAAAACACTCTGGTGGGTGACGAGTACTCCTATGTCCGTAAGATTCGTGAGCTCATCTACTCCATCAAGATGACCAACGAATGGTCTAAGGAAGACATCCTGCAGGCCTACCTGAATACGGTCTACTTCGGACGTAATGCTTATGGCATCCAGGCTGCTTCGAACGCCTACTTCAACAAGGACGCAAAGGATCTCACCGTGGAAGAGGGCGCCATGTTGGCCGGCCTTATCCAGTCTCCTTCCGTTCTTGATCCGCGCGTTGATGAGGAAAGCTCCAAGGCACGTTGGAACTATGTTCTCGATGGTTTGGTAGAGATGGGCGATCTCAACGCCACCGAGCGTAAGGGAATGCAGTTCCCGCAGACTCGTGATCCTTCCGAGTACTCCGCATACACCGAGGCGCCGGGCGCTTTTGGCCACATCAAGAATCAGGTCATCGCCGAACTCGAGCGCGTCGGCATCACTGAGGATCAGGTGGCAACCGGTGGTCTGAAGATCACCACCACCATCGATATGAACGTGCAGAACGCCTCCACCGATGCGGTGGATGGTCAGCTGGCTTCCCTGCAGGAAGACGCACGTGCTGCTGCCGTCACCATTGACCCGGCAACCGGCGGTATCCGCGGCTACTTCGGCGGCAACGAGGCAACTGGTTGGGACTACGCAAATGCGGGTCTGCAGACCGGCTCCACCTTCAAGATCTTCACTCTTGCGGCAGCACTGCAGCAGGGCATTGGCTTGGATACCTATTACTCCTCGGCTCCTTATCAGCTGCCTGGTTCCCAGGTGGTTACCAACGTCGATGGTGGCTGCGGCAGCTGCTCCATCGCTGAGGCGTTGAAGAAATCCTACAATACCTCCTTCCTCCGCCTGCAGGACGATCTGGAAAACCGTACGCAGGACACCGCAGACATGGCGCATGCTCTGGGTATTGCAAAGTCGCTGCCGGGCATCGATAAGACCCTGAGCGAGAAGGGCGGGACTCCGTTCGAGGGTGTTGTGCTGGGCCAGTACCAGTCCCGTCCGCTGGATATGGCTAGCGCTATGGCCACTTTGACCAACGGTGGCGTTTGGCACCAGCCTCACTTCGTTCAGAAGGTGGAGACCACCGGCGGCGAGGTTCTCTACGAGTTCGATGACAAGGGTGGCGAGCGCCGTGTTTCCGCGAACGTTGCCAACAATGTCTTGAAGGCAATGCTCCCGGTCGCAGGTTGGTCCAACGGTGCTCTGGCCGGCGGCCGTGAGTCCGCTTCCAAGACCGGTACCACGCAGCTGGGCGATACCGGCAACAACAAGGACGCTTGGATGGTTGGCTCCACCCCGCAGCTAGCAACCGCCGTGTGGGTTGGTACCGCTGACAACACCTCTGCCATCTTCAACTCCTATGGCGGAATCATGTACGGCTCGAACTCCCCGACTCAGATTTGGAAGCAGATTCTGGATACCTCGCTGGCTAACGCTGAGTACAAGTCCTTCCCGCAGGCTTACCCCGTCCGTTACGGTAGCGGTAGCTGGGGTTCGGGTTACACCGGCTCCTACGACTCTTCCTATAACTCCGGTACCGCTGGCGGCGACAGCAACACCGCTCCGGAACAGGACGCTCAGGCACCTACTCCGGCACCAGAGGAACAGGCCCAGCAGCCGGCGCCTTCGCCGGAACAGCAGCAAGGCCAGCCGGGCCAGGGACCTGGCCAGGGGCAACCGGGTCGACCGGCACAGCCTAATCAGCCGGCGCAGGATGTCCCGTCAATTGAGGACATCATCAACGGCCAAGGCGATTTGGCCGATCTGCTTAATCAATAGGAGATCAGCGTGACTGATAGGGCCCTTCGTAAGGTGAAGTCGGGGGCGCAAGCTCGCCCCACTTCACCCGTTGCCCCCGTATCACCCGCCGCCACCGATAAGGCAGCGGCGGAAAATACTGGACTCGTTCCGCTTTCGTCGGAGCCTTTTGCGCACGATGTCGTCGAGTTCTTCGGAGGGCCGAAGGGTCGTTTCGCATATTCGGGCAAGAAGCAATGGTTTAGCCCCCTGCGCGCCCTCATCGCGGTGGCTTGGATGTTTCTGGTATTCGGCTTTCTCAGCAAGGCCACTTGCGCGGGCAGCCGCACTTCTGCAGAAGGGCTCATTTCGCTGAACTGGGATGGCAACCGTCAGTACACCTCGTTCTGCTACAACGACATCATCCCGCTCTACGGTGGCCGTGGCCTCGACCAGGGCGGCTTCCCTTATGCCTTTTCGTGGCAGGAGGGTGATCTCACCCGCTACATGGAATACCCAGTCTTGGCCGGTATGTTTCAGGGAATCATGGGTTGGCTCTCGCGCACTACCTACCCGGTGGGCCACTGGTTTGGCATCGCCGAATCCGGTTGGTACTTCGGGCTCACCGCACTGGTGATGTCGTGCATCTGGGTCGTTACCGTCTACATGGTCTTCCGCCTGACCGGAAACCGGGCGTGGGACACCGTACTGATGGCGGCCAGCCCACTGGTAGTCATCCATGGATTTACCAACTGGGACATCCCCTCCATCGCTTTCATGGTGGGCGCACTTCTCGCCGTAACCCGTGGCAAGAATTGGCTCGCCGGAATCCTGATTGGTTGCGGTACTGCGTTCAAGCTGTGGCCGCTATTCATCCTGGGCGCGTTCTTGGTGCTGGCAGTGCGAAACAAGAAGTGGGCACCGTTAGGCGCAATGCTCGGCGGCACGGTGATTTCCTGGCTCGTGGTCAACGTCCCTGTGGCAGAAAAGTACCCGGAGGCTTGGCACGAGTTTTTCCGCTTGAACGAGGAACGTGGCGCGGAGTGGACCACCATCTATGCTGTGCTTAACCGCGTGACGGGAATCGAGTTCAGCCCGGAATTCCTCAACGCCTTCACCCTGCCCGCCTTCCTCATCGCATGCGCGGTCATTGGAGTCTTCGGACTGCGGGTGGCACGTACGCCGCGCGTGGCCGAGCTAATCTACCTAATTTTGATGGCTTTCTTGTTGGTGAACAAGGTTTGGTCCCCGCAGTATTCGCTGTGGTTGGTGGTTCCGGCTCTGTTGGCCCTGCCGCGTTGGCGTTTGCTGATGAGCTGGATGCTTGTCGACGCCCTGGTGTGGCCGGTTCTCATGTGGCACATGCTGGGGGAGGAGAACAAGGGCATCGGGCATGAGCTGCTCGACATCATGGTCATCGCCCGCGACGGCTTCATCATCGTCATTGGTGTGCTCGTCGTGCGCCAGATGCTGGGCAAGAGCGTTGATAAAGTCCGCGCGGCACACGCAGGCCGCGATCCGCTAGTAGGGGAGTTTGCCTAAATGGGAATCACAATCGTGGGAATCGTTTCGATCGTCCTCGGGTTCTTCTGCGTCATGGCTGCTTACTATCTCTATCAGCGCAGCGAAGATCGCCGTTGGCCCATCTTGCTTGGCCTACTGGCGCTTTTGTTTCTGACGGTGATTCCAGCCGGCAGTGCGATCTTCTTCGCCACCACCATGCGGAGCTAGGTGCGAGCCACGCGCACGGTCGTTCGTGTGCTTGGTTACAGACTGTAAGTCCTCAGCGGAAATATCCCGTTGGGGATTTCTTTTTGGCCGGTCAATGCGCTATTGTGATGGGGTTGCTTGACGCAACGTACCCTCCTGCCATATCCGCAAAGGTGATATGGCCGAAAACAATTACTAGACCATAGGAGGTGATGAGGTCCGTGCGTCACTACGAAGTCATGATTATTCTGGATCCTAACCAGGATGAGCGCACCGTATCCCCGTCCCTAGACAAGTTCCTGGAAGTTGTCCGTAAGGACGGCGGCAAGGTTGAAAACGTTGATGTATGGGGCAAGCGTCGTCTTGCTTACGCCATCAACAAGAAGGAAGAGGGCATCTACGCCGTCGTTACCCTTGAGTGCGAGTCCGCATCGGTACTCGAGCTTGACCGCCGCCTGAACCTGAACGACACCATCCTGCGTACCAAGGTTCTGCGCACCGACAGCAAATAGCGGATACTGGTTTCAGAGTTTTAAGAATCCACGTAACCGATAAGGAGAACAGACCATGGCACAGGGAGAAACCCCAATCACCGTTGTTGGCAACGTAGTTGCTGACCCGGAGCTTCGCTTCACCCCAGCGGGTGCAGCTGTAGCAAACTTCCGCGTTGCTTCCACCCCTCGTCGCTTCAATTCGCAGACGAATCAGTGGGAGGATGGCGAAGCCATGTTCCTGACTTGCAACGTGTGGCGCCAAGCCGCAGAAAACGTTGCAGAGACTTTGACCAAGGGCATGCGTGTCATTGTTAATGGCCGCCTCCGCCAGCGTTCTTACCAGAACCGCGAGGGCGAAAACCGCACTGTCTTTGAGGTTGAGGTCGATGAAGTTGGCCCATCCCTGCGCTACGCTTCCGCTCAGGTCACCCGCAAGTCCGCCAATGGTGGCAATGGTGGTGGCAACTACGGCGGCCAGCAGCAGAACCAGGGTGGCAACAACTTTGGCGGCGGCAACCAGGGCGGCTTTGGTGGAAACCAGAGCGCTCCGCAGCAGTCAGCTCCTTCTAATGATCCGTGGAATTCTGCACCACAAGCCGGCAGCTTCGGCGGTGCAGACGCTGAACCCCCGTTCTAAACACTGTCAAACGCAATTATTAACTAACTCAATTGAAAGGCAGGGATCATGAAGCTGATCCTCACCGCTGCCGTTGAGAACCTCGGCGCCCCAGGCGAAATTGTTGAGGTTAAGAACGGCTACGGACGTAACTACCTGCTTCCTCGCGGCCTGGCAATCGTTGCCACCCGCGGTGCTGAGAAGCAGATCGAGGGCATCAAGCGCGCCCAGGAAGCTCGCGCAATCCGCGACCTGGATCACGCACGCGAGGTCCGCAACCAGCTCGAACAGCTCTCCGGCGTTCAGGTTGCAATGAAGACTTCTGAGAACGGCAAGCTTTTCGGCTCCGTTTCTGCAGATGACATCGTTTCCGCTATTGAGGCCGCTGGCGGCCCGAAGCTGGACAAGCGCATCGTCGTTCTGCCAAAGGGCCTGGTCAAGAAGACCGGCAACTACCAGGTCGAGCTCAAGCTGCACGCTGATGTTCTCGGCAAGGTGAACTTCTCGGTCGTCGCTGCCTAAAACTGATTTAAGGCGCACGACGGTTTCCATGCCCGAAGCATGGAAACCACAATGACAACAGCAACGCAGTTGGTCCTTGGGGCCTGCCATGTGAGGTGGCAAACCCCAGGGGCCTTTTGCGCGTTTTAGGCACGATTTCACCCGCCTGTGGACAACTGTGGATAACTTTCCAAATCTGTGGATAACTTTTGTCAAGTGGAGGCTGTTTTTACCGCTCGTTAACCCGCGGGTAAAAGCGTTAATGCGCAGGTAGATGCGGTTGTCCACTGGTTTTGTGTACATTTTCACATTGGCAAAAACATCACCTGACCTGCGCTTATAGTAATCGCAGGTCAGTGGCTTGAAGGAGTTATCCACAGGTCCTAACAGCAGTCTTAGGGCAAAAGTACGCACTCACCTGGGAATTGCACAAGTGCCTGTGGAAAACTTTCGTTTTATACCCAAGCGAAGCGTGTATCGGGGCGAAAATTGTATGTCTATCCGCTGCATTAGACTTAAAGCTCGAAAGAGTAGCCGAGGGGAGATATGCCGCCTAGCGGCCGCAAAAATATCGTGGGATGGATTGTCTATGACTAATGCAAGCTTTGATGACTCTGACTTCGTACCACCAGAGGCACCCGATGTGCCGGAAGTAGAAGATCGCCCCTACCGCGGCAAGCGCAGGGATGACGTTAAGCGCTATGGCGAGTTCCGCCAGCCGCCTTCAGATAGGGAAGCGGAGCAAGGCGTCTTGGGCGCTATGCTCCTTAGCCCGAATACGGTTATGGAAGTCATTGAGGAGCTCGAACCAGATGACTTTTATTACCCAGCGCATGCGTTGATTTACCAGGCTATGGTCGATCTTTATGCCGCCGGCACTGACATTGATGCGGTCATCGTGGCCTCCCGTCTAGACCGCTATAACAATCTGGAGCGCGTGGGTGGTGCGCCCTACTTGCACACCCTTTTGGCCACCGTTCCTACTGCAGCGAATGCTCGCTACTATGCGGAAATCGTTGCGGAAAAGGCAGTTCTGCGCAAGCTTGTTGACGCAGGTACGCGCGTTGTTCAGCTGGGTTTTGAAGGCGCCGAAGATGCAGAAATCGAGTCTGTCTTGGATCGTGCCCAGCAAGAAGTGTTTGCGGTGGCGCAGAAGAAGACAACCGAGGATTATCAAGTTCTGGGAAAGCTTATCGATCCAACCATTGACGAGCTCGCGATGCTGCAGCAAAACGGTGGCTTGGAGGCCGGCGTACCAACTGGCTTCATTGACTTGGACAAGCTCACCAATGGTCTGCGTGCAGGGCAGATGATCATTGTCGCGGCGCGTCCTGGTGTTGGTAAGTCGACGCTGGCCATGGACTTCATGCGTTCGGCTTCGTTGCAGCATGGCAAGACTTCCGTAATCTTCTCCCTCGAGATGTCTGCCTCTGAGATCGTGATGCGTTTGCTCTCGGCTGAGGCGGAGGTAAAGCTATCCGATATGCGCGGTGGCCGCGTTTCCACTGAAGACTGGGCCAAGATCGACCAGACGCTCAACCGCATCCAAGACGCGGCACTGTTCATCGATGATTCTCCGAACCTCACCATGATGGAGATTCGCTCCAAGGCCCGCCGCCTCAAGCAACAACATGGTTTGGACCTCATCGTGCTTGACTATATGCAGCTGATGTCTTCCGGCAAGAAGGTTGAATCCCGTCAGCAAGAGGTCTCGGAATTCTCCCGACAGCTTAAGCTTTTGGCCAAGGAGCTCGAGGTGCCGCTGATTGCTATTTCCCAGCTGAACCGTGGCCCGGAGTCCCGCACTGACAAGAAGCCGCAGCTTGCTGACCTTCGTGAGTCGGGCTCGCTGGAGCAGGACGCCGATATGGTTATGCTGCTTTACCGCCCAGACTCCCAGGACCGGGATGACCCACGAGCCGGCGAGGCTGACATCATTCTGGCTAAGCACCGTGGTGGTCCTATCGATACAATCCAGGTTGCGCACCAGCTGCACTACTCCAAGTTCGTCAACATGGCACATGGCTAATAGCCTGCCGCACCCTCAGAATAGGCAACCGGTGTCGCATATCCGCGGCTTAGCGATTTCCGGCGCCTTTGCCGCGGCCGTTATGGCATTGAGCCTCAGTGGCGTTGGTTGTTCCGGCACCCCAGCGCCTGAAGGAGGCACGGGGCAGCCCACGTCGGCGCCCGTGATGCCCACTAAACCCTCTCCGCAGGTAAATGCCCAGAAGTTTGTTTATGGCCATCAACACCCGCGACAACATGGATACTTGGTGACGCCCAAGAAGCTTTCACCTGCGAAAAAGATCCCTTTAGTGGTTTTCTTCCATGGTGGTGGATGGCAAGAAAAGTCTACTGCGCGCTCTGCGGCACCCGTGGTCAACGACCTAGCCCAACACGGAGTTGCAGTGTGGAACGTGGAATACCGTGGCGTGACTTTGAACGCGAAGGATGCGCCTGGTGGGTGGCCAATGACGTACAACGACGTTGCGGCGGCTATTGAC
The DNA here is from genome assembly GCF_001807315.1 of Corynebacterium sp. HMSC06D04. Taxonomy (NCBI): domain Bacteria; kingdom Bacillati; phylum Actinomycetota; class Actinomycetes; order Mycobacteriales; family Corynebacteriaceae; genus Corynebacterium; species Corynebacterium sp. HMSC06D04. The sequence continues at coordinate 53,772 of NZ_KV788538.1, forward strand.
TTCATTCCGCAGCTCGCGCATGAATCACGCATCCCCCTCGACATCAGCAATGTCGTTGTTGCTGGTTATTCAGCGGGCGGCAACCTTTCGACGTGGGCTTGTTCGCGTCCGGCGCTGCCGGCAAAGGCACCTGGTGCCGCACCAAAGTTCCGCGTAGATAAATGCGTGGGTATTGCCGGTGTTTATGACATGCACCTGGCCTTTAGACAGCACGATAAGTTTGTGCGCACGCTTCTAGGTGGTACGCCGCGCCAGGTGCCGCAGCGTTATTTCGAAGCTTCACCTGCGGACAATGTCAACGACAAAGCCCGCATCGTGGTGCTCCACGGTAAAAATGACAAGACCGTCAACGCCGACGAGGTCAAATACTTCATGGCTCGAGCACGTGCGCATGGACTCAGCATTGAGACGGTGCTCCTCGATGACGCGGAGCATTATTCGTGGTCTAAGCCGGAAGGGCCGCAGTGGAAAGCTGCGCGGAAAGCGATTCTTCAGCAGATCCATACAGAGACAAATCCTTGACCTTTGCAGGATCACCTAGGCGCGGGCCGAGTACTACGAGCACGATAAATACTGCGGTCGTGGCGATGGCCAACCATTGCCAGAAGGCGTGCAATCTTTTTCCGAGCTGTTGCGCGAACCAGGCGCCGAAGAATGCACCCAGGGTGTTGAAGAAGAGATCATCGATGTCGGTGCGCCCTAGCGAAAAGACGTATTGGATGGTCTCGACTAGGGCAGAGAAGACAAGACCCCAGATCGTTGCCTTGAGTTTCGAGCCCACCTGCACGTAGAGCAGTATTCCAAGTGGGACGAAGAATGCGAAGTTACCGCCGTATTCAAACGCGGGCTTGAACCAGCTGCCGGAGAACAGATCATCCAGCGGCATCAGACGCAGCTCCCTGGCGCGTTGATTGTCCGGATTCCAGAGATAGCCGATCTGGAAGAAGGCTTTCAGGGTGGTCAGTGACAAAATGACCGTGCAATATCCACCCAGAGCAACGGCAGCGCGCAAGCGTGCTTTCATCTCTATACCAGTGCCTTTCCCCGTTGTTCCGGAAGTAAGAATGCGGCAATTGTTGCCACGGCGAATGCGGCGGCGAAGATGGCAAAAAGCCAGGGCTTACCGCCGTGCGAGACTACCACTGGCACCATCAATGGAGCGAGAATGGAAGCAAGCCGGCCGAAGCCCGCGGCGGCACCCGTTCCCGCGCCGCGGAGGTGGGTGGGATAGAGCTCTGGGCCGATGGCGTAAAGCGCACCCCAGGCTCCCAAGTTGAAGAAGGACAACAGGCAACCTGCCACGAGAATCAAGGTCGTGGTGGATGCAAAACCATACATTCCTGCTGCACAGGCGGAACCGATTAGGAACGCGGCGAGCGTTGGGCGTCGGCCCCAGGATTCAATAAGCCAGGCTGCAGCGGCGTAGCCGGGCAGCTGGGCAAGCGTGATGATTAACGTGAAGCTGAAGGATTTAACCAGGCTGAACCCATCGGCTACGAGGAGTGAAGGAATCCAGATGAACGCGCCGTAGTAGCTCAAGTTCACACAAAACCAGATGCACCAGAACGCGGCGGTCCGCCGGCGCAGTGATGCCGACCAAATGCTAGTCGAGGTGATGTCTTCCTCCCCGTAGGTCGGTGGGGTAACGGCAGAAGATTGAGGTTTGCCCTCGGATCTGGCCGCTGCTTCGAAGGAGGCCACCGCCTCTTCTGCCTCCGCGTGCCGGCCTTTGGATTCCAAGAAACGCACCGATTCGGGCAGACGGAGGCGCACGAACAGGGCGTAGATGGCAGGTGCCATTCCCAGCGCCAAGGCCCAGCGCCAGCCGCTAGGCGACGCCCCGACTACAAAGGTGCCAATGAGCGCTGCGAGCACCCAGCCCACTGCCCAGAAAGCCTCAAGTATGACCACCATGCGTCCACGCACTTTAAGCGGGGAGAACTCGGAAATGAGCGTTGATGCCACCGGCAGTTCTGCGCCTAAACCGAGGCCGACGATAAAGCGCAGGACAAGGAGCATCGTCAATCCGGTCGAGAGGGCTGATGCGCCGGTGGCCAAACCGTAGACCAGCAGGGTTAGCGCGAATACTTGGCGGCGCCCAATCTTATCGGCAAGCAACCCTCCAAAGGTCGCGCCGAGTGCCATGCCCACGAAGCCGATTGAAGCCAGCCAGGAGGATTCGGTAGGGCTAATGCCCCAGTGGGTTGCCAAAGCTGCCATGACGAAAGAGATGAGTCCGACATCCATGGCATCGAGTGCCCAGCCGATCCCTGAGCCGGCTAACAGCTTCTTGTGTTTCTTAGTAACAGGCAGGCGGTCGAGACGCTCCGCGCGTGAAATGTGGCCTTGGTTGATTGTCCGCATACAAGGGCACTATAGCCGGGTATAGCTCTGTGTGCTGGGAAAATGCTAGGAAGTTTGGAAGTTGCGCAGACGCAGTGAGTTGCTGACAACGAACACGGAGCTAAAGGCCATAGCGATGCCGGCGAAAAGCGGGTTGAGTAGGCCCAAGGCGGCTACTGGGATGAGCAGTACGTTGTAGGCAAAGGCCCAGAAGAGGTTGCCCTTGATGATGCGCAGCGTGCGCCGCGAGAGCCGGATGGCGTCGGCTGCGGAGCGCAGATCGCTGTTCATCAAGGTGATATCGGATGCTTCAATCGCCACGTCGGTGCCAGCCCCCATGGCTAGGCCGAGGTCTGCCTGGGCAAGGGCTGCTGCGTCGTTGACGCCGTCACCCACCATGGCAACGGTCTTTCCCTCCTCCTGCAAGTGCCTGATTACCGCCACCTTGTCGGACGGCAGCACGCCTGCGGTCACGTCCGCGTCGGCGATGCCCACGGCCTTGGCGACGGCGCGCGCTGCTCCTTCGTTGTCACCGGTCAGAAGATGTGGGTTAAGGCCGAGTTCGCGGAGCTTGGCGACGGCCGTGGCAGACGTCGGCTTCACCGTATCGCGAACATCGATGATTCCAGCGAGCGTATCGTCCACGTAGACGGCGACCGGGGTTGCACCCTCGGCCTCCGCGGCCTGGAAGGTGGCGGCGAGCTCGCCGCGTGCTGCTTGCTCACCCTTTATGCGTCCTACGCGCACGCGGTGTCCGTCTACTGTGCCCTTGACGCCTTGGCCTGCCACGGAATGGAAATCGCTTGCGGGCTCAATGCGGCCTGCCTGCGGCAGATCTTGGGCTGCTGAAACGATGGCCTTGGCAATCGGATGCTCAGAACCTACTTCCACCGCCGCGGCGAGCAGGAGAAGCCTGCCTTCTGCTGTAGAGCCTCCCATTTGCTGTGCGAGATGCACACGTGCGACGGTCATTTTGCCCTCGGTGACGGTGCCGGTCTTGTCCATGACGATGGTGTCTACTTTCTTGGTGGACTCGAGGACCTCAGGGCCTTTGATGAGAAGCCCCAGCTGCGCGCCGCGGCCAGTGCCCACCAAAATGGCAGTCGGAGTTGCAAGGCCCATTGCGCAGGGGCAGGCGATGATGAGTACAGCGACCGCAGCGATGAAGGCTGGTGCGACGCCGTCCCCAAAGACCAAGTGCGCGAGCAGCGTTAGGGCGGCAATGATGATGACCACGGGCACGAAGACCTGTGCAATCTTGTCTACCAGGCGCTGGACTGGGGCCTTGGAAGCCTGGGCGTCGGTGACCAGCTTGGCCATTTGCGCGAGCGTGGTATCCGCGCCGACCTTGGTGGCGCGGACTTCTAAGCGGCCGGCGGAGTTTAACGTGGCGCCGGTAACGTGGTCACCCGCCTTGACTTCCACGGGCATTGACTCGCCTGTCAGCATGGACTCGTCTACGGCGGAGGCGCCGGCTTCCACGACGCCGTCGGTGGCGATCTTCTCGCCAGGACGAACGACGAATATGTCTCCTACCTGGATCTGTGTGATGGGCACGCGTTTTTCCGCGCCGTCGACAAGCAGCGTAGCGTCCTTGGCGCCCATCCCCAGAAGCGTGCGCAGCGCCTCCGAGGATTGGCCCTTGGCTTTGACCTCAAACCAACGGCCCAACAGCAAGAATGTGATGACCATGCCCACCGATTCCAGATAGATGTGATCCATCTGTGCGTGGTTGGACATCAGCTCCATGTGCATCTTCATCCCAGGCTGGCCAGCGGTGCCGAAGAACATGGCATACAGCGACCAAAAATAGGCCGCGGTGGTTCCTATGGAAATCAGCGTGTCCATGGTGAAGGAGCCGTGACGAAGGTTTGCCCACGTCGCCTTGTGGAAAGGTGCGCCGCCGAAGATATAGACGATGGTCGCCAGAATTGCGGCCGCCCATTGCCAGTTGTCGAACTGCAGGCTGGGCAGCATGGAAACCAGCATTACCGGTGTGGAAAGCGCGGCTGAGATGAGGGTGCGGCGCAGTAGATCACGGGACTCCTGGGCGCGCGCGGCCGCGGTGGGATCTGAGCCATTCTCGGGGTCTTCCGCATCGGAAGAATCATCGCCCATAGTGAAAGCGTTGTAGCCGGCGCCGCGAACTACCTCAATGAGGGATTCGGGGTTTGCAGTGGCCGGGTCGTACTCAATGGCGGCGGTCTCGGTGGCGAAGTTGACATTGGCCGTTACTCCGTCGACCTTGTTGAGCTTGCGCTGCACGCGCGACGAGCACGAGGTGCACGTCATGCCGGAAACGCCAAGATTCAGGTGGGCGAGATTAGTCATGGTTCTAAGAGGGAAGAGTGAATTAGGAAGGGGAAGAGTGAATTAGGCCTTGACCTTGTAGCCTGCCTCTGCAACGGCGGCGACAACCTGCTCGTCGGTGAAGCCCTCGCCCTCGACGGTGACGGCGCCGGTGGTGTGGTCTGCGCTAACGGAGCTGACGCCGGCGATTTCGCCGACCTCTTCACGTACCGACATTTCGCAGTGTCCGCAGGTCATGCCCTCTACGGTGTAGTTCTTTACGCTCATTGTTTTTCCTTTCTTTGGGTACAACCCGACCGTATACCCCCAGGGGGTATATTGCAATAGTGCGCTAAGGAATAACACTCAGTCATGTACCGTTGATAGGAAAGACCCCGAAAAACAGGAGAGATTTATATGGCAACTATCGACGTAACTGAAGAGACCTTTGAGCAGACCGTGTCCGGTGAGGGCATTACTCTCGTAGACGCTTGGGCTGATTGGTGCGGCCCGTGCAAGCGCTTCGCGCCGGTATTTGAGAAGGCTTCCGAGGAGCACCCAGACGCGACCTTCGCCAAGCTCGACACCGAGGCAAACCAGGGCCTTTCCGCAGCGCTGCAGATCCAGTCCATTCCTACCCTGATGATCTTCCGTGACGGGATCCTGGTCTTCCGCGAGGCGGGTGCATTGCCACCAGCAGCCCTCGAGGATGTGATCAAACAGGTTAAGGAGCTCGACATGGAGGACGTCCGCCGTCAGGTTGAAGAGCAGAACGCGCAAAGCGAGAGCTAGGAAGCCGGCGGGTTCGGCGCATAGCGCTTTATCCCCCACCCTCAAGCTCTTTTCTCGGACGCTTTCTAGCTAGTCCGGCTAAACTCGCTAGAAAGCGTCCTTTTTATTGGGACCTTCCCTTATTTCCACACGCAAGGAGTTAGTTCAATGGCGAATCCATTCAGCAAAGGCTGGAAGTACGTAATGGCCTCTTTCGATCAGAAGATCGATGAGAACGCCGACCCTAAGGTGCAAATTCAGCAGGCTGTGGACGGTGCCAAGGAACAACACCGCAAGATCTCCGAGCATGCGGCGGAAATCATCGGTCACAAGAACCAGCTCGAGCTGCAGATCAACCGCCTGCTCAAGCAGCAGGAGGATTACCAAAACCAGACGCGGCGCGCCCTCGAGCTAGCAGATAAGGCGGATGACCCGCAGTCTGCTTCCGAGTACAACCAGGCTGCCGAGGTTGTAGCCTCTCAGCTGGTTGCTGTGGAACATGAGCTGGAGAACGTAAAGACTCAACACGCCGCTGCCGCTCAGGCTGCAGAGCAGGCTAAGGCTCAGCAGCAGCAGTCCGAGGCGCGCCTGAAGGAGCAGCTGGCACAGGTCGACGAGCTCATGGCGCAGGCTGATCAGGCTGCGATGCAGGAGCAAAACGCCAAGGTCGTGCAGTCCATGGACGAACTGCAGGCGGATGACTCCGTGCCTACACTAGATTCTGTGCGCGCAAAGATTGAAAAGCGCTATACCGATGCACTGGGTGCGCAGGAGCTGCACCAGGCTTCCGGCGGCAGCCGTATTCAGGAAATCACCGCGGCCGGCAATGACATGAAGGCAACCTCCCGTCTGGAGGGGATCCGCGCCGAGATGGCTAAGCAGAAAGAGCTAGGCTCCGGTGAGCAGAAGTAGCCACTAAGGCTTTTAAGGCAGAAATAGAAAAGAGGCGGCCACCTCCTTCTTTCCTCAACGCTGAGGGAGCTGAAGGGGTGGCCGCCTCCTTTTAGGCGAGGAGGTTAGCTTTCCTCGCGGCGGATGGCGATGAGGACGCCACGAATGCCGGAGTGGAAGCCATCGCGCAGATTGACGCGTTGGGATTCGCTCAGCGTGTACTCGTGCAGAGTTTCACAGGCAAACTGCAGCAGCGGGCGGTCGATCTCCGGCGGCAGGCCGCCGCCCGAGAGTAGGTGTGCTTGGTCGCGTTGCTCGGCGTTGGCGGCATTCTCGAACCACCAGGAGGCGTATTGCTGGCCGACGTCGAATGGCGACTGGAAGCCTGCAGAGGTCCAGACCTCCTCGGGTAGTGGCACGTACTTGGAGCGCAGCTTGCGGCGCGGAGCCATCATGGACGGCTTCGGTGCAGCTGGCTTCGGGGTCTCGGCTGCGCTTTGCGTTCCGTCGGCAGAATCCGGAGACGGGGTCTGCGGTGCCTGCGTGTTCTCGGCCGCAGGCTTGGTTTCGGCAGTTTCACCCGAGCCCGTTGTGGTGGCCGTATGTGGCGCGAGGTCGGCAGGGGAGGGGCTGGGCTTCGGTGCTGAGGTAAACGCTGCTTCTGCCTCGGAAGGCTCGCACTCGTCCTCTGCTTGAGGCACCTGCGGCAGCTCTTCGTCGCTGTTGTGAGGCTCGCGGATGGTGGGCGGCAGTGGGCCTTCCAAAACCTGCAGCTCCATTGCATCGGCGAAGTCTTCGCGCGGATCGAGGATGGTCGTGGTGTCACAAGCGTGGCGCAGGGCGGAGGACATGGAGTCCCAGCCAAAGCCGTAGAGGTGCACGCGCACGCCCGCGTTTACGGCTTCTTGTACGCCCGGGATCATATCGGCGTCACCGGAAACCAAAACAAAGTCGGTGACTTGCTGCTTCATTGCAGCGAGGATCATGTCGGCAACGAGGCGGGTATCGACTGCCTTTTGGGTGCGGCGTTCGCCCCACTCGATGAGCTGGCCGGTGCGAAGCTGCACGCCATCACAGGTTCGCAGTGCGCGCTGGTAGCGGTGTGGACCAGTGTCTGGGATTCCGTCGTACCAGTACTGGCGGTGAATGCGGTTTCCGAGCTGATTCTCCACCATGGAACCGAGATTATTTACGACCTCTGGGAGGTCTATTTCTAGTTGCGCGCGAGCTCCGGTTTCCCATGAGTTATAAAAGCTCGCAAGCAGGTAAGACGTGTCAACGAAGACAAGTGTTCGTTCAAGCATGGCTCCTAAGTTCCGTTCCTAATAGTTCTAAATAAATTTTCTTTGGGATCCAGTGTGCCCCATTAGTCACTAAACGTCGATGCCTTGGGGAAAATTGGCAGGTCAGGCGGCCTAGAAAAGTTTTGCTCTTGCGTCAATCTAAAATCCGAGGTACTTGTTTAGTTAGTTAGTTGAGTAACTAACCAGTTGAGCAAGCGAGGAGGTGCAGGCGTACATGGATAACTCAACGCAGCCGTTGTTCAGACAGATCGCCGCGCTAATTGAGGACTCCATCGTGGAAGGTGGCCTGGAAGAAGGAGCGCAGGCGCCTTCGACGAATGAGCTAGCCGCCTTCCACAACATCAACCCCGCCACGGCACGAAAGGGGATTACTTTGTTGACCGAACTTGGAATTCTAGAAAAACGCCGCGGCATCGGCATGTTCGTGGCGGCCGGCGCTACCGAAAGAATCCGCCAGCGGCGACGCAATGACTTCGCCGCCGAATACGTCGCCCCCCTCGTCGATGAGGCCGTCCGCCTTGGGTATACGCGCGAGCAATTACAAGAACTTGTCCACCGTGTCGCAGAAAGCAGAGGACTCTACTCATGACCGCACACACCGCACACACCGCGAACCCCGCAAACGCTGCAATTACTGCAAACACCGTTGCAACCGCGCAGGGTGTTTCCAAGTCTTTCTCCCGCAAGACCGTCCTGGACGGCGTCAATATTCAGCTAGCGGAAGGCCGCATCTACGGGCTCGTTGGCCGCAACGGCACAGGCAAGTCCACGCTGCTTTCGCTGCTAGCCGGGCAGGCGCGTTACAAGGGAAAAATTGAGGTCTTCGGACAAGCGCCTTTCGATAACGCCGAGGTGATGGATCAGGTGGTCTTCGCTGGCGTGGACACCGCCTACCCGAGTTCCTGGAAGTTTGGCGCGATTGTGAAGGTTGCAGCCCAGCGCTACCCCCACTGGCAGCAGGAGGTGGCGGAGCATCTCATCGAGGTCTTCAGCCTCGATCTGAGCACGCGACATGGTTCGGCTTCCCGCGGCCAGCGTTCCATGCTGGCTATTGTCATTGCTCTCGCGGCGCGTGCGCCGCTAACTCTGTTGGATGAGCCTTACCTGGGTCTCGATGCCTATAACCATGAGGCCTTCTATCGTGAGCTCCTCGCTGAGCTGGAGGCCCATCCGCGCACGGTGGTGTTGGCGACCCACGATCTGCACGCGACTTCGCAAGTGGTCGACAGCTACCTAGTGCTGCGCGACGGCGTTGTCCGCACTTTTGATGCCGCTCTGCTTGACGACGCCCTCGTTGAAGTCGCAGTTACCGGGTCCCTACCCGCAGAGCTGGAAGAGGCGGCGCTCGTTAAGGAGACCGTAGGTGGCAATACCCGCGTCATCGTGGAGCGCGGCGTCGCCCAAGGCAAGCCGGTCAACTTGGAAGATGCAGTGAAGCTCGCGATGGGAGGGCTCGATGTTAAAACCCATGTTTAGCCTGTTTTGGCACCACATCACCGACTATTGGTGGCGCTGTCTCGCCGCGGTGGTACTGATTGTAGTTTTTTCCTCGGCGCGGTTCTGGACAGACTTCCCCCTAGTTTCGCAGGTTATGTACTCGTGCTTGGGTCTCAATTTGGCCGTTGCACTCTTGGTCCCTTTTCCGGCATTCAAGGCCTTTGGCTACCGGCGCGCGGATTTCCTTCGTTTGAATATTCCCCTCGCGGTGCTCGTGGTCGGAGTCATTGCCGTGTTCAATATTGGTGTTATCCCACTGCCGCAAGCGCTGGGAATCACCGGGCTAGTCGCACTTTTCGTCGTTTGGTATTTATACAAGCAAATCCGTGATAAAGATCGTGAGCGCAAGCGCACCGCCGTTAAAGATTCGAAGGGCTCGCGGTGGAAAGTCATACTATCCACTGCCGTCATCGTTGGCGGCCTGCTCTTCGCTTGGCAGAAGTTGCTCCCCGGCGTATTCCCTTCAGTGCGGGATCCATTTATTTGGGCAATTCCCGTCCTCTTTGGCGCCCTTGGTAGCAGCTGGCTCTTTGGCGACGACCTTTACATGTGGCAGGCATTCGGGCGCACGCGCCGCTCCTGGCGCCGCCACAACCTAGGCACGGGCTTGCTCGGTTTGGTGTGCGTGCTTGCACTAAGTGGGCTGCTTGCGCCCGCGGATCTCTTCGTGAATGTAGGACTTTATGTCCTGTTCTTTGTGTTGTGCAATGCGAGTTTGTGGTTGGGCCTCGTTGGAGTGATAGGAGGAATGAGCCTTCTCGGGTTTATTCGGGGCGTGGAAATGTCGCAGCCTACCGGCGCGATCGTATGCGTAGTCTGCATCGTCCTTGTTTTGCCCGTTCACTACTTTTACCCGCTGTACGCAAATACCCAACGTATCCCGGAGTGGTCGAAATGATTAAAGCCGAAAACCTAGCTATGCAAAATGCTCCGGCGCTGTCTTTCGCGCTCGAAGATAACCTGACCCACGGCCTGGTGGGTCCCAATGGAGTGGGCAAGACGACGCTGCTGCGCATGATCGCAGGCCAGCTCAAGTCGGAGGGGTTGAAAGTCTTTGGGGAGCGTCCCTTTGACAACCAGAAGATCATGGATCGCATCATCCTGATGGGCATTGATAACCCGCTTTTCGATGGCTGGAACGTAGACAAGCTCTTCCGCATTGGCAAGGCGCGGTGGAAGACCTGGAACCAGGAGCGGGCTGAAGAGCTTGCCGCGCAATTTGCGCTCCCGAAGAAGAACTACTCCGGCTTGTCCCGCGGCCAGAAGTCCGCGATGGGTTTTATCTTCGCCGTAGCTTCCGGCTGCGAGTTGATGCTGCTGGATGAGCCCTACCTTGGCCTCGACGTCGATAAGCGGCAGCGCTTTCTTGAGGTCCTCCGGGAGGAACAGGGCAAACGCACGATTGTGGTGTCCACCCATCATCTCGATGAGATTGAGGGCTACCTCGACACGGTGCTTTTGCTTGGCGAAGCCCCCTTGTCTGGTCCCATTGAAAGCCTCGTCGACTGCATCGTGGCGGTGACGGGCCCTGCGGAACAAGTAGATAGGGCGCTGGGGCGCCTACAGTTGCCGGTATTGGCCCGCCATTCCTCGGTCCACGCAGAGCGTGTGCTTATCGACGCCCGCCCCAACTTCGCCGAGTGCGTCTTCGATCAGGCGGCAGAATTCGGGCTACGCGCGCAGGAAGTCACCCTGGAAGAGGCGGTGCTGGCGCTAGGAGGTGCACAATGAAACTCTTCTTCGGCACGCTCAATTGGAGCAGCTCGTTGGTCACGATATTCCTGCTGTCCGGAATTTTCCTGCTTCGCGGAATTGAAGACCCGCTGATTACTGTATTCGCCCTCGTCGCACTTTGGGCGGAGACTTTTGCGACTGAACCAGACAAGGCCAAAGCACAGGCGCTGGGCCTTAGCACCGCGGTTACAACTCGCTATGGGCGAATCGTAGCGGTAATGCCAGCCCTAATTGCTGGTGTCATCAGCATCTATTTGCGATGGTGGTTCGCCCTCGTCATAACGGCGCTAATTCTCGCGTGGAAGCTGACCTGTTGGAAGGCCAAAGCCAAAACCATGACGGTCGAAGACCTTCTAGCGGATACTCCAGGCAATGATAGCTTTGGACACTTCCCAGCAAGCCTTGAAGGTCAGTTGGTCTACCGCCCGTTGGTTCGCGGTTGGGTCATCGGCTGGGTGGTCCTGGGTATCGCAGCGGTGGCGAACGCCTTCATCAGCAGCACATGGCCTGAGAACGGACCGAATATCGGAAACATGCTGATGACAATGGGCATCTTGGCGATGGCAACTGTTGTGCAACACCTAGATTCTTTGGCCAACTTCGTCACGCTTGGCGGCAGCCAAAGTACTTGGGCGCGACATGTCATCATCGCAAGCTTGGTCAGTCCGGCGGCGAGCCTCCTTGGCGTTGGGCTTAGCTGGCTGATTGTGGGTAAACCTATTTGGCTCATTGCAGCATTCGGCTTCCTGGTGCCCGCTCTCGTTGTCTCGCTTGAATTGTGTTCGTGGAAGACCGTCTACATGCCGGTGCTGATTGCCGCTGCAACGGCAGCCATCTTCGTGTTGCGAATGAAGGAGATGCTCGACGGGGTGCCAATGATGCTCGCGGCGGCCGTTACGTACGTGCTGTGGGCGGTGCTGCTGCCCGCCAACGTGCGACGGGTGAATCCATACGCCTCAGGCCTTAAAAAATGGCTAGGTATAAAGACCTAAAAAGTTGTGTTTACCTGCGGATTTGTAAAGTTTCAAAGTGGTGTGTAACTTTATGTGAGTCAGCGCGACCGACAGCGCCCCACAGTCACCCAGTGACTGGCTGAAGCGGCGATAGGAAAACAGGCCCTGACAAAAACAAATTTTTTGCTCATAATGAGCTGTCACTATTCAAATGGTGCCTGTTCGTTGTGTGGCGATGATGTCTGAGAACTCAATAGTGTGCCAATGT
>NZ_KV788539.1:0-5284 GCF_001807315.1 Corynebacterium sp. HMSC06D04
GCTTTTCACGGCCTGATTTTTGGCTTTTGTGCTGAAATTTTTTTGTGGAGAGTTTGATCCTGGCTCAGGACGAACGCTGGCGGCGTGCTTAACACATGCAAGTCGAACGGAAAGGCCTCAGCTTGCTGGGGTACTCGAGTGGCGAACGGGTGAGTAACACGTGGGTGATCTGCCTTGCACTTCGGGATAAGCTTGGGAAACTGGGTCTAATACCGGATAGGACAGCTGTTTAGTGTCAGTTGTGGAAAGTTTTTTCGGTGCAAGATGAGCTCGCGGCCTATCAGCTTGTTGGTGGGGTAATGGCCTACCAAGGCGTCGACGGGTAGCCGGCCTGAGAGGGTGGACGGCCACATTGGGACTGAGATACGGCCCAGACTCCTACGGGAGGCAGCAGTGGGGAATATTGCACAATGGGCGGAAGCCTGATGCAGCGACGCCGCGTGGGGGATGAAGGCCTTCGGGTTGTAAACTCCTTTCGACAGGGACGAAGCTTTTGTGACGGTACCTGTATAAGAAGCACCGGCTAACTACGTGCCAGCAGCCGCGGTAATACGTAGGGTGCGAGCGTTGTCCGGAATTACTGGGCGTAAAGAGCTCGTAGGTGGTTTGTCGCGTCGTCTGTGAAATTCCGGGGCTTAACTCCGGGCGTGCAGGCGATACGGGCTGACTTGAGTGCTGTAGGGGAGACTGGAATTCCTGGTGTAGCGGTGAAATGCGCAGATATCAGGAGGAACACCGATGGCGAAGGCAGGTCTCTGGGCAGTAACTGACGCTGAGGAGCGAAAGCATGGGTAGCGAACAGGATTAGATACCCTGGTAGTCCATGCCGTAAACGGTGGGCGCTAGGTGTAGGGGGCTTCCACGTCTTCTGTGCCGTAGCTAACGCATTAAGCGCCCCGCCTGGGGAGTACGGCCGCAAGGCTAAAACTCAAAGGAATTGACGGGGGCCCGCACAAGCGGCGGAGCATGTGGATTAATTCGATGCAACGCGAAGAACCTTACCTGGGCTTGACATATAGCGGATCGCTGCAGAGATGTAGTTTCCCTTTGTGGTCGTTATACAGGTGGTGCATGGTTGTCGTCAGCTCGTGTCGTGAGATGTTGGGTTAAGTCCCGCAACGAGCGCAACCCTTGTCTTATGTTGCCAGCATTTGGTTGGGGACTCATGAGAGACTGCCGGGGTCAACTCGGAGGAAGGTGGGGATGACGTCAAATCATCATGCCCCTTATGTCCAGGGCTTCACACATGCTACAATGGTCGGTACAACGCGCAGCGACACTGTGAGGTGGAGCGAATCGCTGAAAGCCGGCCTTAGTTCGGATTGGGGTCTGCAACTCGACCCCATGAAGTCGGAGTCGCTAGTAATCGCAGATCAGCAATGCTGCGGTGAATACGTTCCCGGGCCTTGTACACACCGCCCGTCACGTCATGAAAGTTGGTAACACCCGAAGCCAGTGGCTCAAACTCGTTAGGGAGCTGTCGAAGGTGGGATCGGCGATTGGGACGAAGTCGTAACAAGGTAGCCGTACCGGAAGGTGCGGCTGGATCACCTCCTTTCTAAGGAGCATTATTTTGCCCACAGTTGTGGGTGTGTTGGTTGAGTGCACATGTGTTGTGCTGCCAACGATATTGTTTAATCGGGTGGAGACACACCTTAAACAAGAACAGTTAGTCGTTATATACATAGTGTGGAAATAGATTTTTTAGTACTTGGTGCATTGTTGGGTGTCTGGGGCATTATTGTCCTGGTGTTGCCTAGTTGCTGACGCAATCATGGTTTGTTGTGTGGTTGTTGTTGGTGGTTGGGGTGTTGTGTGAGAACTGTATAGTGGACGCGAGCATCCCCAAATGATGATGCTTTTTGTAGGCATGGTTGTTTGGGTGTGTAATTTCTTTATTCTTTTGTGTTTTGTGTAGTTCACGCCAGCACGATAGTTAAGGAACGGGCTGTTTGCTTTGTTTCTTGTTGTTGTGTTGGTTGTGTGTTCGTTATTTAGGGCGCATGGTGGATGCCTTGGCATGCTGAGCCGATGAAGGACGTGAAAGGCTGCGTTAAGCCTCGGGGAGTTGTCAATTAAGCGTTGATCCGAGGATGTCCGAATGGGGAAACCTGGCACTTGTTATGGAGTGTTACCCTTCAGTGAATTCATAGCTGTTGTGGGGGCAACGCGGGGAAGTGAAACATCTCAGTACCCGTAGGAGAAGAAAATAATAATGATTCTGCTAGTAGTGGCGAACGAACGTGGATGAGGCTAAACCGTGTGCATGTGATACTTGGTAGGGGTTGTGTGTGCGGTGTTGTGGGCCTTGATGTGCAGCGACTACCATCGTTGCGTCTTGTTGTTGGTGTTAGGTGAAGTGGTGTGGAAACGCCTGCCGTAGAGGGTGATAGTCCTGTAGCTGAAGACATTGATGATGGGGTTGTCAAGTTGCCCGAGTAGCAGCGGGCTCGTGGAATCTGCTGTGAATCTGCCGGGACCACCCGGTAAGCCTAAATACTCAGTGTGACCGATAGTGGATAGTACCGTGAGGGAATGGTGAAAAGTACCCCGGGAGGGGAGTGAAATAGTTCCTGAAACCATGTGCTTACAATCCGTCAGAGCACCGTTTGTGTGTGATGGCGTGCCTTTTGAAGAATGAGCCTGCGAGTCAGCGGCATGTCGCGAGGTTAACCCGTGTGGGGTAGCCGTAGGGAAACCGAATCCTAATGGGGTGTCAAGTGGCATGTCCTGGACCCGAAGCGGGGTGATCTACCCATGGCCAGTGTGAAGCAGCAGTAAGATGCTGTGGAGGCGCGAACCCACGTAGGTTGAAAACTGCGGGGATGAGCTGTGGGTAGGGGTGAAAGGCCAATCAAACTCCGTGATAGCTGGTTCTCCCCGAAATGCATTTAGGTGCAGCGTCGCATTAGCTTGGTGGAGGTAGAGCTACTGGTTGGTTGAGCGGGACTACAATCTTAGCAATGTCAGCCAAACTCCGAATGCCATTAATGTGTTGTGCGGCAGTGAGACTGTGGGGGATAAGCTTCATAGTCGAGAGGGAAACAGCCCAGATCGCCGGTTAAGGCCCCTAAGGGTGTGCTAAGTGGAAAAGGATGTGGGATCGCGAAGACAGCCAGGAGGTTGGCTTAGAAGCAGCCATCCTTGAAAGAGTGCGTAATAGCTCACTGGTCGAGTGGTTCTGCGCCGACAATGTAGTGGGGCTCAAGCACACCGCCGAAGCCGCGGCAATAATTTTTGTTATTGGGTAGGGGAGCGTCGTGCACGTGTTGAAGCGTTACCGTAAGGAGGCGTGGAGTGTGTGCGAGTGAGAATGCAGGCATGAGTAACGAATTGGAAGGTGAGAATCCTTCCCGCCGGATGACTAAGGGTTCCTGGGTCAAGTTCGTCTTCCCAGGGTGAGTCGGGACCTAAGGCGAGGCCGACAGGCGTAGTCGATGGATAACCAGTTGATATTCTGGTACCCGAGTATATGCGCCCCTGATAAAGCACTGATACTAACCACCACAAGCACCTTCCGATGACACTTTGTGTTGTTGGTTGGTGTGCGTCGTGGGGCCTGATGTGTGGTTCAAGCGATGGGGTGACACAGTGGGGTAGCCATGCCACTTACTGGATTGTTGGTGTAAGCGTGTAGCTTGGGGTGTAGGTAAATCCGCATCCTTTTATGTGAGACGTGATGCGTAGCCTTAATTGGTGAAGTTGGTGATCCCGTACTGTCGAGAAAAGCCTCTAGCGATGTATATACTCGGCCCGTACCCCAAACCGACACAGGTAGTCAGGTTGAAAATACTAAGGCGTTCGGGTGAACTGTGGTTAAGGAACTCGGCAAAATGCCCCCGTAACTTCGGGAGAAGGGGGACCACATGGCGTTAACACTCTTGCGGTGATAAGCGTTGTGGGGTCGCAGAGAATAGAGGGGAGCGACTGTTTATCAAAAACACAGGTCCATGCGAAGACGTTAAGTTGATGTATATGGACTGACGCCTGCCCGGTGCTGGAAGGTTAAGAGGACCGGTTAGCTCATCTTTGATGGGCGAAGCTGAGAATTTAAGCCCCAGTAAACGGCGGTGGTAACTATAACCATCCTAAGGTAGCGAAATTCCTTGTCGGGTAAGTTCCGACCTGCACGAATGGCGTAACGACTCCCCTGCTGTCTCAACCACAGGCCCGGTGAAATTGCACTACGAGTAAAGATGCTCGTTACGCGCGGCAGGACGAAAAGACCCCGGGACCTTCACTATAGCTTGGTATTGGTGTTCGGTTCGGTTTGTGTAGGATAGGTGGGAGACTGTGAAGCTATCACGCCAGTGGTGGTGGAGTCGTTGTTGAAATACCACTCTGATCGGATTGGATACCTTAACCTTGGCCCATGATCTGGGTTGGGGACAGTGCCTGGTGGGTAGTTTAACTGGGGCGGTTGCCTCCCAAAATGTAACGGAGGCGCCCAAAGGTTCCCTCAGCCTGGTTGGCAATCAGGTGGTGAGTGTAAGTGCACAAGGGAGCTTGACTGTGAGAGTGACAGCTCGAACAGGGACGAAAGTCGGGACTAGTGATCCGGCACCTACTTGTGGATGTGGTGTCGCTCAACGGATAAAAGGTACCCCGGGGATAACAGGCTGATCTTCCCCAAGAGTCCATATCGACGGGATGGTTTGGCACCTCGATGTCGGCTCGTCGCATCCTGGGGCTGGAGTAGGTCCCAAGGGTTGGGCTGTTCGCCCATTAAAGCGGCACGCGAGCTGGGTTCAGAACGTCGTGAGACAGTTCGGTCTCTATCCGCCGCGCGCGTTGAAACTTGAAGAAGGCTGTCCCTAGTACGAGAGGACCGGGACGGACGTACCTCTAGTGTGCCAGTTGTTCCGCCAGGGGCATCGCTGGTTGGCTACGTACGGAAGGGATAACCGCTGAAAGCATCTAAGCGGGAAGCCTGTTTTAAGATGAGGTTTCATTCGAGGTCCCCTAAAGACTATGGGGTTGATAGGCCAGACATGGAAGCATCGCAAGATGTGAAGTCTACTGGTACTAATAGACCAAAACAAACACACACAATGTGCAACACACAAACAAAAAATGATGATTACGTCATGCACGCGTCCACTATGCAGTATCTGACACAACACTAAAGGGCAACACAGCCCCGAAAGTTTGTCGGTGGTTAATAGCGGCAGGGAAACGCCCGGACCCATTCCGAACCCGGAAGCTAAGCCTGCCCGCGCTGATGGTACTGCAACCGGGAGGTTGTGGGAGAGTAAGTTACCGCCGACATAAAACAATAAACACA
>NZ_KV788540.1:0-86820 GCF_001807315.1 Corynebacterium sp. HMSC06D04
GGATTGCCCCTACCAACTACGCCGAAACGGCATCTTTCGTGACGCCAACGTTTTCAATTGTTCTTGGCAACTAATCGCGACCGTTTCTCGCGGTCTCATTCGGGTTCACTCAAGGACTTGAGACCTTGGTTTTCTTTCTCACCCTTCTCTCCAAAGGAGTCTTGCAATGACTACTCCCGCCACTGGTCCAGAAAACACTGGATCCCAGAACAGCCCTCAGATGGCGTACCCAGCGCAAAGCGCGGCGACGCCTGCCGAGGCTCCCAAAGGCCGCAACACTCGGCATCATCGCGGTAATCATGTTCATCGCAGCGATTGGCTCCAGCATCAATGAGGCAACCGGCGGCGACACCACTGTCTCCAACAATGCGGATGGCGAGTCCGCAGATGACCGCACCGTCAACACATTCGACACCATGGCTGTTTTGGAAAACCGCTTCGACAACACCAGCCCCCTGTACCAAGGTGGCACCGCTACCGGCGATCTTGCATTCGCTGTTCCGGCTGCCTCGGCAGACCAGGGCGTTCTCGCAGTTCGCCCGGACATGCTCGCAGGCAAGGAATTCATCGCACTGCAGTAGTGTCCATACCGTCACGGGTTTGAGTGAACCCTAGCTTTAGGCTCGGCCTTTCAAGGCTGGGCCTTTCGCGTTCTTTCTGGGATTCCAGATGGCAAATCCGCTTGTTATGAACTGTGACAGCTGTAAACGTCGCTGCCAGCTGAGGAATGGAGTTTGCCATCTAGTTTTACCGTCTGGGTATTTGCGGTCAGCGGCCCTTGAGCGTGTGCCTGCAGCTGCCGCAAGCCCACGACCAAGGCATAAATAAAAGCCTCAAGCCACCATCCAAAAGGAATGATGCCTCGAGACTTCACACGGTGCCCCCACTGGGACTCGAACCCAGACTGAATTGATTTTAAGTCAACTGCCTCTGCCGATTGGGCTATGGGGGCTTGGTGCGGTTCTATTTTAAGCCACCCCGTCAGCACTGCTGCGCAATGGGGTGGCTTCAATGCGAATCGCTAGAGGTCAGCGGCGATGCCTGCGACGATTCCGTCGAGGATATCCTTCTCGCTGATAAAGAATGAAGAGGCGTCGCTGTTGCGCTCAATCATCTTGATGATGCCCTCGACAGCCACCGAGCCACCGCCGATAACGTCAGCGCGGCCTGGGTGGATGACTGGATTGAGCGCACGGGTAGCCGAAGGCTTCCCCATCAGCTGGCGCGTGAGCACTCGCAGCGCATCAAAACGCAGCTCCGAGCCATGGATTGCATCGGGGTCATAGCTTTCCAGGCCTTGTGCCAAAGCAGACAGTGTGGTGAAGGTACCCGCGCAGCCAACGAAAGTCTTGGCCGAGGAAATCGGCACAATCTTTTCAACTTCCTGCATGCGCTCTTCCACGTAATCTTCCGCGATTTCGATCTCAGAATCCGTTGGAGGATCTGTGCGCATGATGCGCTCTGTCAGGCGCACGCAGCCCATCTGCGCGGAATGCGCGCCGAGAATGTCACCGTCGATAGTTCCGACGACGAATTCCGTCGAGCCGCCGCCCAAGTCGATAACGCAGTATGGCCCGCGCTCAGAACGCAGGTCCGCCACTGCCCCCTTGAAGGACAGCAGAGCTTCTTCTTCACCGGTGATGACCTCAGCCTTGGCACCGGATTCGATCTGGCTCAGCAACTGCGCCGTCATTTCGAAGAACTCGTCTTGGTTCTTCGCATCGCGGGTAGCAGACGTTGCCACCATGCGCACGTGCTGAACCTTCTCAAACTTCATCTGCTTTACGTAGCCCTCCAGCGCCACGCGGGTGCGCACAAGGGCCTCTGGTGCAAACTCGCCCGTGGCATCTACGCCCTGCCCCAGACGCACGATTTCCATGGTGCGGACGATATCGCGAATCTTGCCGTCAGCTTGTACTTCACTAATGAGCAAACGAATCGAGTTGGTGCCGCAATCCACCGCAGCGACGCGAGTCATGTAATACCTGCCTTCTTGGTCTCAGCCTTACCTGGAAAAACTATTCAGCGTTAGAGAAATCGAATTGGCTCAGATCAATGCCCAGGTCGTTGACGCTCGGCCAATCCTCCGGAATTGCGGTGCCGCGCAAGCGGCCATGGTCCGCAGCCATCGCCACCGCTTCGGTGCCTAGACGGAAATGCTGTGGCCCTTCAGCCAGCGCATAAGCAATCAGCACGTGCAGGCACTTCACGCGATCTGGCATACCACCACCTGAGAAAGTGGTGCCTAGGTCTTCAATAGCGTTGCGCTTTTCCAAGAAGTACTCATGGGCACGCTTGTAATCTTCTGCCAGCTCCTTATCTTCAGCTAGGCGGGCTTCCATCCACTTCATCACGTGCGCGACCTCAAGCCGGGAGGCCTCAGCGGTTAGGCGTGGGTCGGTCAGGTAGTACAACGTAGGAAATGGAGTTCCATCCGGTAGCTTCGGCGCCGTCTTCACCACAGCCGGCTGGCCATCTGGAGTGCGGTAAGCGATGTCGAGCACGCCGCGGGGCGCGCGGCCGAGTTGCTCTTTAACGATTTCTAGGTCTGCATCATTGACGGTCATGGCAGCTATTGTCTCATGCCGCAGCGCATTTGCGGTGCATAGGATTCACCGCGCCTTCATCAAGGCTATTAGCCGGGCTAATTACGGTACGCGTTACTGGGCAGCTGGCGGGTTTTCAGGGCCCGCGCTTGGCGACGCCGGGGTTACCGGCAGGCTGCCCGGGTCTGAGTTGGTCGAGCCCGTGGCGCTGACGTCTTCATCTTCTGCGATGGAGCCCCACAGGATTTCGTACCACGGACGCTCATCGACGTCGTCAAGCTTGTTCGTGGTGACCGTGCTGTCCGGATTCATTCGGCGATCCATGATGCGATAAGCGGTCTCGCCCTCCGCGATGACGCCGAAACGGCGGCGCGCTTCCTGCTCGAGGTAATCCTCCGACTTGTATTTATCGATCTCGTTGAGAAGCTCTTCTTTTTGGGCCTGCTTAGCAGCGATGGATTGTTGCAGGCGCGCAGTTTCAGAGCGCACGTGGTAGTAATTGCGCAGCGGCACCGCGATGGTCAGCAACACGATGAGGACCACCACGAGGATGACGCTGAGACCAACAATGTCCATGCGGCCCATGCGTTCGCCGCGTGCCTTCTGCGTTTTCTTGGCTTTGGCTGCAGCCTCTCGCTGGGTAGCAGCACGCGAGACCACGGGGACGGTGGTCCGGGATTTCTTTGAAGGGTGGTTCTCGCGTGCCATAGGGTTTCTATCCTAGCGGCGCGAGCTTATTGAAACGGGTGACGCGCGTGTGAATGAAGTAAATTCTCACAAATTAAAAGGCCGCCTTCCCAAAGCCCTGCTGCCTTCCTTTGAAAACCAAGGGTAGGTAGCGAGGGGCCTTGAAGAGGCGACCTAACTAAAACCAGCGCGGGGGTTTAGCCCTGGAAACGCGGGAACGCGGAGCGGCCTGCGTAGACCGCGCCGGAGCCCAGCTCCTGCTCGATGCGCAGCAGCTGGTTGTACTTAGCAACGCGCTCGGAACGAGCCGGAGCACCGGTCTTGATCTGGCCACAGTTCAGAGCAACTGCGAGGTCAGCAATCGTGGTGTCCTCGGTCTCGCCGGAGCGGTGGGACATCATGGTGCGGTAGCCGTTGCGGTGCGCGAGCTCGACTGCGTCGAAGGTCTCGGTCAGAGTACCGATCTGGTTGACCTTAACGAGCAGTGCGTTAGCAGCCTTCTTCTCGATGCCCTCAGCCAGGCGTGCCGGGTTGGTGACGAAGAAGTCGTCGCCAACAATCTGGACCTTGTCACCGATGGTCTCGGTGAGCTTGGTGTAGCCCTCCCAGTCATCTTCCTGCAGCGGATCCTCGATGGAGACGATTGGGTACTCGGAGATGAGCTCCTCGTAGACCTTGGCCATCTCCTCGGCGGTGTGCTCGCCGCCTTCGAAGTGGTACTTGCCATCCTTGAAGAACTCAGAGGAAGCAACGTCAAGAGCCAGGGCGATATCCTTGCCTGGCTCGAAGCCAGCCTTCTTGATTGCCTCGACAATGAGATCGAGTGCAGCCTTGGTGGACTCAGCCTCCGGAGCGAAGCCGCCCTCGTCGCCCAGGCCGGTGGATAGGCCCTTGGACTTAATAACGGACTTCAGGGAGTGGTAAACCTCAGCACCCATGCGCAGTGCCTCAGCGAAGGACTCGGCGCCGATAGGTGCAATCATGAACTCCTGTACGTCAACACCGGAGTCAGCGTGTGCGCCGCCGTTGACGATGTTCATCATCGGAACCGGCAGGACGTGTGCGTTCGGGCCGCCGATGTAGCGGTAGAGCGGCAGGCCGGCGGACTCTGCAGCTGCCTTCGCGGTAGCGATGGAAACACCGAGGATTGCGTTTGCACCAAGGCGGGACTTGTTTTCGGTTCCATCGAGCGCGATAAGCGCCTGGTCGAGCAGGCGCTGATCGTCTGCCTCGAAGCCGGCGATCTCATCGACGATTTCCTCGTTGATGTTTTCAACAGCCTTGAGAACGCCCTTGCCCAGGTAGCGGTCACCACCATCACGAAGCTCATGAGCCTCGTGCACACCGGTAGAAGCACCGGAAGGAACGCCGGCTACGCCGCGTGCTCCGTCATCAAGGAAAACCTCGGCCTCGACGGTCGGGTTACCGCGAGAATCAAGAATCTCTCGAGCAAATACGTGGATGATGTCAGCCATGCTGCTTTCACTCCTATTGAGCCAAATTGATTTGATATGAGATTCGGGTTCCTTGCCCCAAATCACCTGAAGACAATTGTTCCAGAAAACTTCGGGCTGCGTCGGGCACTATGTCACATACTTGCCTAAAAAGTTGGCTTTTCTAAGAAGAAGCAGGCTGCGGAATCGAATATGAGTTGGCAGCAGCGGCAACGCGTTCCAGATAGTCCCTGGACTGGTTGTAATTAAGGATGCCAGCCTCCCAGTCTTCAGACTTGTCCATGTTGCGCCCGCCGAAGCAAAGCAAGGCCGCTGCGCCGAGGGCGGCATCATCGATCTGATTGGGATCTGCTACTCCATCACCGTTGGCATCGCGGCCCACGTGGGACCACGAGGAAGGAATGAACTGCAACGGCCCGACGGCGCGATCAAACTCAGCGTCGCCATCGATTTGGCCGCCATCCGTGTCAGGGGTATGTGCGGTACCATTCGAGCCGTCGAGAGCAATGCCGGTAATCGGCGGATCTGGGTACCCATTTTCATCCAGCTTGGAGGGGCGCAGCCAATTGCCGTTGTAGGTGCCATGGCGGGTTTCTACCCAACCCAGACCGGCCAGAGTATTCCATCGCAGGTTGCATTCGGGCCACGCATCGCGGGCGATGAGCTCGGCGTTTCCGTAGGCACGTAATGCTTGGCCGGAGATTCCTGTCTGCGATTCCAGCTGCGAGGACCAGTAGGTCAGCTTGTCCGCGGTGCGCCCTTCCGAATGAACGTCAATATTAGGAACTTCCATGCCAGCAATCGGCGGCATCGCCTGCGGAACCGGCTGCAGCGGCTTCAAGGTTGCAGGCTTGCCTAGAGCAGAAAGCACCCAGCCCACAAGGGAAACCACAACGACGACAGCGAGGACTGCGGCCAGGCCGCAGCCCCCGAGTTTCCGCAGCCGCTTAGTCATAAGCGCCAATCATAATGACTCCCCTAGCCACTTCCCGAACTGACACTGCGGCCCCCACTTCCCTTTCAGAGATTTAACAGTAAGCAACAAGAAGTTATGTCAGATCTTTCACTACTGCACCATATTTAACATTTTGCGCTACAGTAACGAGGTCAGGTTTCACGCCTGTCCCTGCACCGCACACCTTAAAAAGGAGCCTTTCTATGTCCCTTCGCCGTTACGCCGCTACCGCCGTCGCAGCGCTTAGCCTTTCCCTCGCCGCCCCAGCTGCCGCACAGGCTCAAGACCTCAGCTTCTTGGGCGACCTTAACAATGTCGCCACGCAGCTCATTAGCGGCGCCGACTGCGGCACCGTTCGCACCACGCTGACCGTCATCGATCAAAACACCGAGGGCGTGCTCTTTAACGAGAACACCACCCGCAACCAGCTCGCTCACAACCTGCAGAACCTTGGCGGCAACGCGAACGCACAGGTCTCCCCGCTGACCATCGCTGCCGTGAAGTACTCCGGGCTAACCGCAGACCGCGCCCTAGCCTGCGGCATCGTCAAGCAGGACAACATCCTCACTGGCGGTACTGGCTTGTCCTCCAAGATCTCGGACTACGCTCCGATGCTCTCTTCCATGCTGAACCTACCGAAGCTCTAAGGAACTTCAGAAGAATTTCCGGCTAGTCCAAGGCCTGCGACTTTTCGCGGGCCTTTCCTTCTGCCCACAGCTGCTCCTGCCGCTCAATCGCAACAAGCTCATTCGTTCCATCAAAGAGATAGGGCGCGCGGGAGCGCAGCTTCGCCACGAAGGAATCCGCGACGTCGTCAAGCGTGAATGCTCCGCGCCGCGAGGCTAGCTCGGCGTGGAAGAGAACTTGTAGCAGGACGTCGCCAAGCTCGCCGCGCATATGCTCATCGCCGGCCTGGGAGCGCACCGATTCGGCAAATTCGGCGGATTCTTCGGCGAGATAAGGCAACAGACTTTCGTGAGTTTGGGCACGTTCCCACTCGCCAATCCGCACCGCTTGGGTCATTGCAGTACGCGCCTGAAACATCGGATCTTTGCGCGACTCTGCTTCGATGAGACGCTCGCCAGCTTCCAGCCTTGCAACGACTTCCGGCTCGTGCGCATCAGTGGAAACCAGCAGGCCAACGCCCAATGGGTCCTCTCCTTTTAGGAGATCGCTAAAGTTCCATCGCACGCGCACTGGAACCTCACCGGTGAAGCTAACAGGGCCCAAAAGCGCCCCATGTGCCTCCATCGGAATCAGCGTGGGCCAGCGTTCATCGAGCAACAGAACAGTCATGGCCACAAAGTATAGGGCAGTTTAGTAATCAGGTTTTAAATGCTGACTTCGCTCCGTGGCTTTTGCGGGGTATTTTAGTCGCATGACTTCCACTACTTCCTCCCCGGCGAACGCCGAGTCATCGAGTACTCACAAGGTGACTCTGTGGACTCTCGTCGCCTTGATTATCGGCTCCACCGTGGGCAGTGGAATATTCTCGCTCCCTCAAAACATCGCCTCGGTTGCAGGTCCCGGCGCAATGCTCATCGGTTGGCTCATCGCCGGCGTGGGCATGCTCTCTGTCGCGTTCGTGTTCCAGTACTTGGCGCACCGCAAGCCGCACCTCGACTCCGGCGTGTACTCCTACGCCCGCGCGGGCCTGGGTGATTTCATCGGCTTTACCGCAGGATGGGGTTACTGGATTGGCTCCGTAATCGCGCAGGTGGGGTATGCCACGCTCTTCTTTAACACCGTGGGCCACTATGTGCCGCTTTTCGACGCCGATCATCGCTGGGCCTCCGCCATCGCAGTGTCGGTAATGTCATGGGCCATTTTTGCAGTTTTGGCGCGCGGCATTAAGCAGGCCGCTGTGATGAACATGGTGACCTCGATTGCCAAGATCGTCCCTATCTTGGCTTTCGTAGTCTTCATCGTGTTCCTCGGCTTTAGCTGGGACAAGTTCACCTTTGATTTCTGGGGCAAGGACTCCGGCTCAACCGTCTCTGAGCAGATTCAGGGCATCATGCTCTACACCGTGTGGGTATTCATCGGTGTGGAGGGCGCCTCCGTCTACTCCAAGCAGGCCCGCTCCCGCAAGGACGTCGGCCGTGCCACCGTCATCGGTTTCTTCTCCGTGCTGGCGCTTTTAGTTTCGGTCTCCACCTTGTCATTCGGCGTGCTCTCCCAAGCTGAACTGGCAGTATTGCCGGATAACTCCATGGCTTCCGTATTAGAAGCTGTCGTCGGCCCATGGGGCGCGGCTTTTATCTCCATCGGCCTCTGCCTTTCGGTGCTGGGCGCTTACGTGTCTTGGCAGATGCTGTGTGCTGAGCCCATCGTAATGATGGCTACCGACGGCCTGCTGCCTCGCAAGATCGGCACCATCAACGTGGCCGGCGCCCCATGGGTAGCGCAGCTTATCTCCACCTCTGTTATCCAGGTCTTCATCATCGTCTTCTTCTTCAATGAGACTTCATATAACGCCATGGTGCAGCTGGCCACCATCATGTACCTGCTGCCTTATATCTTCACCTCGCTCTACCTACTTTTACTGGGTATCCGCGGCACGGGCCTTTCGCACCCGCACGCAGGTGTGAAGTTCGATCTTTCGGGCCCGGAAATCTCGAAGCGGGAAAACCGCCGTCACATCGTCATTGGCGCCATCGCATTCGTTTACTCGCTGTGGCTTATCTACGCCGCCGACCTGGTTTATGTCTTGCTCGGTGCGCTCGCTGTTATTCCAGGTCTTATCCCTTACGTGGGAACGCGCCTGTACAAGAAGGAGCGAGTCTTCAACTCCTTCGAGTGGTGTGTCGTGGCCATCGTCTTCATCGGCGCAATCGCCGCTCTGTGGGGACTAGCAAGCGGCAAGCTCTCTCTTTAAGGATAACTGCATAGATAAAGACTCCCTACCGGCTCGGCTTCACGCTGGGCCCGTAGGGAGTACTTTTCTGCTAGGACAGTGCTCTGCAGGTGAAATAGGGTCTTACTGGCTTACAGAGATCACATTCTTCCCGCCGACCTTTGCGCCGGTGACATCGATCTTGTCCAGTTCGAACATGGCGGAAAAGAAATCCGCCATCCACTGCAGCAGCTCGATATCCCGCAACTTCGGGGAGGTGACGTTGCGGCCCGCCTTGGGGAACCCCAGCTGAATAGCCTTCGCCGCGGCGCGGTAATTGGAGCCCGGGTAAAGGCGCTTCAAGCGCACCTGCTTCGAATCCGCCAAATCCACTGGGTGGACCTTAATGCGGGTTCCCTGCACCGCAATATCGCCCACGCCTGCCCGGCGCGCCTGGTGACGCAGTCGAGCGACAGCCAGCAAACGGGTAACTGGCTCCGGCAGTGGGCCGTAGCGGTCTTCCATTTCTTCTACAGCCAACTGCAGATCGTTATTGTCCTTCGAGGCCGCGAGCTTGCGGTAGACCTCCAGGCGCAGGCGCTCGGAGTTGATGTAATCCTCTGGGATATGGGCGTCGACTGGCAGGTCGATGCGGATCTCCTTCGGTCCCTCGTCGGTGGCCTTCGGAACCTCGCCACGGGCAAGGGCCTTGAAGGTCTCCACTGCCTCCCCGACCAAGCGGACATAAAGGTCGAAGCCGACACCCGCGATGTGGCCGGACTGCTGCGCGCCCAAGACGTTGCCGGCACCGCGCATCTCCAAGTCCTTCATCGCCACGGCCATGCCGGCGCCCAGATCATTGTTCTGGGCGATGGTTGCCAGGCGGTCATAGGAGGTCTCGGTCAGCGTGGCGCCCTTCGGGTACAGGAAGTAGGCATAGCCGCGCTCACGGGAACGACCCACGCGCCCGCGCAGCTGGTGGAGCTGAGACAGGCCCATGTGGTGCGCGTTTTCCACGATGAGCGTATTCGCATTAGCGATGTCCAGGCCGGTTTCCACGATCGTGGTACAAACCAGGACGTCGTACTCGCGGTTCCAGAAGCCCTGCACCGTCCGTTCGAGGGCTTCCTCGTTCATCTGGCCGTGCGCCACGACGATGCGCGCCTCCGGCACGAGATCGCGGAGCTCGCGGGCCTTCTTTTCAATGTCAGAGACCTTGTTGTGGATGAAGAAGGTCTGGCCGTCTCGCAGCAGCTCGCGGCGGATCGCCGCAGCAATCTGTTTGTCCTCGTAAGCACCCACGTAAGTCAGGACCGGATGGCGGTCTTCCGGCGGGGTCAGGATGGTAGACATCTCGCGGATGCCCGCCATGGACATCTCGAGGGTGCGCGGAATTGGGGTCGCAGACATCGTCAGCACGTCAACGGAGGCTTTAAGCGCCTTGATATGTTCCTTATGCTCCACGCCGAAGCGCTGCTCCTCGTCAACCACAATGAGGCCCAGGTTCTTCCAATGCACACCTGTTTGCAGCAGGCGATGCGTTCCGATGACGATATCGACGGAACCGTCTGCCAGACCGGAGACAATCTCCTTGGCTTCCTTGGTAGAAGTAAAGCGCGAAAGCACCTGAATGTTGACCGGGAAACCGGTCATGCGCTCGCGGAAGGTATCAGCATGCTGTTGCGCCAGCAAGGTGGTCGGCACCAAAACCGCCACCTGCATTCCGTCCTGCACCGCCTTGAAGGCTGCGCGCACCGCTACCTCGGTCTTGCCATAGCCCACATCGCCGACGACGACGCGGTCCATCGGCACGCTGGATTCCATATCCTGCTTCACAGAGTCGATGGCCATCATCTGATCTTCAGTCTCGACATATGGGAAGTTATCTTCCATCTCCGCCTGCCACGGGTTATCAGGCGCAAACTGGTGTCCCGGCGCGGCTTGGCGCTTGGCATAGAGCTCCACCAGCTCGCCCGCGATTTCGCGGACTGCGGCGCGGGCCTTCTTCTTGGTGTTCTTCCAGTCCGAGCCGCCCATCTTGGACAGAGTCGGCTTCTCGCCGCCGGTGTACTTGGAGAGCAGATCCAGCGAGTCCATCGGGACCCAGAGCTGATCGGCCGGCTGGCCGCGCTTCGAGGAGGCGTACTCCAACACGATGTACTCACGTCGGGAGGTCTCATCACCCGACTGAATCGTGCGCTCGGCCATCTTGAGGAAGCGGCCAATGCCGTGGGTTTCATGCACCACGTGGTCGCCCTGTTTGAGCGCCAGCGGATCGACGCGGTTGCGGCGCTTAGCTGGGCGTCGCTTAGCGCCGGCGATATCGCCCACGCGATTACCAGTCAGGTCGGTCTCCGTCACCACAACCAGCGGGAGCTGTTCCTTCTGCGAGCCGCCGGCGCTGCGGGCCTTCGGGAATACCAAGCCCGCATGTGAAAGCGCCTGATACAAAGTGACCTCGCCAGGCGTCGGCTCCCAGCCAGGAGTCGCGACCTTGGTGCGGATGCCCTTTTCCGCAAAACGCTCAACCATGCGCTTGATCGCGCCTTGCGCAGGAGCGATAAACGCCGCACGGCCGCCGTCGCGGGTATGCGCGAGCAACTGGGCCATCATGGCGTCGATTTCCTTGATGTCACCACGCGGCGTCGGGCCCGGTTCATACTCGAGCGGCAGGGTCTGCGCCTCGTCGGCCATGAACATTCCAGGAGGCGCAAAGGTCCACAGCGGCAAATTCGTGTTAGCACACGTTGCTTCCAAAGACTCGTAGGAACGGTAGCTAGCGGCCTCGGTATCCAGGCCTTCAGCGGTCAAAGGACCATCCGCCCCCATGGCAGCGGCTTCCCAACCGGCAGCCAAGAATTCCGCGTCCGTGGACTCTAGATCCGCGATTCGGGTGCGAATCTTTTCCGGCGCGACCAGCAGCACGTGGGTACCCTCCGGCATGAATTCGGGAAGGGTGACCAGCGGGGCGTCGCTAAGCACCGCCAGCAGCGCCTCCATGCCGTCGGCCGGAATATGCTCACCGACCTTGGTCAAAAGCTCCACGAGGGCAGCATTGCCCGGGTGCTGCAGGGCAAAGTCTTGGGCACGCTTGGCGACGTCGTCAGTAATCGGAAGCTCACGCGCCGGGAAGATGTCCACCGCGCCGACCGCAATCTCTGGAATCGCGCGCTGGTCGGCGACGGAAAATTGCCTGATATCGGTAATTTCATCGCCCCAGAACTCCACGCGCACCGGGTAATCGAGCGTCGTGGGAAAGACGTCCAAGATGCCGCCGCGGACGGCATACTCGCCGCGCTTGGCCACCATGTCCACGTGCTTGTAGGCACGAAACTCCAGCTGTGAGACGATGGCCTCGAGCTCGATTTCCATGTCCTCGGCCAGGCTGATCGGACTGCGGCCTTCCACGTTTTTCAAGATCGGTTGGCTATATCCACGCGCTGCTGTGACGACGACGCGCAGCTTGCCTTCTGCAATGCGGTGCAGCACCTGCGCGCGGCGGCCCACGATATCCGCGCCGGGCGAAAGGCGTTCGTGTGGAAGGGTTTCCCAGGCCGGGAACTGGGCAACCTTGTCCCCCATCATCGCGGTTAGCTCCGCGGTGAGGTCCTCGGCCTCACGGCCGGTGGCGGTAACGACGAGAACGGGCGCCTGATTCGCCAGCGTGCCGATAGCCCACGGGCGCGCTTGGTCGATGCCGGTGATGTGCAGGTGTGGCTCGCCTACCTGGGTGGCAAGCCCTTTGAGTTTCGGGTCGGAAGCCGCGACCTTGAGTAGTCCGGCGAGCATCGGCGTTGCCACTTAGTTAGTTCCTCTCAGTTTTGGCTTAGCTTCCATTCCAGACAGCCCATTCCAGCACAAGTTTACGATGTGCGCAGCCACCACTTCCTTTGCCGGCTGGCGGGTATCCAGCCACCATTGGGCGGTCATCGAGACCATGCCGACTAGCGCTTGGGCATAAAGTCCTGCCAGTTTCGCGTCGAGGCCGCGGCGCTCGAAGGCGGCGCCCAAGATATAGGAGACCTGCCCCACGGAGGAATTAAGCAAAGTGGAATAGGAGCGTTCGTCGCCGGGCTTGGAGTCGCGTACGAGGATTAAGAATCCATCGGTTTCTTGCTCCACGTAGTTTAAAAGTGCGACAGTGGCTTTCTCGATGCGCTCGCGCCAGGTGCCTTCGCTAAGCGAATGCGTGATCACCTTCTCCAGGGCGAGCATCTCGCGGTCCACGATGACCGCATAGAGGCCTTCTTTTCCCCCGAAGTGCTCATAGACCACGGGCTTGGAAACGCCAGCTCGCGCCGCAATCTCCTCCACGCTGGCTCCGTCGAACCCCAGCTCGGCAAAAGCCGCTCGGCCAATCACGATCAATTGCTCGCGACGTTCGCGTCCAGTCATCCTCTGTCGAACCATGCGATCAAGCTTAGTGGGTGGCATTTGTAATTAAGGCATACGCGTCAGGTACTATTAGCAACGCACGCCTTGAGCGCGCGGTTATTCCCCATGGTGTAATCGGCAACACTACGGTTTTTGGTACCGTCATTCTAGGTTCGAGTCCTGGTGGGGAAGCCAAGGAAACTCCTGCTCACTTCGCATTTCGAAGGAGCAGGAGTTCTTTTATTTTGAGACCTCGAAAAGCCTAGGAAGTCGCAGACGGGGTCGCGTACGGGCTACGGGATGAGTCCACGACTTGCCCAGCATGTGCGCTATGCGACGCCCCAGCAGACTTCTCGAATACAAGCGCCGCCGGCTTGACGCGCACGTCAGGTTTTTCGCCCTTGTTCACCACAACCATCTGGCCCATCATGCCCTTGTCCTCGTGCAGGAGCATGTGACAGTGGTACATGTACGGAATGGTCTTATCCGGGAAGTAGCCCAACTCCACGAGCAGCTTGGCAGTTGCCTTGGGCGGAAGATTGACGATGTCCTTCCAGCCCATCGTCGGAACCGCGATGTCCTTGCCATCGCCATAGTCATAAGACAAGACCTTGAAACGCGAATTATGGATGTGAAAGTTGTGCGGCCAATCGCTATTTTCGTTGGTCACAGTCCATACCTCAGGCTTGTCTTCCTCGATCACGGTGTCCACGCGGGCCATGTCCATGGACTCACCGTTAATCATGAAGGTATTGAGCACGAACTCGCGCTCAGTCAGCCCCTCGGCAGACGGGACGTCGGCAGCCGCGGGATCCAAGGTTTGCGGCAGAGCTGGCGCTGCAGGCGCATCCTCCCCCGGCGCGGTGATATGCAGGATGTCAAAGCTGTCCTTGAAGCCAAAGTCCGCAGAGTACTCATCTTCGGGGATGCTGAAGTTGTCCTTGCGCGGCACCGACTGCAACACCACGTCCTTGCCGGGCTCCAAGTCCACGAGGACCTCGATGCGCTCGCCTGGCCCGATGAGGAGTTCGTCGACCTCAACGGGGGCGTCGAGAAGCCCGGAGTCAGTAGCGATGACGTTAAACGGCGTCCCGTTATCCAGGGCCAGCGTGTAGAAACGCATCGAAGCGCCGTTGAGCAAACGGAGTCGAACCCGGCGCGTGGTGGCGGTGAAAGCTGCATTCGTGATGCCGTTAACCACAGGAGTAGTGCCCATGAGACCGAGAGTGCCGTCAACCTGGTGATCAAACTGGCCGTCCTCAGTGAACTTCGCATCCATAATGACCACCGGAATGTCATCCACGCCGTACTCAGAAGGAATGTCGAGCTTATCCGATACGTCGTCGTCCAAGATAAACATGCCAGCAAGTCCGCGGTATGCATGGGTTGCCGTGGCCATGTGCGGGTGCGGGTGATACCAGACGGTGGCGGCGGGTTGGGAAATCTCCCACTGTGGCTTCCAGGTCTTGCCCACCTCAATCGGCGAGTGTGGTCCACCATCGGAATAGGCCGGAAGCTTCATTCCATGCCAGTGCACGGTGGTCATTTCGACCAGGTTATTGGTGATTTCCGCGCGGACCTTTTCACCTTTGTGCGCCCGCAGCGTGGGCCCTAAGAAGGCGCCGTTGAATCCCCAAGTGCGGGTGTTGTTATTGCCCGAGATAACCTCCGAATGGCCGTCTTGGGCGGTGAGCTTGAAGACCCTTGTACCGCCATCCATCTCACCTTCTAAAAGTGGCGGGATAGGAAGGGGCCGCGGCGCTGCGTCATAGCCCACCGGGGCCGGCTGATCCTTATTTTTCGTATTGGCACATGCCGTGAGAGCCGCACCTGCCGCAGCGGCAGAAGCAGTAAACAAAGTACCTTTGAAAAAGACACGACGCGTAAAACCCATAAATTCCAGAATATTTTAGTTGGCTGCTAAGCCAAACCTATTTCGGCCAATTCAGGTATTTATCACATACGCTTGATTTATGCCGATCCCAGACCAAGAAGCTCGTCCCGCCCGCCTTTTCGCATCCTCAAACGCCCTACAAGGCATCGGTGACCAATTAGTCTCCGGAAAGACCGTCCTGCCCTGGCTCTTTGCGCAGCTGGGCGTCCCGCACTTTTTTACCGCACTACTGGTGCCTATCCGAGAGTCTGGCTCCATGCTCCCGCAGGCCGCACTGACCCCGTGGGTAACTTCCCGTCCGACCCGCAAGAAGCTATGGGTGTGGGGCTCGGTCGTTCAAGGCATTAGCGCCCTCGTGATTGCAGGTGCCGCAGCGGTATTTGAAGGTTGGGTTCTCGGCACGATAACCATCGCTGCGCTTGCCGTGCTTTCTGTTTTCCGCGCTTTGTGCTCGCTGACGGGAAAAGACGTCCAAGGCCGGACCATTTCTAAAGGCAGCCGCGGTGAGGTGACGGGGCTTGCTGCTCAAGCATCGGGCGCGGTAACCCTACTCGTTGGCCTTGTGCTCGCGTTCTTGGGCCAGCTTCCGCCGCTGGGGCTTGCCGCAGTTCTCGGTGGTGGTGCGCTGAGTTGGTTCGTTGCGGCAGCGATATTCTCCTCCATCGATGAGCCCGTTCCGGATGAAGCAGAAACCGCGGCCGCCAAAAAGAATGCATCCGAGGGCCCTCACTGGTGGAGCGATACCTGGAAGCTATATACCTCCGACGAAGATTTCCGCCGCTTTGTTAACGTGCGCGCCCTTTTGCTAGTGACTGCGCTATCAACCACCTTCATCGTCACGCTTTCCCATCAAAGCGGCACCACGGTGCTCAGCGGACTCGCGGGCTTCGTGCTTGCTTCTGGCCTTGCCAACCTGGTGGGTGGAAAAATTTCCGGCATCTGGTCGGATCGCTCTTCCCGATTGGTGATGTCGTGGGCGTCGGTTGCGGCATCGCTGACCCTAATGCTCGTGGTCGCTTGTGCTCATTGGGCGCCAACCTGGGTTTGTGCTTGGGCTTTGCCGCTGGGGTTCTTTTTGGTCAACCTCGCGCACACGGGCATCCGCGTCGCGCGTAAGACTTACATCGTGGACATGGCAGGTGGCGATAAACGCACCTTTTATGTCGGTGCGGCCAACACGATGATGGGCGCAATCTTGCTTGTTGTAGGCGCAATCTCCGCAGTCATTTCCCTTGCCGGGCCTACCGCTGCCCTGCTTTTCTTGGCTGCACTCGGCTTCATCGGAGCTTGGCGCGCCAGGATGCTGCGTGAGGTCTCTGCCTAGTTCATAGCAAAGCCAGCGCCGAACTGGGGTGTGCTTTATCCCCCAATAACTACGTGGGGCGTTAAGATGTGGGACATTACTCCCTAAATAAGACTCGACGACAGGAGAACGAAGAAACTCGTGGCAGATACAACTAAGTGCGCGATTGTTGTTCTAGCAGCGGGCGCTGGCACCCGAATGAAATCCGCAAAGCAAAAGACTTTGCACGAAATCGGCGGGCGCCCGCTCATCGGGCACGCGCTGCATGCTGCGGCTGGTATGCACCCGGAGCACCTCGTCGCCGTCGTCGGCCACCAGCGCGAGCAGGTCTCTCCCGCCATTGAGGCCATCGCCGCAGAACTGGGAACCGAAGTCTCCCAGGCAGTGCAGGAAGAACAAAACGGCACCGGCCACGCAGTGCAGTGCGGTCTCGAGCCACTCCCCGACTTCGATGGCACCGTCATCGTCACCAACGGTGACGTCCCCCTTCTTCGCACTGAGACCATCCGCGAGCTTTTCGACGCCCACGTTACCGCCGGCAACGCCGTGACGGTTCTGTCGATGCAGCTTGCTGACCCAACCGGTTATGGCCGCATCGTCCGCGGCGCAGATGGCAATGTCGAAGCCATCGTTGAGCAGAAGGATGCAGCAAGCGAGCAGCTTTCCATCGACGAGGTCAACTCCGGCGTATTCGCTTTCGACGGCGCAATTCTGCGCGACGCCCTAACCAAGCTCGATTCCAACAACGCCCAGGGCGAGCTCTACATCACTGACGTTTTGGAAATCGCCCGCACCGCAGGCCACAACGTCGGCGCGCACATTGCTGCCGACGCCGGCGAGCTGGCAGGCGTCAATGACCGCGTCCAGCTCGCCGCAGCTGGCCGCGAGCTCAACCGCCGCACCGTGGAAGCCGCCATGCGCGGCGGTGCCACCATCGTCGACCCTGCCACCACCTGGATTGGCGTTGACGTCACCATTGGCTGCGACGTTCTCATCCACCCGGGCACCCAGCTGTGGGGCAAGACCCACATCGCTGATGGCGCAGAAATCGGACCAGACACCACCTTGACCGATATGCAGGTCGGCGAGGGCGCCAAGGTCATCCGCACCCACGGTTCCGAGTCTGTGATTGGCGCTAACGCCAACGTCGGCCCGTTTACCTTCATCCGCCCGAAGACCGAGCTCGGCGAAGGCGGTAAGCTCGGCGGCTTCGTCGAGGCAAAGAATGCCCAGATTGGACGCGGTTCCAAGGTTCCGCACCTGACCTACATCGGCGATGCCACCGTGGGCGAGGAATCCAATATCGGCGCTTCCTCCGTATTCGTCAACTACGACGGTGTTAACAAGCATCACACCGTAATCGGCAGCCACGTGCGCACCGGATCTGACACGATGTTTATCGCACCAGTCAATGTCGGTGACGGCGCTTATTCCGGGGCGGGTACAGTTATCAAGGAAGATGTTCCTGCGGGAGCACTCGTGGTCTCCGGTGGCAAGCAGCGCAACATCGAAGGCTGGGTTCAAAAGAAGCGTCCGGGCACTCCGGCAGCAGAAGCTGCCGCCCGCGCACAGGACAACAACAAGTAAGGGGAATTACCGCCCATGACTGGCAAGGTAACCGGCAGCAGCAAGAATATGAAGCTCTTTTCTGGGCGTGCACACCCAGAATTGGCTGAGGCTGTGGCCAAGGAACTGAAGACGGACCTCGTTCCAACCACCGCTCGTGACTTTGCAAACGGTGAGATCTTCATCCGCTTCGAAGAGTCTGTCCGTGGTGCAGACTGCTTCGTAATGCAGTCCCACACCCAGCCGCTGAACAAGTGGCTGGTGGAGCAGCTCATCATGATCGATGCGCTCAAGCGTGGTTCCGCAAAGCGCATCACCGCTATCCTGCCGTTCTACCCATACGCACGTCAGGATAAGAAGCACCGCGGCCGCGAGCCGATCTCCGCTCGCCTCGTTGCTGACCTGCTGCAGGCAGCGGGCGCAGACCGCATCGTTTCTGTTGACCTGCACACTGACCAGATCCAGGGATTCTTCGACGGCCCGGTCGATCACATGCACGCAATGCCGATCCTCGTGGACTACATCAAGTCCAAGTACTCCCTGGATAACCTCGCTGTGGTTTCCCCGGATGCTGGCCGCGTCAAGGTGGCTGAGAAGTGGGCGCATGAGCTAGGCGACGCCCCACTGTCCTTCGTTCACAAGACTCGTTCCACCGAGGTTGCAAACGAGACCGTCTCCAACCGCGTTGTCGGTGAGGTCGAGGGCAAGGACTGCATCCTTCTGGATGACATGATCGATACCGGCGGAACCATCGCTGGCGCAGTTCGTGTGCTGAAGGAAGCAGGCGCGAAGTCCGTCGTCATCGCTTGTACCCACGGCGTCTTCTCCGATCCGGCACGTGAGCGCCTGTCCGAGTGCGGCGCTGAGGAAGTCATCACCACCGATACCCTTCCGCAGTCCACCGAGGGCTGGTCCAACCTGACCGTTCTTTCGATTGCTCCGCTGCTGGCTCGTACCATCCACGAGATCTTCGAAAACGGCTCCGTAACCACGCTCTTCGAGTCGAACTAAGCACTTAATAAGCAGCACATAAAAGACCGTCCAGCACACGGCTGGGCGGTCTTTTCCATTTCCACAAACAGAAATGAATGAACCTGTGCTAAGACTTGCATGTCGGCAACGGATACCGCACCACAAGGAAAGGACATAATGATATGACCTACAATGCGAACTATTTCCCCGGGGAAAGCAAATACAGCAAAGGTGTCGCAGCTGTGCTGTGCGTCCTTGGTCTCTTCCTTGTGGCTGGTCTTCACCGCATATATGTAGGAAAGATCGGAACTGGTCTGCTCTGGCTCTTCACAGGAGGACTCTTCTTAGTGGGAACCATCGTGGATCTCATTATGATCGCCACAGGGGAATTCAAAGACAAGAGCGGATACAAGCTACTCTCCTAAACAGAACACAAGGAACCTCCACCTGAATTGATCCAGGTGGAGGTTCCTTGTGTTGTTGTTCTGCTTGTTACATCTTAAGGTAATTCCGCCTGCACAATTGGACAGCCTGCATGAGCTTATCTCCATGAAGAGCTGGTGGGATAGCGTCGATAGCCTCGCTAAGGTGGTAGGCAGCGCGCTTAGCGAGGCCGATGATTCCAATGACTTTTCGGCCGAGGACTACGAAGCTGACGAAGGCTAGGGAGTTGTCGGCGAAGAAGAGCAGAAGTAACTTGCCTGCTCTCGGCGCTGCGTGTTAGTATTCTCGCTGTCTCGGCGAGGGCTGCCCAGAATTGGAAAGCCGTTATCGACGCGATTAGAAGTTATTTCACACGTTTTAAGCCTGCGATGACTCGACCAAGACGACCATCGGCAGGCTTTCGCCGTTTTTCGAACTCGCTAAAGTCTCGCCGCACCAATCTTTGACACTAGGAGTTTTACTATGGCAAACACCCGCCCAGTATTGAAGGCAGAAGTACGTAACGAGTTCGGCAAGGGCTTCGCTCGCCGCCTGCGCGTTGCTGGCAAGGTCCCAGGCGTTGTCTACGGCCACGGCGTTGACGTTCTGCACTTCGCTGTTGACCGTCTCGAGCTGACCGCACTGGTTCGCGCACACGGCGTCAACGCTGTTTTCGAGCTCGAGCTCGAGGGTGAGCAGCACCTCGTCATGGTCAAGCACGTTGACCAGAACGTTCTGACCCTGGACATCGACCACGTCGACCTGCTTTCCATCAAGCGCGGCGAGAAGGTTGAGGTTGAGGTTCCGGTTGTTCTCGAGGGCGAGAGCGCACCGGGCACCATGTCCGTTCAGGATGCTGACGTCCTCCTCGTTGAGGCAGACGTTCTGAACATCCCAGAGGAGATCTCCGTTTCCATCGAGGGCCTCGAGGACGGCACTGTCATCACCGCTGGCGACGTCACCCTGCCAGAAGGCACCACCCTGGTTGCAGATGCAGAGACCGTCATCGCTTCCATCTCCCTGCCTGAGGTTGACGAAGAGCTCGAGGAAGCTGCTGAGGCTGCTGAGGAAGGCGGCGCTGAGGCTGGCGCTGAATCCGCTGAGGAATCCTCTGAGGAATCCGCAGAGTAATTTAGAGTTTCACGCTCTTTTTACGCACATTCGCCCGCACTGGCCATCGTGGCCGGCGCGGGCGTTTGCCCGTTTTCACGCCAAGGGGCGCTCTTTCGCACCTGCATGAGACAATGGCTTAGTGACTGATTATCTCATCGTCGGCCTGGGCAATCCGGGCCCCAAATATGCCGGAACCCGCCACAACATCGGTTTCGGTGTTGTCGATGAATTAGCTAACGACAACTTCACCAGCTTTTCAGTGCATAAAAAGACCAACACCGAAGTTGCCGAAGTTCGCCTTGGCTCGACCAAGTTATTCCTTGCCAAGCCGCGTTCTTTCATGAACCTCTCTGGTGGCCCCATCAAGGCACTCCTCCAGTACTTTTCGCTATCTCCTGCAAACCTCATCGTGGTCCACGATGAGCTGGAGCTGGAATTCGGCGTCGTCAAGCACCGCGTCGGCGGTGGCGACCACGGGCACAATGGCCTGCGCTCCACCACCAAGTCTCTGGGTACCAAGGATTATCAGCGGCTTTCCGTAGGCATCGGACGCCCACCGGGTCGAATGGATCCCGCAAGCTTCGTGCTTAAACCGTGGGCAAAGAAAGAGCAAGCGGACATCCCCATCATCTGCGCAGACGCAGCGCAAGAAATCACCCGCATCGCGTCCGCGAGTTAGCTGCGCTTGCCGACGCCGCTCCAGTTGCGGCGTGGCATAAGCTGCTTTAGGGTCTGGGCTATGACAGTTTTGGGGGAACTGGCCAGCACGTTAAGTCGGGGCATGGATATTGTCGAAGAAGCCGTGGGCAAGACAGCGAGTGAAATCGCTAGTCTCGGGGTGCCCGATGCTCTGGCAATAGACCTTGCAGCCCTCGCTGAGCCCTTCGCGCCCAGTAACTCTTTTCAGCGCTTGCGTCGCGAAACCATGGAACGCGGGCGTGCTCACTCCCTTACTACGCTCCTTGCCGTGGAAAAGCAGGCCCGCAAGTTGCGCACGGAGGCCGAACGGTGGCGCGTGCGCCATACGGCTTTGGCCACGGCCGGTGATACGAGAGACGTCGAGAAGAAGGCCCGCGAATTGGTTGCTGCGCACTCGCCTCGCCGCGAACGCAAGCCTGGAATACGCCTGGCCCAGCATCCCGATGGTCAAGCTACCCTGACTATTTGCGGCCCCTCCGCCGACCTCACCGATATGCGCGACAGCCTTGACTGCAGCAGCGCTGAATCTGCACTCGCGGGGCTAAAACAACGCTGGTTCGGCGAAGGAAACCCTAGTCAGCCAGCAATTTCTGTCATGTTGGTGACAAAAATGGAAAACTACGCGCGGGCCTTGGAAGGCCACGAAGTCTGGTTCCAATTGAGCAATGGCGCGCTCATCTCCTCGACTGAACTGGCTACCCGGAACATCCTTGATCACGGCTTCCACGTACTCATGCATCCTGTGCATGGTCCTGTGAACCTACACCGAGTCTCGCGTTTTGCCTCCACCAAGCAGCGGCTTATGGCTACTGCGGAAAACCCGCGCTGTACCTGGCTCGGCTGCAAAAAGGGCGCGAACGATTGCCAAGTCCACCATCTAAAGGCCTGGCGCCATGGCGGCGAAACATCCGCGGAAAACCTCACCATGGCCTGCCAGTATCACAATGCCGTCAATGACGACGACACCGCCGGCGGGCGCGGATGGCTCGAGCGGCATGGCACAGTCTATTGGGTTCCGCCCAGCGGCTGGTACATCCCACCTTGGACAGATAAATCTCCGCCGCCGCTTAACTCGCCGCTGCCGGATTGGTTGGAAGAAGAACGCACCTACCTCGACGAAGAGCTGAGCAATTTCTCAGAACACGCTACTTAGCTCGCGAAGCAAGCTGTCTAGCCCGCCCACGGGCCAGATTCGCATGCCTTAAAGCTTCTCCCCGGCTTTTGCGCCAAGCTTCC
Source organism: Corynebacterium sp. HMSC06D04 (assembly GCF_001807315.1). Taxonomy (NCBI): domain Bacteria; kingdom Bacillati; phylum Actinomycetota; class Actinomycetes; order Mycobacteriales; family Corynebacteriaceae; genus Corynebacterium; species Corynebacterium sp. HMSC06D04. Next base: position 22,059 of record NZ_KV788540.1, read on the forward strand.
TGCAACTCCGCGTAGACTTTCCGACATGAAACTTGCCACCTTGCGAACCCAGTTTGGCACCACTGCGATCCGCATCGACGGCCCCGGCGTGGGCGTGGAGCTCGACTTTGACGACGTCGGCCAGCTCCTGCAGGCCGAGGATTGGTGCAAGTCCGCGCAGCTTTCTGGCGAGCCGATTGCTTTCCGCGAGCAGGACTTAGCGCCCGTCATCCCGACGCCGTCGAAGATTATCTGCGTGGGCGTCAATTACGCCAAACATGCGCGTGAGATGGGGCGTGAGCTGCCTGAGCAGCCTACCTTGTTCATTAAGTTTCCGGAGGCGCTCACCGGCCCCTACGACGATATCTATGTCCCCGACTGGGCCACGAGCAAGCTCGACTATGAGGGCGAACTCGCCGTGGTTATCGGCTCTCGTGCGCACAATGTTGCGATGGCAGACGCGCTCGAACACGCCGCAGGCTACGCCGTGATGAATGATTACACGCTGCGGGATTTCCAGCGGCGTACCACTCAATTCCATGCCGGCAAATCTTTCTACCGCACTGCTGGATTCGGTCCATGGCTGACCACTTCTGATGAGTGGGCACCCGGCGGCAACGCGCGCATTACCACCACCGTCGATGGCGAGGTGCGCCAGGCAGATAACACCGATGACCTGATTTTCTCCGTCGCAGAGCTCATCGCGTTCTGCTCAAAGCTGTACCCGCTTAATCCCGGCGACGTCATCGTAACCGGCACGCCCGAGGGCGTGGGATTTGCGCGTGAGCCACAGGCTTTTATTCAGGACGGCCAAACCGTCCGCATTGAGGTCGAAGGCTTAGGAGCTATCGAAAACACCACGCACTACGGCGAAGCGCCTTCTGGCTGCGGGCCCGAGTGCACGTGTGGTTAATTACTATGCTTGTGCATAATTGCCCTGGATTTATTACCTATCTTCGCAGATAGCGGGCTAAAGTTAAATGCATGAGCAAGAAATCCAAAACCGCCCCTGCCAAGCTCGATAAGGAAGCTTACGAGGAAGAACTCAAGCGCCTGCAGGCCGAACTCGTCGAGATGCAGCAGTGGGTTGTAGAAACCGGTGCCCGCATCGTCATTATCATGGAAGGTCGCGACGCTGCGGGTAAGGGCTCTGCTATCAAGCGCATCACCCAGTACCTCAACCCCCGCACCTGCCGCATCGAAGCTCTGCCTAAACCCACCGACCGTGAGGCCGGCCAGTGGTACTTCCAGCGCTACATCGAAAAGCTTCCGACCGCGGGCGAAATAGTCATTTTTGACCGCTCCTGGTATAACCGCGCCGGCGTCGAGCGAGTCATGGGCTTTTGCTCCCAACAGGAATACGTCCGCTTCTTGCACCAGGCGCCCCAGCTCGAAAACATGCTCGTTGAAGACGGCATTATTCTGCTGAAGTACTGGTTCTCCGTCTCTGACGAAGAGCAGATCGCGCGCTTTAAGTCCCGCCGCAACGATCCGCTGCGTCGCTGGAAGCTCTCTCCCATGGATCTGCAGTCCATCACCCGCTGGGAGGACTACTCCCGTGCAAAGGACGAGATGTTCGTCCACACCGATACCCCGAACGCTCCGTGGTACACCGTTGAATCTGAAGACAAAAAACGCTCTCGTATCAACGTCATCAACCACATCCTAAAGACGGTTCCGTATCAGCACGTCGAGCAGGTGGTTCCGGAGATTCCGGAGCGCCCAGCTGAAAGCGGCGAGGAATACCAGCGCCCGCCGCGCGATGAGTTCGCCTACGTCCCCGATGTGGCCGCCGAACTTGAGCGCGACAAAGTTGCTGCGCGCAAGTCCGAAGGCAAAAAGCACAAGGGCAAGAAGAAAAAGAAGACCGGGAAGCACAAGTCAGACAAGTAGTCATCCCCGGCAACCGCTATCCCGCCCGCTACGAGTTAACCCGTGGCCGCGGGGCGCGCACGGCAAGCACAAGGTATGCCACTGCGATGAGGACGAAGTCCGCTGCGCATATCGCCGCCCACCACTGCCTGGTATCCAAACCATCCACGAACCAGTGCGGCCCGATGAAGGTAAACAGCATCGTCGCGATCAACACGAGTGTAGCGCCCGGCACCCCACCGCGGGCCCAGCGCACGAGCTGCGGGATAAGCAGCACCGGCAACCAAACCCAGTGGTGCGACCAGCTCACCGGGGAGATAAGAAGTGCTACAAGCGAGTTGAGTCCTAGCAGCGCCACCATGTCGTCGCGGTGTCGCCACATGGCCACCGCGACGACGCAGAAAACCACCAGCGACGCGCCGACCCACAGGCCGTGGCCCTCCCCTGGCCCGAGGGCACGCTCAACGACGCCGCGGAGAGATTGATTGCCCACGTAATCGATTCCACCGATCCGGGTCGGATCGCCCAAGGTATGCGTCCAGTATTCGCGGGAGTCGGCCGGCAAGACGAGTGCTGCCAACAGCGTCGCTGCAATTCCGGTCGCTACGGACATCGCCGCAGCCTTAAATTGCCGGGTGATAAGGAAATACAGGCCAAAGACCGCAGGAGTAAGCTTGATGGCCGCCGCAAGTCCCACGCCCCACCCACGGAGACTGCGGCGACCAAAGACATCGGCGAGCACGAGAAACATCAGCACGATGTTGATCTGGCCAAACATGAGGGTCTGCCGCACGGGTTCTGTCACCAAGGCCAACGCAAGCAGCCCGGTGCTCAGCCACCCTTTGCTGCCACCGAGATACTCAGCAAGCCCCAGCATGTCCACGATACGGTGAATGCACCACCAGAGCGCCGCGGTTGATACTGCGAGCATGATAACCGCTGCGACCGAGTGCGGCAGAAGCGACAACGGGGCAAAAAGCATTGCGGCCAACGGCGGATATGTAAAAGGCAAATGCGCCCCACGCACATCGAAGCCGTCGTCGTAGAGCGACTGGCCTGTCAGCACCGCGCGACCGCCTGCAGCGTAGACATCAAGATCGATGTAATACCGGAGGTGAAAACCTCGTAATACTGATGGTGCCAGCGCCGCGCACAACGCAATAATAATGACAAGCCTTCCCCAAGGCGTACCGATCAGCCATTGCCCGGCGTTTATCCACCGAGACGCAGGAGATTGATTGCTACCAGCATTTTCAGCTATTTCAGCGCTTTGGGCACGGTGTGGTTGCGAATGCCTGGGTTTAGATTTCACATCGAAACATCCTAAAACTCAGCCGTGGATACACGTAGTCGAACAACCCACTCAGGGGTACGTGCGCCCTAGCACTACAACCCGATCCCATGCCTGCCTAAACAAAGACCCCTGGAGCCACACCGAAAATGTGGCCCCAGGGGTGGGTAGCGCTTAATCTGCGCGAAGAGGCTTAGAGCTCGTGTGCCTCAACGCGAGCCGGGAATACGCGAGGACGTGCGCCTGCGATGTCCTCGACGATGCGAATTACCTGGTTGGAGTAGCCGAACTCGTTGTCGTACCAGACATAGAGAACCAGGTGCTTGCCGGAAGCGATGGTTGCCAGGCCGTCGACAATGCCGGCGTGGGTGGAGCCGACGAAGTCAGAGGAGACAACCTCCGGAGAAGCAATGTAGGAAATCTGCTGGCGCAGGTCAGAGTGCAGGGAGACGTTGCGCAAGAAGTTGTTGACCTCGTCGCGCTCGACTTCCTTCTCCAGCTCCAGGTTCAGCACTGCCATGGAAACGTCTGGGGTAGGAACGCGGATAGCGTTACCGGTCAGCTTGCCCTCAAACTCCGGAACAGCCTTGGAGACTGCCTTCGCAGCACCGGTCTCGGTGAGAACCATGTTGAGACCAGCTGCGCGGCCACGACGGTCACCCTTGTGGAAGTTATCAATCAGGTTCTGGTCATTGGTAAAGGAGTGAGCGGTCTCCACGTGGCCGTGGACAACGCCGTAACGATCATTGATGACCTTAAGAACAGGGGTGATGCCGTTGGTGGTGCAGGATGCGGCAGACAGGATCTTGTCAGAATCCTCGATGGTGTCATCGTTGATGCCGTAGACGATGTTCTTCAGATCGCCCTTGCCCGGCGCGGTCAGCAGCACGCGGTCGATGCCCTTGGACTGCAAGTGCTGCTCCAGGCCAGCGCGGTCACGCCATACGCCGGTGTTATCAACCAGGATGGCATTGTCAATGCCGTAAGCGGTGTAGTCGATATCAGCCGGGTCGTTGGCGTAGATCATCTGAATCTTGGTGCCGTTTGCCCAGATAACGTCGTTTTCTTCATCCACAGCGATGGTGCCGTTGAAAGCACCATGAACGGAGTCGCGGCGCAGCAAGGAGGCACGCTTGAAGATATCGCCGTCGCCCTTCTTGCGGGCAACGATGGCACGCAGACGGACGCCGCCGTATGCAGCCTCACGAGCGATCAGGATACGGGCCAGCAGACGGCCGATGCGGCCAAAGCCGTAGAGCACAACGTCGGTGCATTCCTTATCAACAGCAGCGCCAACCAGGTCGCAGAGTTCCTGCTCCAGGTAGTCGCGCAGGTTGTTGGCGTCAGACTCAGAGTAGCCAGCAGCCAGGCGGCCCAGGTCGATGGAAGCAGAGCCCAGGTTCATGTCGCACAGTTCCTTCAGGATAGGAAGGGTCTCTGCGGTGGAAAGTTCGCGCTTTGCAATACGGCGTGCGTAGCGGTGCGCCTTCATGATGTCGATGTCCGTCACGCCATTCAAGTTGCGGCCGTAGATGGTGGCAACAACGTTGTTGGTGCGGTGCAGTTGGTGGATCAGCGGGATCATTTCCTGAGCAAGCTCAAGGCGCTCGTTCCAGTCAGCATGTCCAACCTGTGCGTTCGCAGTCACGTGTTCTTTTCCTTTACTCGTCATGGGGGGTAAACCAACATTCAACCGTAAATATTAACGCCTAGTGTTGCCCGTTTTGGCATAGACGCCACAGGATTTCCGCCACACTACCCCCGTTTATTTTCTCCACCTGCTCCCCCACCAGGCAATAGGCCACTGCAGCATCCTGTTCTTGGCGGCGTGGTTTCAAAATCGGATTCAAGAAGGGGTACATCGGGGGCATTTTTGGGTGGGCCCGAGTGAACTCAGTTTCCAGCCCGCGGGCAAAGCGGCCGGAAAACGCACGAGTGGATACACTCTTGCCGCCGCTTGCAAGAAGCTCGCGATTAAAGGCGCTGGTTCCAGCCTCCTCAGCCAGCAAGAAGGCCGAACCACAGCTGACCGCTTCAACGCCTGGCCATGAAAGGGCTCGGGCGACGTCTTCGGATGTACGCAGTCCACCTGCGGCAATCAGAGGTAAAGGGGCGTCGCCAAGCGCGGCGTAAACTGCCGCCACCAGCTCCGGCAGCGGGCGCCAATCCGGCTCCGCTTCAGCATCCCAGACCCCGCGGTGCCCGCCGGCCTCAGGCCCCTGCACACACAACGCGTCTACCCCAACTTTGGCAGCAGCGATAGCTTCTTCCGGCGAGGTAACCGTGGTCCAAGCCTCCGCTCCCGCAGCGTGGATACGGTCAATCTCGCCAAGACTAAAGGTACCGAACATGGACCACAGCACCGCCGCGCCGCCATCTAGCGCTAGCTGGAGCTTATCCTCCCATCCGTTGGAATAGTCGACGCTAGGAACCTCCACGCCTTCTGATTCCGCCATAGCGCGCACCGCCGCCATCGAGTCTTCACCCAGCGGCTTCTGCGGGCAGAAAAGATTTACCCCAAAATGCTCACCCTCGCAGGCCGCAATCTGTTCCCGCGCCGCTTCGAGGGAAGCAGTGCCCAGTGCCAAAGCACCAAAGGAGCCGGCTGCCGATGCCGCCAGAACGCTGCGCGGGGTCGTGGGTCCCCCGGCCATGGGGGCGGGAAGTATTCTGGCTTCTAAGCTTTCAAGTAGTGTGCTCATCTCGCCCACACTAGGCAAAGGATGCGCGTAAGCTATTTTTTACTCCCCACATTAAGGTGTGCTTTATGTCTTCCCTCGGCGCAACCATCAAGGAATTTTTGCAGCAGCTTCGCTCTTCGGCGGGTTCCAAAGCAAGTATTGTGAAGGAGGGGCTTCACCGGAGCACAGCACGCCAGAAGCAGGCTCCCCTGCTGGAAGTTTCTGACCTTTCTGGCCAATGGCTCGTGGTGGGCCTTGGCAACCCCGGCGCGCAGTACGCCGCGACTCGCCACAACGTGGGCTACATGGCAGTCGATGACCTTTTAGCCGATTCCGGAGATATCCTGCAGCCGGTTAAGGGCCATAAATTGTCCGCGGCGCAGGTAATGGTGGGCGATATCGCCGTAGTCGTTGCCCGTTGCGCAACTTTTATGAACTTGTCTGGTGACCCGATCGCTCCCTTCGCAGAGGAATTACAGATTCCAGCGGAGCGCATCATCGTGATTCATGATGAGCTCGATTTGCCAGCGCATAAGATTCGCATCAAGGTAGGCGGCAATGAAAACGGCCACAACGGGTTGAAGTCCTTGAGCGAACGCTTGGGCACCCGCGAGTACCCTCGCATTCGCATCGGCATCGCCCGCCCGCCGAAGGGCACATCCATACCGGATTATGTCCTGGGGCCGGTGGATTCCGGTACTGGTTTCGACGCCGCAATCGCCACGGCTGCCGACGCCGTGGGGCTCATCGTTTCCCGCGGCATTCAATTCGCGCAGAATGAGATTCATTCCCGCAAGTAACCCACCAGAAAAAGCTCATAGCCTCTAAGCTTTAATTCATGAGCCACGACCCTCAAACCATCGTCATCACTGGTGCCTCTGACGGCATCGGCGCTGCAGCAGCCCGCGTGCTCCGCGCTCAACGCCCGCAGGATCGCCTGGTGCTGGTTGGCCGTAATCCCGAAAAGACCAAGGCTGTGGCAGAAAGCGTGGGGGCTTCCTTCCACCTAGCGGACTTTGAGTCTTTGGGCCAGGTGCGCCGCTTGGCAGAAGAATTAGGTGAGCTCGAGGAGATTCACGCGTTGGGAAACAATGCGGGCGGGATCTTCGATGGCCCTTTCACCACGGCCGATGGATTTGAACGCACGTGGCAGGTTAACGTGGTGGCGCCTTTCCTGCTAACTTCCTTGCTGCGGGAGAAGCTGCGCGAAACGGATGCCACCATCGTGCAAACCGCTTCGGTGGCTAACTTCTTGATGTCTGCATTCGATCCGGGCGATCCAAATACCTTCCAGAAGTTCACCGCGGAGCGTGCCTACGGCAACGCCAAGCTGGGCGATATTTTGCTTACGCAGTATCTCCACGATCATGGGATGACTTCCGTGGCCTTCCACCCCGGCGTCTTGGCAACCAACTTTGCACGGTCATCGCAGACCCGCACGAGCAAGTTCTACACCGGCGCCATCTCCAAGTACTTTGGAAAAGCCCAGGCCGGCGGCGAGAGCCTTGCATATTACCTCACTGGCACGCCGGGCGTGCACTTTGAGTCTGGCCAGTATTTCAACAGCAAGCGCAAGCCGGGCATGCGTCGACCGATGGCCAAGAAGGCAAGCGTTGCTCGCCGCATCTTCGATGACTTGGGCGAGCAACTTGGCGTGGACTGGAATTAATTGCTGCGGCGCGATTCCAGCACTTTAGGTCAAGACCGCTAAACTTACGCGCATGAGTATTGCCTCCGAAGCCACCCGCCGTCGTACATTTGCCGTCATCGCCCACCCGGACGCCGGTAAATCCACCCTTACGGAGGCGCTGGCGTTGCATGCGCACATCATTAATGAAGCAGGTGCCGTGCACGGCAAGGGAAACCGTAAAGCCACGGTCTCTGACTGGATGGAGATGGAAAAGGACCGCGGTATCTCCGTAGCTTCTTCTGCCCTCCAGTTCGAGTACGCCCCGGAGGGCCATACGGGTGAGCCTTACATGATCAACCTGGTCGATACCCCGGGCCACGCGGACTTCTCGGAGGATACCTATCGCGTTCTTACTGCGGTTGATGCCGCAGTCATGCTTATCGACGCCGCGAAGGGCCTGGAGCCACAGACCCTCAAGCTCTTCCGTGTGTGCAAGGCCCGCGGTTTGCCGATTGTTACGGTTATCAATAAGTGGGACCGTGTCGGCCGCGAACCGCTGGAGCTCGTGGACGAGATCGTCAACGAGATTCAGCTACAGCCCACCCCGCTGTACTGGCCGGTCGGCATCGCTGGTGACTTCCGTGGCTTGGCGCACATCAATGAAGACGGCGAAGCGGATAACTACATCCACTTCATCCGTACTGCGGGTGGCTCGACCATCGCACCGGAGGAGCATTACGATCCGAGCGGCGCTGAGGCCAAGGAAGGTGATGCCTGGGAGACCGCCGTCGAGGAAGCAGAGCTACTGGCTGCCGACGGCGCGCTGCATGACCAGGAGCTATTCGAGCAGTGCGTTACTTCCCCGCTGATCTTTGCCTCCGCAATGTTGAACTTCGGCGTGCACCAGATTCTCGATACCCTCTGCGCCATCGCCCCGGCCCCGCGCTCGCGCGATTCCGATCCGAAGGCAATCGAGGCGTCCGGCGGCGCCAACGCAGCCATCGACGAGGTCCGCGAGGTCACCGATGACTTCTCCGGCGTCATCTTCAAAGTGCAGGCGGGCATGGACCGCAAGCACCGCGATAACTTGGCATTCATGCGCGTGGTCTCCGGCGAGTTCGACCGCGGCATGCAGGTCACCCACGCCCAATCCGGCCGCAGCTTCTCCACGAAGTACGCGCTGACTGTCTTCGGCCGCACGCGCGACACCATCGACACCGCCTACCCGGGCGACATCGTGGGCCTCGTCAACGCCGGTTCCCTGGCACCTGGCGATACCATCTACTCTGGCAAGAAGGTGCAGTTCAAGCCGATGCCGCAGTTCGCACCGGAGGCATTCCGCATTCTACGTGCGAAGTCTTTGGGCGATTACAAGGCCTTCCGTAAGGGCTTGGATCAGTTGGCTGCTGAGGGCGTCGTCCAGATCCTGCGCAATGAGGCCCGTGGCGACGCAGCTCCGGTGATGGCTGCGGTGGGTCCCATGCAGTTCGAGGTCATGCAGGCGCGCATGGAAGTGGAATACAACGTGGAAACCGTCACGGAGCCCATCCCGTATTCCGTTGCCCGTCGCACCGACGCCGAGTCCGCCTCTGAGCTCGGCCGCCAGCGTGGCGTGGAAATCTTTACCCGCACTGACGGCGAACTAATCGCCCTCTTCGGCGATAAGTGGAAGCTAGCTTTCATTGAGAAGGAGCACCCGGAGCTGACCATGGAGCCACTCGTCGCAGACTAGCTCTTCCCTCAGCGTAGATGTCAAAATCTCGTTAAGACCCAGATGTAGCGGTGCCGATGGGTGCTTTTATACATCCATGGCATTCGACATTATTTTGACGCTTGCCACCATTGTGCTGTTCGTTATCATTCAATGGATAGCTCAGGTGGTGGATAAGCTATGACCTGGGAACTTACTGTAGGCGCGATTCTAGGGATCGCGGCCGTCATCTATTTGCTCATCGCTCTGTTGCACCCTGAGGACTTCTCATGACCGGGGTTATCGGCGGGTATATCCCGTTCGTCGCGGTATTCACGCTCCTCGCCGTGCTGTACGTCCCACTGGGCGGGTACATGGCAAAGGTTTTCACAGGAGCCAACGATCTCAAGATAGAGAAGGCCATCTACAAGGTGTTGGGGGTAGATTCTTCCGCCCGGCAAACTTGGCGCCGCTACGCCGGTAGCCTCTTGGCCTTCTCCATGTTTTCGATCATTGTCTTGTACCTACTGCAACGCCTCCAGCAGTACTTGCCGTGGGCGCACGGCATGGGCCCAGTAGATCCGGACCAAGCGTGGAATACTGCGGTCTCGTTTACAACCAATACCAACTGGCAGTCCTACTCCGGTGAAACTGCGATGTCGCAGCTGACGCAGATGCTCGGCATGACGGTCCAAAACTTCGTCTCCGGTGCCGTAGGCATTTCCGTCGCTGCTGCGCTTATCCGAGGGTTCGCGGCCCGTAACGGCGACGGGCGCATCGGTAACTTTTGGGTGGATCTTACCCGCGTCTGTCTGCGCATCCTCCTGCCCATGGCAACCTTGGGCGCGCTGTTTCTCATGACCCAGGGAGTCATCCAAAACCTGCAACCCCCGGAGACTTTTACCACAGTTACCGGCGCTACCCAGACCATCCCCGGCGGCGCTGTGGCCTCCCAAGAAGTCATCAAGGAACTGGGTACCAACGGTGGCGGATACTTCAATGCGAACTCGGCCCACCCGTTCGAGAACCCGACCGTGTGGTCCAACGCCCTGGAAATCTTCCTCATCCTTGTCATTCCGGTGTCTCTCACTCGCACATTCGGTCTCATGGTCCGCGATACCCGCCAGGGCTACGCCATTCTTTCCGCCATGGCGGTGTTGTACTTCCTGTCACTCGCTTCCGTCACCGCCCTCGAGGCCACTGCTTCCGGCGCTATCGGCGGCGGCATGGAAGGTCGCGAAATGCGGCTTGGTACCATCCCGTCTGCGCTGTTCGCGGTGACAACGACAATGACGTCGACCGGCGCAGTTGATTCATTCCACTCGAGTTACACTCCTCTCGGCGGCGGCCTTCTCATCTTAAATATGCTGCTCGGCGAAGTCTCTCCAGGCGGTGTCGGCACTGGGTTGTACGGCATGCTGGTCATGGCCATTCTGTCGGTGTTCATCGCCGGCCTTATTGTCGGGCGCACACCGGAATACCTGGGAAAGCGCATTGGCGTCGGCGAAATGATCAAGGTCTGCCTGTACGTCCTCGTGATGCCAACCCTCGTGCTGGGCGGAGTGGCACTATCCGTCCTTCTGCCAAGCACCCCAGACTCTCTATCCGCGGCGGGACCGCACGGTTTTAGCGACCTGGTCTACGCATTCACCTCCGCATCCAACAACAACGGTTCGGCATTCGCCGGATTCGGAGCAGACACCTGGTGGTTCAACATCTCCCTCGGTATGTGCATGCTGTTGGGGCGTTTTCTGCCCATCGTTATGGTCCTGGCAATTGCCGGCGCCATGGCCAAGCAACGCATCATCCCGACGACTTCGGGCACTCTGCCGACGCACAGCGGGCTATTCGTCGGCCTGCTGATAGGCGTCGTTCTCATCGTCGGTGCACTAACATTCCTTCCCACTCTCGTCCTAGGACCGATTTTGGAGGCGACTCTATGAGCTCGACCACATCTACTTTTTCCGCAGAGCAGCTCAAGGCCACGGTGCCTTTGGCTCTGCGCAAGATGAGCCCGAAAGAGCTCGTTAAAACGCCGGTGATGTTCTTAGTAGAGGTGGGCGCTGTGTTCACCTTCATCATCGCCTGTACCCAACCGACTTTGTTTAGTTTCTCCATTTCTCTCTGGCTCTGGGCCACGGTGTTCTTCGCAACCTTTGCTGAAGCCTTCGCAGAAGGTCGTGGCAAGGCTCAGGCGGACGCCCTACGTCGATCACGGACGACCACCACTGCCCGTCGCATCACCTCCACGGTCCTCGTCACCGCCGGGTCCGGCTCCGGCCGCACCAACGTTGAGCTCAGCCCGGCCAACTACGAGACCGAAGAAGTCCCCTCAACCGAGCTGGCCAAAGAGGATGTCGTCCTCGTAGAAGCCGGTCAGACCATTCCAGCCGACGGCGACGTCATCGTTGGGGCGGCCTCCGTGGACGAGTCAGCCGTCACCGGCGAATCCGCCCCGGTCATCCGAGAATCTGGAGGCGACCGGTGCGCCGTCACCGGTGGTACCCGCGTGTTGTCTGACTGGGTCGTAATCAAGGTCACCAACGAGCCCGGTCAGTCCTTCATGGACCGTATGATCGGTTTAGTCGAAGGCGCCAATCGCCAGAAGACCCCGAACGAGCTTGCCTTGTCCACGCTCCTCAACGTATTGACCCTGATATTCCTGCTCGTTGTCATGGCGCTAGCCCCGACCGCGGCATTTAATGGTGCGGCGCAGGATCCCCTGGTTCTTGTCGCCTTGTTGGTCTGCCTGATCCCAACCACCATCGGCGCGCTGTTATCCGCCATCGGCATCGCCGGCATGGACCGTCTGGTGCAGCACAATGTGCTGGCCATGTCCGGGCGTGCCGTCGAGGCTGCCGGTGACGTCTCCACTCTGTTGCTTGACAAGACGGGCACGATTACGGTCGGCGACCGCCAGGCCGTGAACGTAATTCCTGTGGGCGGGTACGACCAAGACGAGCTTATATACAAGGTGCAGCTTTCCTCCATGGCCGACGAGACCCCGGAGGGACGTTCCATTGTCAAGCTGGCGGAAGCCGCCCGAGGTGAAATGCCAGAGGAACACTTTCGCAACCTCGAATTCATCGCATTTACTGCGCAGACCCGCATGTCGGGGGTGAAACTCAGCGATTCCGAAATGATCGTCAAGGGCGCGGCCAAGCAGATCATGACAACTGTCCGCGAGCTCGGCGGCACTGTTCCGGCAGAGACCGAGGACGTGGTCAACTCAATTAGTCAAGACGGCGGCACCGCACTCGTGGTCGCCGAGCTCATTAACGCCCCGGAGCCCGGATCCGATCCTCGTGAAGCGACCGCCAATTCCTCCTTGTCACGCGTCCTCGGTGTTATCCATCTCAAGGACATTGTGAAAGACGGCATGGTCGAGCGCTTCAAGACGCTGCGCGAGATGGGCATTCGTACCGTCATGATCACCGGTGACAACGAGCTGACCGCTCAAGCCATCGCCAAGGAAGCCGGCGTCGACGACGTTCTCGCCGAGGCTACTCCGGACCAAAAACTCGCGCTCATAAAAAAAGAGCAGGCCGGTGGTCACATGGTGGCCATGACCGGTGACGGCACCAACGATGCTCCGGCGTTGGCGCAGGCTGACGTGGGAGTGGCGATGAACACCGGTACGACCGCCGCCAAGGAAGCCGGCAACATGGTCGACTTGGACTCAGACCCGACGAAGCTCATCGACATCGTGGGAATCGGCAAGCAGCTGCTCATCACGCGTGGCTCCCTGACGACCTTTTCCATCGCGAACGACGTAGCAAAATACTTCGCCATCTTACCGGCGATGTTTATCACCGCATTCCCGGGGCTGCAAGCCCTCAACATCATGCACCTGCATTCTCCGACCTCGGCCATCTTGTCCGCTGTCATCTTCAACGCGCTCATTATCGTGGCGCTCATTCCGTTGGCGCTCAAGGGCGTGTCCTACCGCCCGGCCAGTGCTTCCGCACTGCTGCGCCGCAACCTACTCATTTTCGGCCTCGGTGGCTTCGTAGCCCCGTTCATTGGCATCAAGATCATCGACCTCATCATTGGTAATGGGTTAGGAATTTAAACCATGCACACTCCTCAGACTCCACAATCCGCGAGGGCACACTCAACAGCAACGGATGAGCCCATCAGCCACGACCTGACGCGCTCGGATGAATTCGGGAACAACCCGGATCTGTACCACGCTGCCGGCGCAAGTCCTTTTAGCACGGGATTCAACGTCCGCGCGCAATGGACTGCGTTGCGAACACTGTTGGTGATGATGCTCATACTGGGCTTCATCTATCCCATGGTCCTCATCGGCGTGGGCAAGCTATCCCCGGATAAGTCCAACGGTGGCCTCCTACGCGACGCCAACAACGAGATCGTCGGCTCCCGCCTCATCGCCAACCCCGTCGAGGGAGACCAGTGGTTCCAGCCGCGGCCGTCCGCCGCAGGCGACAATGGCTGGGACGCTATGTCTTCGTCCGCATCCAACGCCGCCGTGGTCTCGCAGGAATATCAGGACGAGATTGCAAAGCGCCGCGCAGAGGTCGCTGCCCGCGAGGGCGTGAGTGAAGACCGCGTGCCTGTCGATGCCGTCACGGCTTCCGGCTCCGGTCTTGACCCGCACATCTCCACCGCGTACGCCGAGATCCAGGTGCCACGCATAGCCAAGGCCACCGGCCTAGGCGAGGACGATCTCCGTCAGCTTATCAAGGACAACCAGGTAGGGTTCATGAACTCCTTTACTGGAAGCCCGAATGGTGTGGCCGTCAACGTAGTCACACTCAACTACGACCTCGCTAAGCTTGTCGCCGAGTAATCCTCTTTTCGCCCCGTGCCCGCCCGCGCGGGGTCTGTCTCCGTCTTTCTCCCCTCGACACACGCCGCCCAGAATAAACACTCCCAAGGATATAATTGGTAACTATGTCTGCCTCTGAGTCTCCTCGAGCGACTACCGACTCTGCGCCCTTCGAGCCATCCCACAGCCACCGTGGAAAACTCAAAGTCTACCTTGGCTTTGCCCCCGGCGTGGGCAAGACCTGCGCCATGCTCAACGAAGCACATGAATTGCAGCGGCAGGGGCTTAACGTCATGGTCGGCGTCGTAGAAACGCACGGCCGGAAACGCACCGCGGAACTGGTCGAGGGTTTAACCGTCATCCCGCGAAAGAAAACCACCTATCGCGGGCGGGTCTTCGAAGAGCTAGATGTCGACGCCTGCTTGGCACTTGCTCCAGACGTGCTTCTCGTCGACGAGCTCGCGCACACCGTCGTCACCGGTGATGCCGAGTTCGCAGCCACAGAAGTCTCGCAAAAGCGTTGGCAGGACGTCTACACGCTGCTTGACGCCGGGATCGACGTCATCTCAACGCTCAACATCCAGCACCTCGAATCGCTCAACGACGTCGTAGCGGCGGTCACAAACACCCGGCAGCGTGAAACCATCCCCGATCAGGTGCTCCGCGATACCGACCACATCGAGCTGGTCGACTTATCCCCCGACTCGCTGCGTATCAGGCTCGCGCGGGGCGAGATCTACCACGGAGCCATGGCGGCCAAGGCCCTGGAGAACTACTTCCGCTTGGGAAACCTGACTGCCCTGCGCGAATTGGCGCTGCTGTGGTTGGCTGACAAGGTCGAAGAAGGTCTCGCGGCCTACCGCGAGAACCACGAGATCGACTCGACATGGCCGACCCGCGAGCGCCTCATCGTAGCGGTGTCGGGCAGCGACGGGTCCGAAGCACTCATTCGGCGCGCCGCCCGTATCGCAGGAAGAGTTTCGGGCAGAGAAATGGTGGCGGTCTACGTCGCCAGCAACGAGGGTTTGACCTCCAACCAAACCCCTTCCGCGCTGCGCCGTCTGCAAGAGCTGGTGGAAGATCTCAATGGCCAGTGGCGCGTGCTCATCGGCGACGACGTCGCCGGCACGCTGTTGGAATACGCACGCTCTATCAACGCGTCGCAATTGGTTATCGGCCGCCGGCCACGCTGGGGGCACACTCTTGCCAATGGAGTTGCCGAGCGTGTGATCGATGGCTCGGGCACGATTGATGTCCACATCGTCTCCCTGTCCTCGTCAGATGACCCCCAGCCAAAACGGCCGCGGCGAGGCACGATTTTCGGCCGAGTCCGCCTACTGACCGGTTGGTTTGCGGCGTTGCTCTTCCCCCCGGGGTTTACGGTGCTCATGTTGCTCTTTAATCCGGAGGAAAAGTTCTTGAGCCCCATCCTGCTGGGATTTCTCACCATCGTGGTCTTTAGCGCCATCGCGGCCGGCGTGTGGCCGGCGCTGCTCGCGGTCATCAGTGGTTCGCTGTTGGCCAACTGGTTCTTTACCGCTCCCACCCACACGTTGAGTATTACCGAGCCGGAGTCGATAACCTCGGTGGGCTTCTTCATCATCATCGCTCTGACCGTGGCGTATATCGTGGACTACGCTGAACGGCGCGCAGACGAAGCGAAACGACGTCAAACACAGGCCGTCATCATGGCAGACCTTGCGCGCGGCGTCATTTACGAGGGGGCGGATCTCAAATCACTATTGCGGCGACTTGGCGAGACTTTTTCGTTGGACAAGGTCCTCCTTCAGCGCTATTCCAGTGAAGACAAGAAGTGGTGGACCATCGAGTCCAACGCGGAGTCCTCGGATGTAGTTGTGGCACAGCAAAAAAGTCGTGCCGGTGAATCCGCCAACCACGTGGGGATCGGTGACTCACTGCGCCTAGTCATCGGCAACCGGGAACTCAGCCCGTCTGAGATCGATATGATCGAAGCCCACGGTGCTCGCATTACCGCCATTCTCGACCGGCAGGAAATGGAAGCGATGCGACGGGCGACCTCAGCCCTGGAGTCCTCCAACCGAGTCGGTTCCACGCTGCTCACCGCGGTCTCGCACGACCTACGAACGCCGCTAGCCGGCATCACCACGGCAGTCTCCGGTCTCACGCTCGGCGACGTCGAAATCTCTGAGGCCGACCGCCAGGCCCTCATCAACACCATCGAGTCCTCGGCGCACCGTCTCGAGATAGTTATCAATCATCTGCTTGACATGTCTCGCCTCAATACGGGGGTGCTTCGACCAAACTCGCAGGCTATTGATGTCGCGGACATCGTCGACGCTGCGCTCGATGAGCACAGCGTCTCTGCAGGAGGCGTGCGTGTGGACATCCCTGTCACGCTGCCCCCGATCCTCGCGGATTACGGCCTCGTCCAGCGCGTACTAGCAAACGTCATCGCCAACGCGGTCAACCACGGCGCGGGCACCCACATCGATATCACGGCGCGCGAGGCACACCTGGCCAGCGTGGCCGACGATGCCGCTTCAATCGGGCCTTCTGGCCTTCGCGACGACCATAACATCGTACAGATTAGGATTGCTGATCACGGCCCTGGCATTCCTCGAGACCAGTGGGATAGCTTGTTTCTGCCTTTCCAACGGCTATCAGATGACGCCTTGGGGCTCGGCCTGGGTCTGGCCGTGGCCCGTGGTTTCACTGAAGCCATGGGCGGACACATCTACCCCGCCGAGACCCCCGGTGGCGGCGCGACCATCGTCATCGAAATGCCTTGTACCTCTACACCCGAAGGTGGAAAGCAGTAGTGTCCCAACTCCATTCATCCTCTGCGGCACCCGAAGCCGACCAAGGGCCCCGCATCCTCATCGTTGAAGACGACCATACGCTAGCCCTTGCGGTTTCAATCAACCTCAAGGCGCGGGGTTATCAAGTTCGCGTTGCAAAGACAGCAGCCTCCGCCCTGAAAGTCTCTGGGCAGTGGCAACCCCAGGCAGTTCTGTTGGACCTCGGCCTTCCGGACACGTCTGGTCTAGAAGTCCTGCGCTCGCTGCGCACATGGTCGACTGTGCCCGTCATCGTGGTCTCCGCCCGCCATGAACAAGAGGGCAAGATCAACGCCCTCGACGAGGGCGCCGACGACTACGTCACCAAACCGTTTTCCACTGGTGAGCTGCTCGCCCGGCTCCGATCCGCCCTACGCCGCGCCGCCACCGCCTTCGCCACCGAACGAGTGAACCCCGTACTCGTCTCCTCGGATAACCGGTTACGCCTCGACCTTGCCCAATCAAGTGTCTACGTGGATGACTCACGCATCCACCTCACACCCATTCAATGGAAAATCGTCGAATACATGGCCCGCAACTACGAGTCTCTCGTCAAAAGCACCGATTTGCTACAGGCAGTGTGGGGCAAAAACTATGAGCAAGAGACCAATTATCTGCGCGTCTACATGTCGCAATTGCGCCACAAGCTCGAGCCGGATCCGTCACGTCCGCGCTATTTCCTCACCGAGCCGGGCTTGGGCTATCGCCTTAACGGCTTCGCCCCCGCATGATGGCCAAAGTCACGAGCGGGATGATGATCGTCACGACAGCAACGTCCTTGTAGGACAGTCGGTGGGTCATACCGCAGACCATGAGCTTGGTGAGCACCGCGCCGTTCTGCGGCAGCGAGTCGAAGCTCACGGAGGCCATGGCGGTCACGCGCCGTCGATAAAGCGCAGCGTCATAATGAGCGGCAACGTCGAGGGCGCGCACGTACATGTTTATGTCGGTCTGCTCGTGGATATCGTCGCGCGTGATGTAGATGGACTCGCCGGTATCCGCGCGCGTCGTCGCCAGGTTCATCTCCTCCGAGTTCGCCTGAAATGCTTCGCAGTCGAAGGGCAGATCATTGTCCGAGGAGCGCTCGTAGATATACTCCGCTTTGAAATACCCCGTGCCGCGCAGCAACGAGGACACCCCCGCCAAAGCTCGGGTTATGGGCGAAGTCCACGAAGGAATCCTTTGCCCGCCAAGCGTCGCGCGAAAGATAATTCACGGTGTGCGAGGCCCCCGCGGACACGCCGCCTTCAAAAATTAGGGGGAAGTTCTTGCATCAATCACGTTGTTTTACCGCACGCGGCTGCTTACGATGTTCACATGGGATTACTTGACGCGCTCCGCTCGCTCACCGGCCCCAAGGCCCCGCGCCTCGCCACGCCCGAGGCTGGCGCGCCCGTCGTCGAGGTCGGCCATTTGGAGGTCCACACCGCCGGAACCTTGCTCATCGTCGTCACCGACTCTTCCGGCGCCGCAGCCCTCCGTGAGGTCGCCCTCGCCGCCGAGCCCGCTTGGCTTGCCGATGCCCCCACCCGCGTCTTCTTCTCCCCGGCCCCACGCCCCGAGGTCCCCGTCCGCGACCCGAAGAAAGGCTGGGCCATCCCGCTCGACCCGGACACACGCGCCGCACTGCTGGAGACCCTGCGCGCCGAGCCGGGCGACTACGAGCTGTCCAAAACCCTTGCCATCTCCGTGGAGTAATCATGCTCATTCTTCCCTTCAACGGCGTCCGTCCCCGCATCCACCGCAGCGCGTTTATCGCGCCGAACGCCACGATTATCGGCGACGTGGAAATCGGCCCCGACGCGTCCGTCTTTTATGGCACGGTCCTGCGCGCCGACGTCGGCGCCATCCGCATTGGCGCACGCACGAATATCCAGGACAATTGCGTACTCCACGTCGACTGCGACGCAGACTGCGTCCTCGAAGACGACGTGACTGTGGGCCACATGGCGATGGTCCACGGCGCACACGTCGAGTCCGGAACGCTCGTGGGTATGCAGGCCACCGTGCTCTCACGCTCGCATGTCGGTACTGGCTCGCTCATCGCCGGCGGCGCCGTGGTCCTCGAAGGCCAGCAAATCCCGGCGCGCTCGCTCGCCGCTGGCGTGCCCGCCAAGGTCCGCCGCGAGCTGAACCCCGAGGAATCCGCCGCGTTTATCCCGCATGCCGCGCGCTACGTCGAGACCGCCCGCGGCCAGGCGCCCGAGTCCGAGTCCCTGCGTCTCGAGGACGTCTGGTTCTAGAGCGAGACCACCCCCATGATGATTAGAAAAACCGCAACCGCGTAGCCCGAGTACAGCGCGACCTGGGTCGAGTTGCGGCGCGCAGCCGCGAAGATGCGCCCGGCTGGGCTGTCCGGGTAGTGGCGCACCATCGCGATCCCCAGGCCACAGAGCGTGGGCAGGCTCAACGCCAGGCAGGCGTAGAGCAGGCCTGCGCTCACCCGCGAGCTCACCGAAAGATCGCCTGCGGCCAAGTGCATGAGGCCGTAGTAGAACGGCACCGAGGTGAGCGATTGGATAATGCCCATCGCGAAGCCGACAAGCGCCGTAAGCAACGACGGGGTGCGCAGCGGGCCTAGGAGTTTCTCCACGAGCGGGTTCGACTCGCCTTTGGAGCGCCACGCGCCGAGCGCGAGGAGGACGCCGACCACGATGAGCACGATGCCCGCGATGGGCGAGTCGAGCACCGAGATGATCTGGTCCTTGATGCCAAGGAAGATAGAGAACACGAGCGCCGTCGCGGCGAGCACGCCCAGCCAGTCTCCCACGACCACGAGCGTAGCGATCTTGCGATACATCCCGCGCGGCAGCATGATGCCAATCGCGACGAGGATACCTATGAGCAGCGCATTCACGGAGTCAAGGAGAGCGTAAAGGACGGCATGGAGCATGCGCGCAAGTCTACAGCGCTTATGCAGCGCCTCCCCAAACTGATCCCAAATCGCAAACTTGCACAGCAACTGCAAGTTTGCGTAAGGTGTGCAATATTGCAGAAGTAACGCAAACTTAATCAAAGGAAGTCTGTACATGTCGAAATTCCTCTACCGACTCGGTAGTTGGTCATACCGAAAAGTGTGGCCATTTCTAGCGTTCTGGCTCGTAGTCCTCGTGGGCTTCGGTGGCCTCGCGGGCGCTTTTGCCAAGTCCCCTAGCCCAACCTTTTCCATGCCTGACATGGATTCCACCGTCACTCAGGAAAAGATGATAGAGCGCTTCGGTAATGAAACCGATGCCATGAGCGCGCCTAGCGCCACCATCACCATTCAAGCTCCAGAAGGCGAAAAGCTCAGTGCAAAAGAGGTCATGGGCGAGGTCGATTCCATGATCGAGGAGTTGCAAGGCACGGACGCGCTGCGCGATTCCGACAAGATTGTCAATCCCGTCGTGGCCGCGATGGGCATGGAAAAGCAGCTGACTGAAAAGATGTCGGCGCAGGGCATGCCTGAAGAGCAGATCCAAGAAAACCTGGCTGCCTTATCCCCGCTCAGCGAGGATAAGCGCACAGGCACCATCTCCATCGAATTCGATGCAGATACCGTCACCGACATCCCGCAAGAAGAGATGACTGCGGTCACGGATATTCTGCGCGACTACGACGAGGGCGACCTCACTGTGAAATACGGCGGCAACGCCTTCAACGGCGCCACCGAGATGAACATGGTCTCCGAGGTCATCGGCCTCATCGTCGCGGCCGTCGTGCTGCTTATTACCTTCGGCTCGTTCGTAGCCGCAGGCATGCCGCTTATCTCCGCCGTCATTGGCGTGGGCGTCGGCCTGCTGGGCGTCCAGCTCGCCACCATCTTCACGGACTCTGTCTCCGATCAGACCCCGATGCTGGCCTCCATGATCGGTCTCGCAGTGGGCATCGACTATGCCCTGTTCATCGTCGCTCGCTTCCGCAACGAGCTGATTACCTCCTCTGGTCTCAATGACTTGAACCCCAAGGAGCTGGCCGCAGAGCTTAAGAAGATGGACAAGGCTACCCGCGCACATGCAATGGGCATGGCGCTCGGCACCGCCGGTTCCTCCGTCATTTTCGCCGGCATCACCGTGGTCATCGCCCTCGCCGCGCTGACTATCATCGGCATTCCGTTCCTTTCCACCATGGCCATCGCAGCCGCAGCCACCGTGGTCATCGCGGTCTGCGTAGCACTTTCCTTCCTACCGGCCCTCCTCGGCCTGTTGGGTACCAAGATCTTCGCAGGTCGCGTTCCCGGTCCTAAGGTTCCGGATCCAGAAGATGAAAAGCCAACGATGGGCCTAAAGTGGGTACGCCGCGTGCGTGCGCATCCATTCCTGCACCTGGTTGCCGGCGTTGTGCTGCTGGGCATCCTCGCACTTCCGGCTGCCAACTTGCGCCTTGCGATGCCGACAGATGGCACCTCCAAGCTAGGCACCCCCCCAGCGCGATGCCTACGAGATGACCGAGGAGGCATTCGGCCCGGGACGCAATGCTCCGATGATCGCTTTCGTCGACGTCGCGAACGTCGCCGAGCAAGACCGCCTGCCTGCATTCCAGCAGATTCTGCAGGAATTCAATGACACCGAAGGCGTCGTCAATGCCCAGATCGTGGCAACCACCGACTCCCAAGATGCCGCGCAGATCATGATCACCCCGTCCACCGGCGCGACCGATGAGGAAACCACCCAGACCTTGGAGCGTCTGCGTGATTACCAGGGCGAGTTCAGCGAAAACACCGGCGGTAGCTACGGCATCACCGGCATTACCCCAATCTTCGATGACATTTCGCAGAAGCTTTCCGACGTCCTGGTCCCCTACATCGCCATCGTCCTGGGCCTCGCCTTCCTGGTGCTGCTATTGGTATTCCGCTCCATCTGGGTACCGCTGATTGCCGCGGCTGGCTTCGGCCTATCAATGGCCGCCACGTTCGGCATCACCGTCGCTATCTTCCAGGAAGGCATGTTCGGCATCATCGATGACCCACAGCCACTTCTTTCCTTCCTGCCGATCATGCTCATCGGCCTGACCTTTGGCCTGGCGATGGACTACCAGGTCTTCCTGGTTACCCGCATGCGTGAGGGATTTGTCCACGGCAAGACGGCCGGCAACGCCACCTCCAACGGATTCAAGCATGGCGCTCGCACCGTGACCGCGGCGGCGTTGATCATGATCTCCGTGTTCGCGGCCTTCATGCTCATCGACCTCCCCTTCATTAAGACCATGGGCTTCGCGCTGGCAGTCGGCGTCTTCATGGATGCCTTCGTCGTACGCATGATGCTGATTCCGGCCACCATGTTCCTACTCGATGACAAGGCGTGGTGGATGCCAAAGTGGCTGGAGAAGATTCTGCCCAACCTCGATGTAGAAGGAGAAGCCCTGAGCGCGCAGCGTGAAGAACTCCAACAATTCCAGCGCGATAAGGTAGAAGCGAAGTCCACCGGAAAAGGAGCATAAAAGTGTCGAGCTTGCGAGAAGCAAAAAAGCGGGCCACGCGCCACGCCATCGCAGATTCTGCCGCGCGCCTGGTGCTCGCTGAAGGTGCGGAAAAACTCACCGTGGCGCGCATTGCGGAGGTCGCCGGGGTCTCCCCACGTACCTTCCACAATTACTTCACCTCTGCTTCCGATGCGCTTTTGTTTTTCACCGCAAGCGTCCTTGAGTCCTTCTCGGAAAATATCGACGAGCTCTATCCCGAGGCTGACATCAACGAATTCTTTGAGCACCTAGTCTCGGATGTTCTGGAATCCGAGGACGAAAACCTGCATTCGATTGCTACCTTGGTGGCCATCGGCGAGAGTCTCGAAGGGCTTAGCCACACTGCCGAAGAGCGCCAACGCTACGAGTCTTGTGCCGAAGACATCCTGAAGTCCTTCAGCACGCGAATGGCCGACTTTTCCGAAAGAGAAATGCGCGTCATTTTGACTGCCCATGGCGCGGCCGCACGCCTTGCCCTGATGGAAATCAATGCCGCAGAAAAGGAAGGCCATGCTTTGAGCATTGAAGAAAAGAAGCAAATCGTCAGCGAATGCCTTGCAGCGCTGAAAAAGATTTCCTAATCGATTTCTCAAGCACTGCGCTTTCCTGCAGTTCACTGAAAATTCACCCCGGACCGGCGGCGACACCTGCCGGTACCGGGGTACTGTCGTATAAGTCGTATTTTCCGCCCACAGGCCTCGCTCCTCCGGGCAAAGATAGACCTTCCTGTCAGCGCATGTTCGCATGCATCCCTCGAGTAAGTTTGGAGTGTTCACAGTGAAGATTGCGATTCTGGGCGGCGACGGTTTCTGTGGATGGCCAGCATCCCTTTATTTGTCCGACCAGAGCCATGACGTCATCATCGTGGATAATCTCTCACGCCGCGCTATCGACGAGGAACTCGGCGCGAGTTCGTTAACCCCCATCGTCTCGATTGAGGAACGCATCGCGGCATGGCATGAGGTCTCCGGCAAGACCATCGCTTTCCACAACTTGGACGTTGCTCAGGACTACGACGCTTTGCTCGACTTCCTGGTAACTGAACAACCGGATGCAGTAGTGCACTTTGCTGAGCAGCGCGCTGCTCCTTATTCCATGAAGAATTCGCGTACCAAGCGTTACACGGTGGATAACAACATCAACGCCACCCATAACCTGCTGGCCGCCATCGTGGAATCCGGCCTCGACATCCACGTGGCTCACCTCGGCACCATGGGCGTCTACGGCTACGGCACCGCGGGCATGGAAATCCCGGAAGGCTACCTCGACGTACAGGTCAAGGTGGAGGGCCAGGAGCCAATCGAGCAGTCCATCCTCTACCCTTCCAACCCAGGCTCGGTCTACCACATGACCAAGGTGCTGGATCAGCACCTTTTTGCCTACTACGTCAAGAACGATGAGCTGCGCGTCACCGACCTACACCAGGGCATCATCTGGGGTACTCACACCGAGCAAACACTTAAAGACGAGCGCCTCATCAACCGCTTCGACTACGACGGCGACTATGGCACGGTGCTCAACCGCTTCCTCATCCAGGCAGGTATCGGTTACCCGCTGACTGTCCACGGCACCGGTGGCCAGACCCGCGCTTTCATCCACATCCGCGACATGGTCCGCTGCATCGAATTGGCTCTGGAGAATCCGCCGGCCAAGGGCGAACGCGTAAAGATCATCAACCAGATGACAGAAACCCATCGCGTGCGCGACCTTGCAGAACTCGTCGCCGAGCTTTCCGGTGCGAAGCTCGCCATGGTGCCGAACCCGCGCAAGGAATCGGCAGAAAACGAGCTGCACGTTTCCAACAACACCTTCTTGGAACTTGGCCTTGAGCCAACTACCTTGAGCGAGGGGCTCCTCCACGAGATCGAGGAGGTAGCAAGGCGCTACGCGGACCGCGTGGATCGCTCCAAGATTCCAGCGCAGTCGCTGTGGACGAAGCAGCAACAGGTTGGAATTCCGGAGGAATTCCTCGACAAGGCCGCTCACTAACCCCACTTTTAAACCGTGCGCATCGCAATCGTTACTGAGGTCTTTCTCCCGAAGATCGACGGAGTAGTCACCCGCCTGACCAAGACCCTAGAGCAGCTTGCTGTTCTAGGGCACGAGGTCAAAATTTTCGCCCCGGGCAATCCTCCGAAAAGTTTTGCAGGCTTTGAGGTTTCCCCGATCCCCAGCCTTTCCTTACCGGTCTACCCGGAGATCAAATTCGGTCTTCCAACTTGGGGATTCTTCAGGGAAATCCGCGAATGGGCCCCAGACGTAATTCATGCCGTCAACCCCATTTGGACTGCCGCACTAGGCGTCTTCGCTGCCCGGCGCGATGCGGTCCCGCTGGTGGCAAGCTTTCACACCAACGTCCCGGAATATGTTGACGCTCTCGGCATCGGGTGGACACGCCCGCTGACAGAGCATGCGATCACCTACCTACACAACCAGGCCGCGGTGAACCTGTGCACGTCTGCTCCCATGGTGGATAAGGCCCGCATGATTGGGATGCACAACGTGAAGTTGTGGCCAAAGGCCGTAGACACTCAGACCTACCACCCGAAAAAATCCACACTAGTCATGCGTGAGCGCCTCAGCGCAGGTAATCCCGACGCACCGCTTCTTACCTATATCGGCCGCATTTCCAAAGAAAAGGACCTGGAGCGGCTCGCCAACGTAACAAAACTCGTGCGCCAGGAAGTACCCGCGGCACGCTTGGCCATCGTGGGCGCTGGCCCCTATCTGGAGCAGCTCAAGAAGTCCTTCGACCCCGAAGTCACTGTCTTTACCGGCTATTTGTCCGGCGAAAAGCTCGCGCAAGCATTCGCTTCCGGTGACGTTTTCCTCTTCCCCTCAGCGACGGAGACTTTAGGCTTGGTTGCCCTTGAATCCTTTGCTGCCGGAGTGCCTGTCATCGGTACAAACGCCGGCGGCATCCCTTTCGTCATCGACGAAGGCGAAACCGGTCACCTCATCGATCGCGATGCTTCCGACGCCGAATGGGCCGCAGCTGCGATTAGCCTATTGACAGATCCCGCGCGACGCGCCCGCATGGGTCAGGCCGCGCGTACCGAAGCAGAGCGCTATTCATGGTTAGAATCCACAAAGGCACTCGTTGCCGCTTATGAAGAAGCGATAGATAATCCCTACCGACGCTGAGGAAGTTTCACGCCCCATGCCATTGCCACCGTTGCCACTGCCTGAAAACCAGGAAGAAATTTACTCCGCCGGCGCCTTCGTGCAAGCAGGTATCGATGCGGAATTTACAAAGCAGCTAGGCGAGGTTGAAGCGACGGAGTTCAACTTCCAGCCTTCCCCGAGCGCTGATGGGACTACCGAATTGGACCAAAAGGTCCAGGTTCGCTTCAACACTGCGCAGGGAATACGCGATTTTCCAGGCATGCGCCTTGCCACCATCAAGGATGGCATTCTCACCTGGTGCGCGGAAGGTGCGCGTCAAGCGCCCATCGCGGAGTTCCACGAACCGCAACCTTTCGAGTTCTCACTGCTTAATATCGCGCGCTTTCTCGTGGGCAACGCCCCGGTCGCCCGGGTACCGCAGGGCGATCACGACGCCGTGGTGGCCATTGCGTTCAACAGTCTTCCGCACGATACGGCCAGCACTATCTCCTTAGGACTTGAGCGTTTCAGCGGCGGCATCGACGAGCGCTTGGCCTTGCTGAACCTCGCGCAAGCGCGCCGGCTCGAAGCTGATTCCGCGCCGGGTAACGCCAAGGGCGGCGCCACAGCGGAGACAATCACGCTCAGCGATGGCACCAGCGTGCATTTGAGCGCCAAGGATGCACCGGGTGGCCAGCGCATCGTTGGCATCCGCAAGGCCCATTCGGGTGTGCTGCCAGAGCACGTGCTTGCCGACGCCCATTTCACCGCCGTTGAGCACCAGTTCTACCTGGAGTCGCGCTTTCCTGATGCCGCCGTGCAGTTTGATGCCGCGACGGCCACCGCGATGCTTTCTACCTCGACCGGTTCGACGCCCGTCGATGCTCATCTCATCGCAACGGTCGACTCCGATGAGTTCACGTGGGCGTGGGCTGATCCGGACTATGCGGGCACGCATTCCGCACGCGCTTCCTTCAACTTGCAGCGCTTCGGGCGCGATAACTGCGTCCCAGATCTTGTCCGGCCTTGCCTACCAATGGAGTGGGCGAAGGACGCCTTTCTTCCGCAGATTGCGATGCCCATCCTCGGCGCATGGACTTTGCTGACCGTACAGCTGGGGGAAAAGACCGGTATCCTCCTAGCGAGCTCGCCTACGCTGACGTTGCCTGCCCCTACTCCGGAAGTTGCCGAGGCAGTGCTGGCCGTCGACCTTCCTGCAGGCTGCGACGCCGAACGCGCCCGTGCCGCTTACGCCGCTAACCGCGGCGTCGCCAGTTGGTAAAGCATTAGTGCCAGCATCTAGGCGTTGGCGATAACCTCGCGGAATTCGGCGGCCTCTCCCGCTGCGGGGAACGCGGCATCATGCGTTTTATCTACCAGGACCGCACGCACGCCTTCGACAAAATCTGGCCGGCGCAACATGTGCTTGCCCAAAGCCAGCTCCATGCGCAGGGCCTCACGGACGTCTTTCGCTTTGGCTTCCCCAGCGAAAAGTTCTGTAGCCGCAACCAAAGATGAAGGGCTAGCCTTTTCGGTAAGTTTTGCAAAGACCTCTGCCAGCTGCGGATGGGCAGGAAGCGCTTGCTTGATATCGGCCCATGTATCAAAGGCAAAAACTTCATCGATGTCATCAATGAGCTCTGCTAGCTCTGGTTTACCTTCCGGTTTAATCGCGTGCTTTTCTGCAGCGGCATCGACGCCTACGGCAATAACATCATCGATGAATGCCTGGGGGCTTTCGATGACGTGCGTCGCCAAGCCAGCCCAGAGCATATCTGCGGCATACATACGGTAGCCGCTAAGGCCCCAAAACTTTGCCAGTGCGGGATCGGATTTTCCACGGGTGCCAATCATGCGTTGGGCCATGTAGGCGACACCGACGTCAGTGATGTAGCCAATTGCCATCTCTGGCATCGAAGCAAATGCTTTGTCGGTGACGATTCGGTGCGAACCGTGGGCGGAAATTCCTAGTCCGCCTCCCATGACGACGCCGTCGATAACGGAGATATAGGGCTTGGGATACTCGGCGATATCACCATTCAGTTTGTACTCTTTTTCAAAGAATTCATCCACTTGTCCCCAACGTTCCTCCAAGACTCCGTCGCGGGCGGCACGCACGTCACCTCCAGCACAAAAGGCCTTGGGGCTTCGCGAGTGAACCAGCACTTGTTGGACATTTTCGTCCTCGCGCCACTGGGAAAGAGCTTGGCGAATAATGTCAAGCATCTCAGGATTTAAACTATTGAGCGCGCGCGGCCGATCCAGCTCGATAACTCCGGTATGGTTGCGAACTGATACTTTCACTGGCTCGGCGTGAGAACTTGTTTCTACAGCACTATTATTCTCAGACATGCCCTCCAGTGTGGCATATCACATTAGATACGGCTACCCCGATAAATCACAGATTGGTGGACGATTTGGCCCCGCAGCTCATTGCACTAGACATGGACGGCACTCTCTTAAACCCAGAGGGTCAACTTCCACATGACTTTGCGGAACTTAAGGCACTCGCTGCCGAAAATGAGTCCGTTCTAATCCCGGCGTCGGGCCGCCAGCTTGCCACCTTGCAGAAGATGTTCCCCGACTTTGACGCCTTCATCGCCGAAAACGGTGCGGTGGTCATGCGCGACAATGAGATCATTGCGTCCTTTCCCCTACCCGCTGCAGCTGTGCGTCGCGTTCTAGCGGCATCGTCTGAGTTCCCTGCGGAGCACACGTTGGTTCTGTGCACCCCGGAGCGCGCGTTTATTAAACGCGATATACCAGAGCACGCGGTTCAGGAAATCACCAAGTATTACAGTGCGTTTAAGTGGGTGGAGTCCCTCGATGAGGTGCCGCTCGATAACGTCATTAAAATTGCGGCCTACTGTAAGGACGGCTCAGAGGCCAACCTCGCCCCTACGGTCCGCAAGGTCGTGCCGGAACACACCGTGGCCATCTCCGGCAAGGTCTGGCTCGATGTCATGGCAGACGGCGTCGACAAGGGCAAGGCTTTGACTGCTATGGCCAAGCTTAGCGACGTCGCGCTTTCCGAGACCGCCGCCTTCGGTGACTTCTTAAACGACTACGAGCTTTTGCGTGCCGCGGGCCTAGCGGTAGCAATGGAAAACGCGCATCCACAGTTGAAGGAGATCGCAGATATTATCGCCCCGTCCAATGCAGACAACGGTGTGTCCACAGTTCTGCGCAAGCTGTTCGCGGAGTCTGCTACCAGCAATTTAGGCACAAGTTAGGTTGCCCAAATAAGGGTGAGTACTCCTCCCCATTTTTTAGAATTCTTTTACCGACGCGGGCTAGAATAACCCAGTTGCTAGCCACTATTTCCCTGGAGAATGTTTTGAAACAGTTTTTGAGGTCCCTCCTCGGCCGACCAGCGCAACAGGCTCAGGAGGCCCCGCAGAAACCGGTATATCAACCAGTGGCGGATAACAAGGATCACAACAACGATCCAAAGAAGGCAGAGCCACAAGTCAAGGGTTCGCAGGACAAGTCTGCGAACATGCCTTCCCAGGCTAAGTCTGCCAAGGCAAACTCCTCTAAGCCAGCACAGCAGAAGCAGTCCGAACAGAAGCAGCCTGAGCAAAAGAAGTCGACTTCTGCCCCTAAGAAGCCGGAGAACTCTAAGCCTGCCGCTGCCCCTAACAAGCCGGCCGCACAAAACAAGCCGGCCGCAGCATCGGGCAAGCCTGACACTTCCAATACCAAGCCAGGCAATACGGTACCGAAGCCAAGTGCACCAGCCCCTAAGCAAGGTTCTGCTGAATCTAAGCCGCAGCCAGATCCTCAGAAGAAGCAGACTGATTCCAAGGCTCCAGCAAAGCCAGCTCCGAAGAACACCAAGAATGCTCGTCTGGTCTACCCACCTCAGGAAAAGGGCGCTGCAAACAAGCCAGCATCAGCTTCCCAACAGAAGACCGAGGCAAAGCAATCTCCTGCCGCCCCCAAGGGCGTAGCGCCGAAGAACTCTGCACCTAAGAATTCTGCAGATTCCGCAGCCTCCTCATCCAAGGATGCGAAGGCCAACAAGCCTGCTGCAGAAAAACCAAAGCAGTTTGCACAAAAGGCACAGCCGACGCAGCCCCCAAAGCAAGCACCTCAGAAGTCTCAGCCTGCCCAGCAACAGAAACCAAAAACTTCTCAAGCTCCCCAGCAGAAAACTGCCGCTGCGAAGCCTCAGCCCGCTCAACAGCAGAAGCCACAAACTGCGCAGCAACAGAAACCGGCACAAAAGCAGGCCAACCAACCCCAAAAGACTCCTACTCAAAAGCCGATAAACCCGAAGTCTCTGCCTGCCAAGAATGCTCAGCCAGGCGCCAAGGCTCAACCAAGCAATAAGCCTCAGCAGCCTGCGCAGCAGATGCCCCAACCCACTCAACAGCAGAAGCCACAAACTGCGCAGCAACAGAAACCGGCACAAAAGCAGGCCAACCAACCCCAAAAGACTCCTACTCAAAAGCCGATAAACCCGAAGTCTCTGCCTGCCAAGAATGCTCAGCCAGGCGCCAAGGCTCAACCAAGCAATAAGCCTCAGCAGCCTGCACAGAAATCTGCACAGCAAAAGCCCCAGCCGCAGGCTCAGCCAGCTCCGAAAGCTTCTGTTCAGAAACCAATTCAGTCGAAGCCGTCGGCACCGCAGGCTAAGTCTGCTGAGAAGCCAGCCGAAAAGCCTAAGCCTGCTGCTAAGTCTGCACCACAGACCGAGCGGAAGTCGGGCAAGAAGCCGCAGCCGTCTCAACCGAAAAAGAACACTGACGGCGCTGGCGGTGCTGGTCGCGCTGCTGGCGCTGCTGCAGCGGCAGGCGCAGCTGGTGCCGCAGGCGCAGCAGGTGCTTCCGCAGCAAAGTCTCCGTCGGCGAAGGCACCAGCGGCCGATCAAGAAATCAAACGTGCGCTCGCACGCCGTTCCCAGCCGGTTGGCACTCCTACCCCGCAGCAGATGAAGGCGCCGAAGCCATCACGCGAGGCGCGCAGAAACTCTGATCAGCACGACGATGCTGGCAAGGGTTCGGCAACTGCTAAGACAGCCGCCGCTGGTGCTGTGGCTGGTGCGGCAGCAGGCGCGGCTGGTGCTTCCACGGCGTCGGCAAGCGAG
This sequence comes from Corynebacterium sp. HMSC06D04, assembly GCF_001807315.1. Taxonomy (NCBI): domain Bacteria; kingdom Bacillati; phylum Actinomycetota; class Actinomycetes; order Mycobacteriales; family Corynebacteriaceae; genus Corynebacterium; species Corynebacterium sp. HMSC06D04. The sequence goes on from NZ_KV788540.1 coordinate 52,449, forward strand.
GCTGGTGCTTCCACGGCGTCGGCAAGCGAGGCTCCAAAGAAGACCTCCTACGTGCAGCCGCCGCAGAAAGCATCGCAGCCAAAGCAAGACTCCAAACCGGCAAAGCCGGTGATGGTGGACCACTTCCCGCACGAACCGGAAGCGTTGAAGACGCCGCACGATAGCAAGGAAGTAAAACGCACCAAGCGCGCACGCCTGCGCCAGGTTAAGGGCCTTGATGGTCTGCGCGGCTTGGCCGTTCTTGCTGTGGTTATCTACCACTTCTTCGGCGACGTGCTGCCTGGTGGTTACCTTGGCGTGGACATGTTCTTTGTCCTCTCCGGCTTCCTCATCACCTCCCTGCTGGTGCGTGAGTTCCGTGTGAGCGGTCGAATCAGCCTGAAGGACTTCTGGGTACGTCGATTCCGCCGCATCCTGCCCGCAGCGCTGACCGTTTTGATTATCTGCACGGCGATCGTTGCTCTCATCGGCGGCGATATCGCAGTCGGTATCCGTGAGCAGTTCCTGGGCACGTTCTTCTTCGTCAACAACTGGACGCAGATTGCCACCTCCCAGTCCTACTTCGCGGACAATGAGATCCAGGTCTTTGCCCACTACTGGTCCTTGGCCGTAGAAGAGCAGTTCTACGTCATCTGGCCGCTGCTTATCTTTGGTATCTTTGCCATCTCCCGCCGACAGCCGCGCCGTCTACCAATCGCAATCTCGCTGCTGCTAGCTATCGCCTCCGGCGTAGCAATGTGGCTGATTTACGCCCCGGGCCAAGACCCAACTCGCGTCTACTACGGCACCGATACCCACGCCTTCGGCCTGCTCATCGGTGCTATTCTGTCCCTGATTGTTACCAGCACCAAGTCCCACCCGAAGGCAGATTCTTGGCCAAGCCCTGGCAAGTCTGAGCAGGTAATGGCCGGTGTCATCGGCACCTTCGCCTTGGCCGGCTACATCGCGCAGCTGTTCCTCATGCCGGACGATGCTGAGTTCACCTACCGCGGCGGCCTCATCCTCACCAGCGTTCTCGGCGCACTGATGATCTGGGGCGTTATCCGTGAGTTCGGTCCGCTCAAGTGGATCTTCAGCACCGCCGTCATGCGTTGGCTCGGCCAACGCTCCTTCTCGCTGTACCTGTGGCACTGGCCGGTCGTGATGATTTTGCGCGCGATTTTCGACGGAAACCACTCCTCCGACAAGCCGTGGATTCTGGGCCTTGTCGCGGTACCGATCTCTTTCTTGCTGGCAGAGCTTTCCTACCAGTTCGTGGAGAATCCTTTCCGCCGCGGCGGTTACAAGAAGACGTGGACTGGCTACTGGGCGGCCCGCCCATCCATGTCCGAGATGAAGGACGGATTTGCCAAGGCCTTTTGGCCGCTCGTGCCGTTGATCGTCGTCGCTTCCCTAGTGGGCGTGGGCTATGCGCTGGCGACCTCCAGCGATAAGTCTGAGCTGGAGCAGCAGCTCGAGCAACTGCAGAAGCAGAATAAGTCCACGCAAAACGGCGGCCCAGCGCCTGCTGCCGCACCAAGCACGCAGACGGAAAAGACGCGTCGCCCGATGCCAACCGGCAATGAAATTACCGCCATCGGTGACTCGGTGATGTTGGCTGCCTCCGAGGCACTGCAGCAGCGCTACCCAGGCATCTACATCGACGCTGAGGTCTCCCGCCACTACAGCGCTGCCCCACCAATCATCGAGCAGCTGAAGGCAGCCGGCGACCTGCGCTCCACGGTCTTCCTTGGCTTCGGCACCAATGGCCCGGCATTCCCCGACCAGATTCAGGAAGTCGTTGACCTCATCGGCCCAGACCACACCATCGTGATGGCCGTTCCTTACGGCGACCGCGAATGGATGGCACAGTCTCAAAGCGACGTCATCGACGCTGCGAAAAAGTACGACAACGTCTACCTCGCTGACTGGTGCACCCACGCACAGAACAACCCGAACTTGCTCTATTCCGACGGCATTCACCCGCTTCCGGAAGGCGCCTCGGAATACGCCCTGGCGTTCCACTACGCCTTGTTGCAGTACTCCAACTACGACAAGAACTTGGATTCCAAGTGCCAGATCTAGTAGTTCTTTAGCCAAAGCTCCTAGAACGCAAAAGGCGGACGGTCCCTTACAACGGACTGTCCGCCTTTTCGTTTGTCTAACGCTTGAGCCGATATCTTCGTTATCATGTTTTTGGATTTATGTAGGAAACTGAACACACGAGGAACTTCCTGTTGACAGCTCTACGCAAGGAATGGATTTGGTTGGCCGCCACGGCAGCGCTTGCGCTAGTCGCCGCAATAGTTGTAATTCTCGGCTGGGACAGCCTCCCAGACCCGCTACCCAAGCATTTCAATGGTCGAGGCGAACCTGATGCATGGATGCCAAAGACCTATCGAAATGCAATTGGTTTTGCGTTACTTGTACCTCTCGTTCTCACGATTACATCAGCAGTAACTATCGGAATAACGCAACAAAGCACCAAGACAACCACAAGCAGCTATTCGCAGGCTTCTGCGGTTGATATCGAGCGTAGCCGTGCTCACTCCGCTGCTATCCTTCCCACGTTAAGCTTTTGGTTCTTCGCCCTAACGGCGATCTGCACGGCGTTCGCGCTCACTGGAATCTTTCTCAGCGGCCCTAGACCGCTAATTTTCCCCTGCTTAGTCGTTGCCATCCTTGTGGTTTGCGTCTGGCTCGTGTTCAGGTTGAATAGCATAAATAAAAAGCTGGATGAACAATTTCCTGACTCCTCTACAGCGGGCAAGCTTCGTTACGGATTGTTCTACTACGACCCCACAGATACCCGCGCGATGGTGCCCCTTCCCAGCGGTTCTTCCCAATTCAACTTTGGGCAGAAAAATTCCTGGTTTATCCTCGCTGGGCTCTTAGTACCTGCGGCCCTATTGATTATCCTTCTTAGCGTCGCGGCCTAGATTGCCCAAATAAAAAAGTCCGCCTCCCTGCGCTGCGTGGTTGTATACACGGTGCAGGGAGGCAGATTACTTTTAAGCCAGTGCCTTAGGACTCGACCTTGTATTCGGCCATGCGGTCCCACTCAGTCTTGCCGTCGATGTGGACGTTGATGATTTCTGGGGTCTCAAGCAGGTACTTCGGGAACTCCTCGCAGGAGCGCTTGAAGTGCTCGCCCTCGACGTGCTCGACGTCCTTGCCATCGGCATAAGCCTCAAAGAGGAGGAAGCGCTGACGGTCCTCCGGATCACGGTACCAATCAAAGTTCAGGCAACCCGGCTCCGCATTACAAGCCTGGGTGTACCAGTCGATCTCCTCGAGGAAGGTTTCTGCGTATTCAGGCTTTACGTGGAATTTTACGTTAATCAAAATCATGAGCCCCATCGTACGTATGTGTATTTTCGTCCGCCACGATGCAGCACAGCGGCATGATTGGGGGTTTCACCAACGAGCACAGCACGCGCCACCCAGATCGCCTTCGGCAACAGTAGCCAAATACTATATTGTGTAAGAATCCTCTTTAGAAAGGCCCCTACCCTCCTGTAACTACGCAAATCTCTTTGGACGAAGGCCGCGCGCTGTGGCGCCGGAGGCTTCGCCGATGGATTGCACTCGGGGTTTTATCGTCGTCTGCGGACTGATTTTGTGCGTAGGTACGATCCTTGGCAGAGAGGCTGCCCGCAACTGGGCCGATTATCACGCAGCACGCCCGCTGTGTGAGCGCGAGGTGCTCAAGCAGGCCAAGATTCCGGAGCGCGCAATGTTCCTTACTGAGACCATCCCGGAAACGGATTCAAAGATCAGCGCGCCCATGCGTGTTTATACCGCCCACGGTGAGGTCATCTTCATCAACGATGAGGGCGTTGAGGATGAAGGCACCTATGACTGCTTGGTGAGTTTCCGTACCCATAGCTTTGTCACGAGCCGCGCCGAAGTCTCTGGCATTGCCCCCGCTGCCCTAGTGGAGGCTTCATGAGTTCGCTGGCGAAGGAACTAAGCGCTAGGCGACGCCGTCAAAAACTCGGCGTCGCTCTTCTTGTGGTGGGAGCAGTCGCGGTGACTGCGTTGTCGATGACCCGCTCAATTTCGAAGTACTACGGATGGATCAATATCAACCGTGCGGCTCAGGTCTGTGAGGCCACCGTGCAAGACCTTGCCGCCCGCCCCGAGACAGTGAACTTTCCCGGCGCGCCTGACATGGTCACCGACCGTATCTTAAAGGACGGAATCGTCCACTATGCAGGCACCGGCAGCGTGACTATGGAGGACGCAGCCGGTACCCGAAACGTGGGTTTCTTTAGCTGCTCTGTAGATCTGCGCGCGAGCACCAATTTCGTTGATTCGAGCGCCACGCTATTAGGCGTAGAGCCGGCCGCATTAGCTAGTTGAAAAAGTACTCGGCGAGGTAGACAAAGTTGCCGTCAAAGCTGGTGGCTACGCCGAAGTGCTTGCCCGGTGCTGGGGTAACTGGAACGTCACGGTTGAGCCAGTTGAGGCGGTCGTGAGCTTCCTGAATGGTCAGGCGGTAGACGTTGCCGCTGCCTTCGTTCAAGTGAGTGCGGCCGTCACCGACGTTACTGCGGTAGGTAAGAGCACCAGCCGCGCCCTGGTCAGCCCATTCCTGAGCGATGTTGCGAGCGTTCGGATCCTCAACGTGGCCCTGCTTGCGCAGGTGCTCAGTGGTGGCGCCGACGAGGTGGTGAGCTACCTCCGGAGCTGGCTGCTTGACAAACGGCGGAAGCTGAATGTTGTACTGCTTTGCAAGGTCATAAGCCTGCGGTGGCAGTTCGACCTGTGGGACGCCAGCTGGAATGAACTGGGAGCTGCCAGCGGTGACATCTGCCGGGATGCCCGCAGGTAGCTGGGAGGAGAAATCCGGAAGCTGAGCGTGTGCAGGAGCCAAGCTGCCGGCTGCGAGAGTAAGGGCGATGGAAACGGGGAGAATACGGCGCGTCAGTTTCATATCCTCCACCGTGCCACACACTGGGGCGAGCTGAATAGTATTAGGCAGTGCTGAAAGCGAGATCGCAATAGCATTGTTATCTACGCATTCTTAGCCTTCGAGCTTCTCGCCAAGCTCTAGCCACTCCATCTCAAGCTCCTCGCGCTGAGAGGTTACTTCCTTCAGCTTGCTGTCTAACTCGGTTAGCTTCGCGGTGTCGATGTCGCCCGCGCCTGCCACCTCGGCCATCTCGGCGTTGAGCTTGGTGGCTTGCTCGTCGAGCTTGCCCATTTTGCGCTCCAAGGCATTCATCTTCTTGGTCAACTCGCGTTCCTCTTGGGAGGACAGGCGCTTGGTAGATTCCTTCTTGGCGTTTCCTGCGCCATTGCCGCTGCCGTCGGGAGCAGAATCCTGTTTCGCGCTTTCGCCGAGGTTGACCACGCCTGCGGGCTGAGCCGCGTCGAGGGCGGCGCGGCGGCGCAGGTATTCGTCAATGCCGCCTGGCAAGTTGGTGAGTTTTCCGTCGCCAAAAAGCGCATAGGTATTATCCGCAATGCGCTCAATGAGGTAGCGGTCGTGTGAGATGACCACCATCGTGCCCGGCCAAGAATCGAGCAAGGACTCCAGTTCCTGGAGAGTGTCGATGTCGAGGTCGTTAGTTGGCTCGTCGAGCAGCAGCACGTTTGGTTCTGCCATCAACACGCGCGTTAGCTGGAGGCGGCGACGCTCACCACCGGACAAGTCCCCCACCGGGGTGCGCTGGCGCTTAGCGGAAAAGCCCAGGCGTTCTGCAAGCTGCGAGGCAGACAATTCTTTCTTGCCCAGTTGGACGTAGGTGGCCACGTCCTCCACGGCGTCGATTAGCCGGCGCTGCGGATCAAGGTCATCGAGTTCCTGGCGCAACCAGCCCAGACGTACCGTCTGCCCCTCAATGCGCTTGCCCGCGGCGAGTGGATGTTCGCCAGCCAGGGCGCGCAGCAGCGTGGTCTTGCCTGAACCGTTCACGCCGACCAGTCCGATGCGCTCACCCGGGGCCAAGCGCCACGTGAGGTGGTCAACGAGTTCGCGGCCATCCGGCGTCGCAATCGTGGCATCCTCAAGTTCAATGACCACGCGACCTTGGCGCTGCTTGGAAAAGGCCATGAGCTCAACCTTGTTGCGCGGTGCTGGGACATCAGCGATAAGTGCCTCTGCCGCTTCCACGCGGTAGCGCGGCTTCGAGGTACGCGCCGGCGCGCCGCGGCGCAGCCATGCTAGCTCCTTACGCGCCAGGTTCTGGCGGCGCTGCTCCATCGCATCGGCCTGACGGGCACGCTCGGCGCGGGCATAAATCCAGTCGTTGTATCCGCCCTCATAAGGATCGACCACGCCGTCGTGCACCTCCCACGTGGTGGTTGCCACGGTATCGAGGAACCAGCGGTCGTGGGTGACTACGACAGCTGCGATCTTGCGCGCCAGGAGATGCTGTGCCAGCCACTGCACTCCTTCCACGTCCAGGTGGTTGGTCGGTTCGTCGAGCACGATCAAGTCAAGCTCCTGGACCAATGCAGCGGCCAGGTTAACGCGGCGGCGCTCGCCACCAGACAGAGAACCTACCGGCGTATCTAGGCCCAGTTCCACGATTCCGAGGCCGCCCAAAACGTCGCGCACCTTGGCATTCGAGGCCCATTCGAAGGTCTCGAGGCTGAGCGGTTCGATGATGACCTGGGCGATAGTCAGGGCATAATCAAGCTCAAAGCGCTGGGTCACCACGGCCATGCGCAGGTCAGAATTGTGGGACACACGCCCCTCGTCCGGTGGCTCGATACCGGTGAGCACCTCCAGCAGCGTGGTCTTGCCGCCGCCATTCACGCCAACGATTCCGATGCGGTCCCTGCTTTGAACACCCAACGACACCCCGTTGAGCAGCGTCTGCAGACCGAAAGATTTGGAAACTTTTTCCAGGTTAATAAGGTTCGCCATAACGTTTAACCATCTTAGTGCCTAGCGCGCAGTTACCCCCCTCACCACCTCAGACTATTGCAAATGAAAATTACTCTAAATAGTCTAAACGGGTATGAAGAAATCTGCGCTATCTATCCTTGCCGCTGTCTCCGCAACAACACTCCTTGTCACTTCCTGCTCCAAGCCCGCTGATGAGCAGGCCCCGGCCAACGATGCCGCGACTGAGTCGCACGAACACGAGGGCCACGATCACGAGGGCCACGATCACGAGCACGATCATGAAGGCCACCATCATGAACACGATGGAATGGAGGCCGGCGAGGGCGAGACCGAAGTTGCTCAGTTACCCAATCGCGTGGTCATCTCCCACGAAGGCGGCTTGAAGACCTACGACGCCAAAACCGGCAAGGTCATCGAGGAAGAGGAAATTCCTGCATTCCTGCGCCTGTCCAACGCTGGCGATAACCGCCACGTCATGGTCACCAAAGGCGATAAGTTCCTTAGCTTCGACTCCGGCCTCATCACCAAGCCGCACGGCGATCACAACCACTACTACACCGCCGAGCCTAAGCTTTCCGACGCCGAGATCGAGGCGCCGCACGCCGGCCATGTGGTCCACCACGACGGCTTCACCGCTCTCTTCTCTGACGGCGAAGGCACCGCACAGGTCTTCCCAACCGACCAGGCTGGCGACCCGAAAGACGTCAAGACCTTCGAATCCGGCGCAGCACATCACGGTGTTGCCGTTCCGCTCAAGGACGGCTCCGTCGTCATGACCAAGGGCACCGAGGACGAGCGCCACACCATCCAGCATCTATCCAAAGACGGCAAGGTCCTGACCGAGACCACCAAGTGCCCAGGCGTTCACGGTGAGGCTACCGCCGGAAACGGCAAGCTCTTCTTCGGCTGCGAGGACGGCCCAGTTGTCTTCGACGGCAAGGAGTTCCACAAGATCGACGTTTCCGCCTACGCGGGCAAAGACGGCTACCAGCGCTCCGGCAACTCCGCCGGCTCTGAGGAATCCGACGTCATCTTGGCTGACAACAAGACCGAAAAGGACGCCGAGTTCGAGCGCCCAACCTCTGTCTCCCTCATCAACACCAAGGACTACTCCGCCAAAAAGGTTGACCTCGGTTCCTCCTACTGGTTCCGTTCCCTGGCCCGCGGCCCGCTAGGAGAGGCCCTCGTGCTGACTTACGACGGCAAGCTCAACGTCATCGACCCAGAGACCGGCGAGATTACCAAGAAGATCGACGCCATCTCCGAGTGGCGCGAGAACGAAGAATGGCAGCTGCCTGGACCGATCCTCAAGGCGGAAGACGGCTACGCATTCGTCACCGATGCCAACAAGAAGGAACTCGTTGTCATCGACCTCTTCGAGGGCAAGGAAGTAAACCGCTTCAAGCTGGACATCAAGCCAACCGAGATGGCTGTGCTCTAGATAAACAAAAGCTGCAGTGAGGGGACTTTGCCCTACTGCAGCTTTTACTTTTTAATAACACCCTAAATTACTTCGATTCCTGGTGCCGGCGAGGTGGTCACAATGCCACGGGTGCCCTTGTTATCGAACATCACTTGGGCCACGACTTCACCAGCGGTCTCCTCGTCCTCGCACAGGAAGGCACAGGTAGGACCAGAGCCAGAGACGATTCCAGTCAGTGCACCGGCGGCCATTCCAGTGTCCAGAATCTTGCGTAGGTCTGGGCGCAAAGAAAGAGTTGCCGCTTGCAGGTCATTGCGCAGCACCTTTGCGAGAGCCTCGGGACGCCCGCTCATCAGCGCCTGCGCCACCGCAGAAGTGTCCATGGTGGGGTGGCTGCCCTTCCCCGCTGCGCGAAGCTCATCAATCTTGGCAAAGACGGCCGGAGTGGACAGCCCTTCCGCATTGGTAATGATGGCCCACGTATACGTTCCGCGGCTAAGCATCGGCGCCAACTTCTCGCCGCGACCCGTGCCCAACGCCGTGCCGCCGATTAGCGTGAAGGGCACATCAGAGCCTAGGCGCGCTGCCAGTGTTAGAAGTTCTTCTTCACTTACAGCGCCGAAGTCAGCAAATGCGTGAGCGGCCAGGCGCAATGCCGCGGCCGCATCCGCAGAACCGCCCGCCATGCCGCCGGCGGCGGGAATCCCCTTTTCTAGCTGCAACCTGACCTTGGGCAAGGCAAGCTCGCGCTCGCCGCGTACTGCATCCGCTACCGCTTCGACGGCTCGCCATGCTAAATTCTTGTCATTTTCCGGCACGCCTGCGGCATAGGTACCGCTCGCGCGCAGTTCCTGCACGACTGGGCCCGTGGTCATCGCTGCAGGAGTGCTATCCTCAAGCGTTTCGAGGCTAACCACATCAGAAATATTCAGCGATTGAAAGACGGTGGCGAGTTCATGGAAGCCGTCGGGACGCGCTGCCTCGACTCCTAAGTGCAGGTTGACCTTCGCATGGGCGCGAGCACGAATTAACAATTCACACCTGCCAATCGGACAAAGTCTTCGGTGGCCAGCTTCTCACCACGCTGGCGCGGGTCGATGCCGGCTGCCACTAGAGCCTCTTCCGCGGCAGGGCCGCCGCCGAAGTGACCAGAGAGTGCCGCGCGCAGGGTCTTGCGGCGCTGTGCAAAGGCGGCGTCGACAAGTGGGAAAACCGCCTTGCGCGTCTCATCGTTGATAGGCCACGGCGCATTCTCGAAGCAGTCGATGCGCACTAGGCCAGACTCGATGTTCGGCGCCGGCCAAAAGACGTTCTTGCCGATGGTTCCGGCCTGCCGGACGTTGCCGTAGAAGGAAGCCTTCACCGAAGGAACGCCATAGACCTTGCTGCCAGGCTTGGCGGCGAGACGCTCTGCCACCTCAAGCTGAACCATGACGAGTACGCGGCGGATGGAGGGATAAAGTTCCAGAATGTGCAAAAGAACCGGCACCGCGACGTTGTACGGCAGATTTGCCACCAGCGCAGTCGGCTCGCCCAACTCGCCTGCCGTAATACGCAGCGCATCTTTTTCCACGAGCCGCAGGTTGCCTGCTTGCTCCGGTGCGCGCTGCGCGATGGTATCCGGCAGCTGCGCTGCAAGGCGTGGATCAATTTCTATCGCCGTAAGGTCATCGACTGCCTCAAGCAGGCCCAAAGTCAGAGATCCCAGGCCGGGGCCTACCTCAACGACGCGGTCTTCCCGCTGCAACTGCGCCGCACTAACGATGCGGCGGATGGTGTTGGGATCGTGCAGGAAGTTCTGTCCCAGCTTCTTCGTCGGGGTCACGTCCAGCTTCTCGGCCAATTGGCGGATTTCCACGGGCCCGAGCAGTTTGGGTTCAGTCATGCAATTTAGAGTAGTCGAGGTTTTCCGGATACAAAGAAAGCCCGCTTCCGCGGGCTTTGAACGGGGCGCGAATTAGCACCTAAAGGGCTACATGCTTAGCGCAGCCCCAGCTTCGCGGTACAAGCAGGCCATGCGCCCCAGCCCTGTGCGGCCTGAACCTTCTCGGCCACAGCGATCTGCTGCTCACGGGTTGCCTGCCATGCTTCCGGCGCATATGCGGTGCCGCCGAAGCCAGCCCAGGTGGACGGGGTGAACTGCAGGCCGCCGGAGAAGCCGTTACCAGTGTTGATGGACCAGTTACCAGTTGCCTCACACTGTGCGATGGAGTCCCAGACGGAGCCATCGGCTACGGCAGGTGCAGCCGCACCGCCAGCCTCAGGTTTCTTGGTGCCGCGGGCGATGGTGGCAGCGACCGGCTCGGTAACGACCTTTTCCTTGACTACGTCCTCGGATTCCTTAGCACCATCCTTCATCACCAGCTTGCGGGTGACCTTACGCTCACCCTTGACGGCTTCCTCGCGGATTTCCTCGGTGCCCTCTTCGAGCTCTGGGTCATCGACGTAGTTTGGCTCTGCCTCGAACTCTTCGGTGGCGTCGTAGAAGGTGGTAGAAACTTGATCAACCTTGATGGACATGCCGTTGGTCACCGGGGTGTCCATGGCTGGGAAGACGCGGTCATCTTCATCCACGCCAATGCCGCGCTCCTCGATGACGTCCTTGACGGTCTTAGCAGCAATGTTGGTGTAGGTAATCTTGCCGCCGTCGTTGATCTTGACGATCTTCGGCGACGTAACCTCCAACTCCATACCATCTTCCAGAGCGTCATCCTTTTCCACCTTCTTGTCACCGGAGGTAACAGAAGCACCGGGCTTTACGCCGTCTAAATCACCCAAAAGATCAGAAACGGTGAGATCGGTGGAAGAAAGCTGCTTTTCGACGCCGTCGATAGTAACGGCAACAGGCTTAGAGGTGCGCACGGTGATGTTGTCACCGTCGGCAACCTCTTCAGAAGGAGCCGGGTACACGAGATCCTCGCCGCCGACGTTAACGCCCGCAGCCTGCAGCGCCTCATCGACGTTGCCCGCGAAGGTGGCCAGCTCGACCTTGTCACCGTTGACGTCAACGGTGATGTCCTTCTGCGCAGAAACAGCGACGACTCCGCCCACTGCCAAAGTACCGAGCACACCACCGGTGGCAAGGCGCAGAGGCAGGGAACGGGAAGAATTGATGCGCTTAATCTGGTTCATGAAACTCTCTCATCGAAAACGGGGGGAAGCAGAGCAAATCTTTGAATAACGATACGATAACAGCAGGATGTAGTCGAAAACGATTTTTCTACCTACACCACTTCCAGCACTGCTTTCACATTCGGCACGTCCACCACCGCTGAGCAGGCAAAACTCCGAATGTGAATATCGTCACAGATGTGAGCATGAATGCTTAAATCTAGCCTAGGAGAGGCCAAATATCGAAGTGAACGTCTGGTTAACCTCTTCGATCAGCTCCTCGACACGCATGCCTCGCGCGTCAGCTATGCAGTTATACGTATGCCCGATGAAGGTCGGCTCGTTGCGTGCGCCGCGGAATGGCTCCGGGGTCATATACGGAGCGTCAGTTTCCACCAGCAGCTGGCCTGCCGGCGCGGCGGCTGCCGCCGCGCGCATCTCTTCGTTGCGTTTAAAGGTCACGTTGCCGGCAAAAGACAACACCCAGCCGCGCTCGAGTGCTTCCTTCGCCACATCAAACGGCGAGGAGAAACAGTGCAACATGACATTCTCGGCGTCGCCAAGCACCCGCAACAGGTCCGCGTCCGCCTCGCGGTTGTGAATCATCAGGACCTTACCGGTTTCCTTGGCCAGATCCATGTGCCAGCGCAGCGCCTCTTCTTGTACCTCAAGTGGTGCGGTGGATTCCGGCTCATGCTTAATCCAATAGGTATCGAGGCCGGTCTCCCCGATTGCCACGCAGCGTGGGTCCGCAGCCATCTGCGCCAGGCGCGTACGTGCCTGCTCGTCCAATTCCTGCGCCTTGGTGGGATGGATGGCGCACGCTGCCCACACATTGGAAAATTCGTGCGCGGCCTGCAACGCCTGCTCGGCTTCTTCCAAGCCATCGCCTACCGTTACCATGCGCGACACCCCTGCAGCACCAGCGCGGGACACGATGTCGGCGGCTGGGTCCTTGCAGGAGGCTAGGTGTGTATGGGCGTCGACAAGCTGTGACAAGCCTTCTGCTGGAACAGGGACTGGGCGTGGCTTCTTTTTAGACATGGACGCAATTGTAATCTGGAACGCATGCGAAACCACCTTTTTTAGATCCGGCAGCCCAAGGCCAAGGTGTGGACACCAACGTCGCATCCATCAAGTTGCATGAGAAGTTCGGTTTTGCCAATGTAGGAACGTTCAAAGAGGTGTCCTACAAGAGGGGACACTGGCTAAATCTCGCCCATTTGCAGCTGCTCGTTTAGCCCCGCAGCTTCTTATTGTTTAAGGATCCCTGACACCTATGCACGTACGTCCCGCCGCGCCTGCCGACGCCGCCGCAATCGCCTCCATCTACAACGCCGCCTCCGCCGCTACCCCGGCGGCCAACTTGGTCACCTGGCAAGAATCCGTCGAGGATCGTGCCGAGTGGCTCGAACAAATGGAAAAGGACGGCTACCCCGTCTTCGTTGCCGTAGAAGACGATGAGATCATCGGTTGGGCTGCCTATTTCCAATTCGTAACGCCAGCCATCTACTACGGCACCGTAGAAAACTCCGTCTACGTCGCTCCTTCGGCGCGCGGCAAGGGCGTGGGCAACGAGCTCATGTGCGCCGTGGTCGACGATGCCAAGGACAACGACTACGTGCAGACGATGATCACCTACATCGTCGATACCAACGAAGCCTCCATCGGCCTGCACAAGAAGTTCCACTTCGAAGAGACCGGCCGCATGCCCAATATCCACACCAAGGACGGAGTGCGTCTGGGCCTAGTGCACCTGCAACGTCACTTCGACAGGAGCTCGTCGTCGATGTAGACCGAGCGGGCGGCGGCAACGCCTGCCACCGACATCGCTAGGGTAAGTGTGATGAGCACACCCAACGGAACCTCCCAGCCGCCGGTTGCTTGCGCGAGAACGCCGAAGAGGAACGGGAATACGCCAGCCAGAATATAGCCACCCGGCTGCACGAAGCCGGAAAGGCGTGCTGTTACCTCCGGCTGCCGGGTGCGCGCGGCAATCAGGGCGAGGGCCAGCGGGAAGCACATTCCGCCGATGCCCATCAGAGTGGCCCAGGTAAGCGGCGCTGCGCTCGCGTTGACGAGCACACCCAGCCAGCCGGCCAAGGTAGCAGCCGACAAAACCAGTGGAACGGGACGGAGATCTCGCAGCCGCTCAATGAGAATCGGCATGATGAGCCCGCCGACGACGTTGATGGCGCCGATGAGCGCGAGCGCCAGGCTGGCCCGGGAGGCGGAGACCCCACGGCTTTCAAGCATCGTGGGCAGCCACCCCATCTGTGCATAAGCCATGGTGGATTGCAGGCCAAAGAAGAAAAGAAGTGCAACAGCGGTACGCGAACGGCGCATCGGAATCGCCGCGGTATCCGGGCTTTGCACTGGATCGACGCCGGTGTGCTTACAGGCAATCAGCCACCCCACTACCTGCAGGGCGACGGGGATTGCCCACGCAAACAACGACATCCGCCAGCCACCCAGGTGGGTAGACATTGGACCAAGGGCACTCGATACGCCAAGCACGGTGGTGTAAGTCGTCATCAACGCCACCACGGTGCGCGCAGTTCCGTAGGTCTTGATCCATGCAGGCAACAAGATGTTGGTGACAGCGATGCCGCCGACTACGAGCAGCGTGAGCGCAACGAAGGGTGCGAAACTACTTACCCATGGGCGCACGGCAAGCCCCACCACGAGTGCCGCTGCGCCGCCGAGAAGAGTCGTGGTCAGGCCACAACGCCGCGCGATAGGAACGGCGGCCCAGCCCATCAGTGCGAAACACAGACCAGGAAGGGCTGTCAGGGTCCCGGCGATGGCAGGGCCAACGCCAAAAGCTGCGCTGATATCGCCCAGCACCGGCGCCACGGAGGCGATTCCGGCGCGCAGGTTCAGCGCAGTTAAGGTAACGACCGCAAAAGCGAGAGCGGCCGCGATGCTTCGACGAGCCACCATCCTATTTCTGGACGGGTGCCCACTCAGGGCCGGTCTCACCGAGCTCTGGGTCAAGCTTTGCCACGAGCGGCTTCGGCTTGGAAAGCTCAGTGCCAGGCTCGACGTCTACGCGCTTCCATGCCGCCAGCTGGGCGGTGTAATCACCGGTGATGATTGGGTACGGGTGATTCTCCGGCGGCAGGCCAACGCCTACGAGCTCAACCGGGATATCATCCACGACGTCGCGTACCTCAGGCTGTGCCGCCCAAATGCCATCGCGGCCCAAGGTCTCGTGGACCTTCTGCGCGGTAAACGGCAGGAACGGGGTGAGCATGACGTTGCAGTCAGAGACCACCTGGAGTGCGGTCCACAGGACGGTGGCCAGACGCTCGCGTTGGGTCTCATCCTTGGCCAGCTTCCATGGCTCCATCGCTGCAATATAAGCATTCGCCTCACCAACGACGTGCATGACGGCGGTAATAGCCTGCTTGAATTTCGACTGCTCGAGGTAGCCTGCGGCAGTCTCGAAGGTCTCCTCCGCCAGCTGCAGGATGGCCTTGTCAGCTTCTTCCAGTGCGGCGGGAGCTGGGACTTCGCCGAAGTTCTTGTAGGCCATCGAGACGGTGCGGTTGACCAGGTTGCCCCAGCCATTGGCCAGTTCGTTGTTGATACGGCGCACGAACTCGTCCCACGTAAAGTCCGTGTCATTGTTTTCTGGACCGGCCACGGAGATGAAGTAACGCAGCG
The DNA here is from genome assembly GCF_001807315.1 of Corynebacterium sp. HMSC06D04. Lineage (NCBI taxonomy): Bacteria > Bacillati > Actinomycetota > Actinomycetes > Mycobacteriales > Corynebacteriaceae > Corynebacterium > Corynebacterium sp. HMSC06D04. The sequence goes on from NZ_KV788540.1 coordinate 67,493, forward strand.
CATCCGGGCCGAACTCCGCCAAGAAGTCCTTGACGTAGATGACAACGCCCTTCGAAGAAGAGAACTTCGAGCCGGACATCGTCAGGTACTCGGAGGAAACAATCTCGGTAGGTAGATTCAGCTCACCAAACTTGTGCACCTCGCCGCCCTTCGCGCCCTTACCGGCGTAACCCAGGAGCTGCGCAGGCCAAATCTGCGAGTGGAAGGTGATGTTGTCCTTGCCCTGGAAGTAGTAATGGCGAGCCTTGTCGTTCTGCCAGAAATCCTTCCATGCATCCGGGTTTCCGGTGCGATGCGCCCACTCGATGGAAGAGGACAAGTAACCGATGACAGCGTCAAACCAGACGTAGAGCTTCTTTGCGGAGTTTTCCTCCCAGCCCTCTACCGGAATTGGGATGCCCCAGTCGATGTCGCGGGTCATGGTGCGCGGACGCATGTCTTCGAGCAAATTCAGGGAGAACTTCAGGACGTTTGGACGCCAGTCCTCGCGAGTCTTCAACCACTCCTCCAGTGCGTCCTTCACGGAAGGCAGGTCGAGGAGGAAGTGCTCGGTCTCGATGAACTCCGGGGTCTCACCGTTGATCTTGGAAACTGGGTCGATCAGATCTACTGGGTCAAGCTGGTTACCGCAGTTATCGCACTGATCGCCGCGCGCACCCTCAGCCCCACAAATTGGGCAAGTTCCCTCGATGTAGCGGTCAGGCAAGGTACGGCCAGTCGACGGCGAGATGGCGCCCTTGGTGGTTTCCTTGAGCATGTAGCCGTTTTCATAAAGGCCCTTGAACAGCTCCTGCACTACCGCGTAGTGGTTGCGTGTGGTGGTACGGGTAAACAGGTCATAGGACAGGCCCAAGCCGGCGAGGTCGGTGACAATTTGACGGTTATAACGGTCCGCGAGCTCGCGAACGGTCACGCCTTCTTTGTCGGCCTGCACCAGCAACGGAGTGCCGTGCTCATCGGTGCCAGAAACCATGAGAACGTTGCGGCCACGCATTCGCTGGAAACGTGCGAATACGTCAGAAGGAACACCAAAGCCTGCCACGTGTCCGATGTGGCGGGGGCCGTTGGCATACGGCCAGGCAACATTTACTACTACCGACTCAGTCATGCCCACCACTTTATCGAAGCCTTGGTCAACAGCGCGCGTTGAGGGGGGCACATCGACAATGGCGAAAGATCCACGCACAAGGATATTTGCGCGCATAAAGACGCATAAAGAAACGCACCCTCTTGCACGATTGTGCAGGAGGGTGCGTAAAGAAGCTTTAGGAAGCGACTAAATCGCTTGCTTTAGCTTTACTTGTGCTGAGCGCGCTTGCGCTGACGACGCTTCTTGAGCTCCTCAGCGCGCTGGTACTCGCGGTGCAGACGGCGCTCGCGGGCAAGCTTGCGCTGGAATGCCTGGGACTCGCGGTATTCCAAGTAGATGACGTCGTTGCTGAGTGCCTTGTAGATGGCGCACATCAGGCCCACAACGATGAACAGGAATGGCAGCGCAGCCACAATGGTGACGTTCTGCAGGTTGGACAGGGAATCCTCATCAGCCAGCAGCAGGGTCAGACCAACAGCCGCGGTGGCAACGCCCCATGCTGCGGACAGCCATGGCTTAGCGTTGGATGCACCGTTCTGAGACATCGAGCCCATAACGGTAGAAGCCGAGTCAGCGGAGGTGATGAAGAAGGTTGCCAGCAAGATAACTGCGATGATGCCGGCGATGAAACCACCAGGCAGGTTGTGCAGCAGGTTGAACAGCTCAACCTCAGAGGACTCGCCGGTGATGGAGTTACCCTTCTGCTCCATGTGGATTGCGGTGCCACCGAAGATGGCGAACCACACGGTGGAAAGACCAGCCGGGATCAGCATGACGCCGATGCAGAATTCGCGGACGGAACGGCCACGGGAAATGCGTGCCAGGAACATACCGACGAATGGGGACCAAGAGACCCACCATGCCCAGTAGAAGATGGTCCAGGTGGACAGCCACTCGCCTGCTTCGCCGTTGTTGGACTCAGCAGTACGGGAGATCATCTCGGTGAACGCATCCAGGTAGCTACCGATGGAGCCCGGAATCTGGTTCAGGATGGAAACGGTTGGGCCAAGGATGAATACGAAGATGGCAAGCAGTGCGGCCATAACCATGTTCGCGTTGGAGACATACTGAATGCCCTTGCCCACGCCGGACATTGCGGAAAGCAGGAAGGCCAGGGTCAGCACGAGGACGATGCCAACGACGACCTTCTGGGATGGGTTGTCGATGAGGCCAGAAGCCTGGATACCAGCCTGGATCTGGGTTGCACCGATACCCAGGGAACATGCGGTACCGAAGACGGTTGCAAAAATGGACAGGATGTCAATGATTTTGCCAACCCAACCATCGGCAGCGCGCTGGCCGATGAGCGGCACGAATGCTTGACTCAGCAGCTGCTTGCGGCCAATACGGAAGGTCGAGTACGCAATTGCGAGACCAACGATGGCATAAACAGCCCATGGGTGCAGGGTCCAGTGGAACATCGCCGTAGCCATCGACGTGCCCACTTCCTTAGCATCATGGCCAGGAACTCCGTTGAGGTAGTAGTTCAGCGGCTCAGATGCGCCGTAGAACATCAGGCCGATGCCCATGCCGGCCGCGAACATCATCGCAATCCAAGAGGGCGTAGAAAATTCAGGCTCTTCATCGATGTGGCCCAAGCGGATGGTGCCGAACTTGGAGGCGGCGATGAAGATAACAAATACAACGAAAATCGTGCCGAAGAGGACGTAGGCCCAACCAAAGTCGTTAACAACGAAGCTCAGTGCATCGCTAGCGAAGTTCGCAAAGTTGGTCGGAGCAGCCAAGCCCCATGCAACGATGGCGGCAATGAGCACGCCAGCGATGCCGACGATGGTCCAGTCGATTGGAGCGTTGTCATCGGCTGCCATTTCAATTTCAGGCTCGGTCATCTCATGGGGAGCGAAGTCCTCATTGCCGAGCATGTCTTGTAGCTGACTCGTCGCAGATGCTGATTCCAGCTTCTCATCAACGGTCTGGTACTCCTCAGACGAAACCGGCGCCGCACTGGACGCCGGATCCGTACCCTTTGCCGTATTCGAATCTGTTTCTGGATTAGTCATGCACTCCAGAATGAGGGCGGCTAATGCCAGGCGTCAAACTTATATGTGCAGTACAGCCGCCTAAATCCAGCATTTTTGCAGGATAATCTTACTTTACAATCAGCCACGCAAATGAAAATTAACCAGCATATGCAGGTCTTTTATCCTCCCGTGAGCTTTTGGCTATAACAATCCTGCAACAATTGGGCATTTAACACTATTTTTCGCTGTCACGGGCACTCAAGAAGGCGTCATAAAGTTCGCGATTAGACACCTGAGTACCGGCAGCGACTTCCTTGCAAGCATCCTTCGCGCGCACTCCATCTGCCACACGGCGCTGGACCTTATCCACCAGTTCCTCAAGCGATGAGGGGACCTCTTCCCCACCCTCGATAACAACCGTGATTTCACCGCGAGCATTGTCCTCAGCCCACTTTGCCAACTCACCCAAGCTTCCGCGCTTTACTTCTTCATAGGTCTTTGTCAGTTCGCGACACACGGCAGCGGGGCGGTCTTCACCCAGAACCGCCGCGGCGTCGGCAAGCGTCTGCGCCAAACGGTGGGGCGATTCAAAGAAGACAATGGCGCGCTTTTCACCGCGCAGCGATTCCAGCCACGCTTTGCGCGGTCCGGCCTTGCGTGGAGCAAAGGCGTCGAAGAGGAAGTGACCGACGCCGAGACCGGACAGAGCCAAAGCGGTGGGCACCGCAGATGGCCCGGGGAAGCACGTCACCGGCACCCCAGCTTCGACTGCTGCAGCAACGATGGAGTGCCCTGGATCAGAAACCAGAGGCATACCCGCGTCGGAGACAACCAAAACGGTGCCGGAACGAGCGGCCTCGACAAGTTGGGCTGCGCGTCCTTCTTCGTTGTGATCAAAGTTGGAGACCACCTTGCCGCGGATTTCGATCCCCAGAGCCTGCGCCAGGTTACGGACGCGGCGCGTATCTTCCGCCGCCACGATGTCGGCATGCTGCAGCGCCTGCATGAGTCGTGCCGAAGCATCTGCGATATTACCCAGAGGGGTGGCTGCCACAATTACTCCGCGTGGAAGGGGATCTAGACGAAACGAAGTATTCATGTCCCCTAGCTTTCCACACCTTTGCACAAGCAGAATCCCCAGGGGTCCGCCGCGTAGCCTAAACTCATCTAAGTGACTATTGCTACTGACTCTTCGCAGCCCGCAGGCACCCCACAGGCCAAGCTAGCAGGAAAGCCGCGTGGCAAGCATGCCTTCGCCGCCCCTGCTGCTCCTACCTCCTATGCTTGGGGCAAAGCAGATTGGGTCAGCACCGGCGTCATTGCAGTTTTAGCTTTCATCACCCGTTTCATCAGGCTCTCCGCCCCCGTCTCGCAGGGCACGCCAGTCTTCGACGAGAAGCATTACGTTCCGCAGGCCTTCGACATGGTGCGTAGCTGGGACAACCTCTTTATCGGCGGCATCGAGTCCAATCCAGGCTATGGCCTGGTGGTTCACCCGCCGCTGGCTAAGCAAATCATTGCTGTTTCCGAGTCTGTTTTTGGCTATAGCCCGCTTGGCTGGCGCCTGATGGCAGCGCTTTTTGGTGTAGGTACCGTGCTGCTGACAATGGCGCTCGCCCGCCGCGTCGCTGGTTCCTGGCAGGTTGCCACGATGGCCGGCTTGATTGCGGTATGCGATGGCGTGCTTTTGGTTTCTTCAAAGTTCGGAATGCTGGATATCTTCCAGGTCTTTTTCATCGTCGCGGCCGCATGGGCACTGGCCCGCGACCATAACCAGATGCGTTTACGCCTGCACACGGCTTTTATCACGGGCAATATGGGCTCGTCCGATTTTGGCCCGCGTTTTGGCTTCCGCTGGTGGCGTTTCATCGCAGGCGTCTTCCTCGGCCTAGCCCTTGGCGTGAAGTGGTCTGGCCTGTACTACATCATGTTCTTTGGCCTGCTTTCGGTCTTTAGCGATCTTGCTTTGCGACGCCGCTATCACGTACGCCGCTACGTACTGGGCACGCTCATCCGCGATACCCCGGCAGCTCTGGCTTCCCTAGTGCTGGTTCCGCTAGCTATTTACGTATGGACTTGGCGCGCATGGTTTGCCTCCGAAACCTCCGTGTTCCGCCATGCCAAGGTGGATGGAACTATTGCTGAAGAATCCCCGCTGCAGGCCCTGCCCGATGCACTCGCTGGTTGGTTCTACTACCACTCTTCGGTCTTGGAATTTCATGCTTCCCTGACTACCTCCAGCGGGCACTCGCACCCATGGGATTCAAAGCCTTGGGCTTGGCTCGTGGCGGCCCGCCCCATCCTCTACTACTCCTCTACTGATCTGCAGTGCAGCGGCGCCGGCACCTGCCGCGAGATGCTCTATCTCTTTGGCACGCCTGCCATTTGGTGGCTGGTCATTCCAGCCGTGTTGTGGGGTCTATGGTCACTGCTGGTGCGCCGCAACCGCGCATTCCTCATCCCGTTGGTTGGATTCGCAGCAGGTTTCCTGCCTTGGTTGGCTGCGTTCGACCGCCAAATGTATTTCTTCTACGCCACGGCTTTCATCCCGTTTGTCATCGTGCTGATCTCCCTCGCGCTGGGCCAGATGATTGGACACGGCAAGAGGATTTCTTGGGACTGGCTGACTTCGCTTGCTGGCGGGGAAATCCGGACTGGCACATTCGTAGCAATTTGCTACTTGTGCTTGGTAGTAACGATGTTCATCTACTTCTCGCCGATTCTTTATGGCTTCATGATTCCGGACAAGTGGTACGAGTCGATGATGTGGCTGAACTCTTGGACCTAGATTCCTGTAATCCGGTTTCTCAGCGCGATCTCTTAATGCGGATTCGCGCTCAAAGAACGCCAGAAATCGGCGGCTGAATAACCTTTATGGGCTACCCAAGCCCAAGCCAGGACAATCGCGCTGATACCGGTGGCCAGGAGAATGTATATCTGGCTCATCATGATTGTGCCCAGCGCAATATCGCGCATGGTAAAGCCAAAAAGGAAGGCAAACATGGTTGCTGCAACCGGCAGCATGCCGGGAACGGATGCTGGCCGCCAGGCAGCAAAGAACAAACCGATGGCCAGGCCGAAGCGCAAGGCCGCGCCCTCGATGAGAAGGCGTGCACGTTCAGGATCAGCGGTAGGGTCGAGTGTTCCCTCGGCGCCGGTGACGGCGAGCCCGGAAGCACTAACCACCACGAAGATAGCCCAGATAGAAAAGAGCAATCCGAGTACCACGAGTGCAACGCGCGCTACCGTCAGCGTGGTCTGACGTGCGCTGGAGGCACGGCGCCACTCTGGCTCAACGCCGGCGATGATGACCTCAGAAAGATCTTGTGGGGGTGCCATTCCTTCGGCCGATTCGACGAAGCTCAATGAGCGGGAAAGCGCCGCGGCCTTGTCGCGGTAAGCACGGCACTGCTCGCAGCTTTCCACGTGAGTTTCAATGACATCGCTAGAAACGTCGGTGGGTTCACCGTCGAGCTGCGCTGAGATTGCCGCTTGGATTTCCTCATGCGTCAACACGGCTCAACACTCCATCCAAGCTGACGCGGCCGGAGCCGAAGACAACAATCATCACCAGCGAGGCAATCAGCACCGCTGGGTATTCAAAGCCGCCGTCCGCAGCGAAAAGCCCATGGCCTAGGTGCACAAAATACAATGCACACGCCATAAACAGCGCCAGGGCGCCAGCGACAAAGGTGGTCAAAAGCCCGACGACGAGTAGGGAGCCACCGATCATCTCACCCAATGCTGCGATATACGCGGAAACATGAGGCTGCGGAATTCCCATTGCAGAGAACTGCCCTGTGGTCTCATCGATTCCGGCGAAGAACATTTTGTCAACACCGTGCGCGACGAAAACGAGGCCTAGGACTGCTCGCAAAAGCAGCAGCGCGGTATCGCGAACGGCGGGTCTATTCATGAGAAATACACTACCCTGGAACCCCTAGGTGCTGGCGAATCAACTGTATATACCCCTAACGCACAGCTCATCGACAGCCGCTTGGAACCGATGCGAGCAAAAGGCAGTCAAATAGTGCAAGAGCCAAATGCGCTTACACATTCAACCGAAAGAAAAGACATGACCATGACGAATCCTTTTGCCGAGCCACAGGAAGCGGAAAGCGATAAGGCCACCACAGGCATCGCAGACACCATAGGCACCCCAAACGCCTCAGCCCCCGAGTACACGCCTAGCTCGGAGCGAACCGGGCTGGTCTACGACGCCGAGGGAGTTGGCCGTCCGCCTTGGGCGATGGCCTCTCCCCTGTTGCGCGAGTACTACGACACCGAGTGGGGAATGCCGGTCCGCGATGAAGCGGGACTTTTTGAACGCTTAACTTTGGAAGGCTTCCAGTCAGGGCTGTCTTGGGCCACTGTCCTGCGTAAGCGCGAAGCCTTCCGCGCTGCGTTCGCTGGCTTCGACCCGGATATCGTTTCGGCTTTTGGTGCAGCTGAAGTAGAGCGTCTACTCAATAACCCGGAGATTATTCGGAATCGCCGCAAGATTGAGGCTGCCATTAACAATGCAGATGCCACGGTGAAATTGCGTGAAAAGGGCGGCTTGAGCGAATTCATCTGGTCCTTCAGGCCGGAGGAAAATCTCTACCCGCGTTATATGGAAGACATCCCTAAAACGACCGACAAGGCCAAGGAATTATCCAAGGCCTTGAAGAAGGAGGGCTTTACTTTCGTAGGCCCCGTTACCTGTTTCGCGCTAATGGAAGCCATCGGCATGGTAGATGCCCATCTCATTGGCTCTCATCGCCGCGGAACGTCCGGGGTCTGGGAAAGTGAACTGGATGCTTTCAAGCATCCAGTTCAGAATATCTAGTTCACGAAGGCATCTAGCTCACGCGGCGTGATGCGAGGTCGTCGCGGCGCTGGCGATTGCTCACGTGCGGTCCGTCGAAGCCGTCGAATTCATCGTCATCATAATGGACCGGCAGATGGTCGAAGTCCGGGCTGTCATCGTCAACTTCCAGTACTACAGCGCCTGGGCGGCGCAGGCTACGCGGGATGGCCAGTTCATCATCTTCTGCACTGCGGACGCCGAGACGGGCGCGGCGCAGGTGGTACACGCGGCGACGCAGCAATGCCTGCTCCTGACGGACCTGGGTACGCAGAGCAATCAAATAGATCATGGTGACGATGCCGGCGATTCCCGCAAACCACCAGGTCCAGCTACCTACTACGATGCCCAAGCACACGGTGAGAACAACCGCCAAGGAAAGACCCAACAGCGTACGCTGACGGCGCTGGTAGCGGGTTGCGGAAGCAGCCTTTTCTGCTACCGGATCCCAGCCGCCGCGCCCAAGGCGACGCTGCGCAAAAGCAACCTCATCCTCAGATAGATCAGTATCCTCATCCATCTCAGTTTCGGATTCCTCGACAGACTCGATGGCCTGTGGAATCTGGCTCACCTGTTCCTCGGTGTCGACCGCGCCGGGATACATCAAGTCCACAGGCGAGGTATATGCCGAATCAAGGTCGTAAGCATCGTCTGCGACCTCGGCCACTGCTGGCGCGCTGAAGACCTCTGCCGCCTCCGCGTCATCCGCCAGCTTGGATTTCAGATCCGCAGGCTTATCCTTTTCGGTTTCATCCTCAATGAGGAGCTCATCTTCTTCGGATTCGCTCGCTGTGTCCTCCGACTCTTCGTTTTTATCCTGCTGCGCCGAAACTGGGACAGCGGAGCCGGCTGGGGTTGTTTCCTTCGCCGGAGTCTCGGCCTTGGCCTTACCGGACTCTTCGACAATTTCACCCTCAACGGTCTCCGGTGCGTCCGCCTTTACTGCGTCATCGCCATCAGGCTCATCAGACAGCTGCGCGCCCGGCTGGCGCGGATTCGCCTTAGCCTTTGCTGCGGCACCGGCGATGGTCACGGCAGGGGTTTCTTCCTCGTCAACCACGGAGATATCGCTAGCGTCGACGACTTCGTAATCTTCGGTATCGTCTTCAAAACGGCGCACGTCACGCTTGTTAACTCGCGGGCGGCGACGCGCGGCGACGTTTCCGGAGTCGCCTTCGAACAACACGCGAGTGTCATCAAAGGCTTCGCCTGTGTGGCTCATCGGACGCTGCGAACGCAGCAGCCAAGGTGCCAAGATAAAAGCCCAGACCACGATGATGGCGATAATGGGCACAGCAGTGGACACGGTATGGGTGGCCTTCCGTAGGGTGCAGAGTTTGACTCAACGTTAGCGCCTTATCCGCCCCTATAAAGACTCAAAATCGGGGAAATTACAATGTTGTGACTTGTGTGAAAACAGTGGCGAAATCTACCCGCCAACTGGGGCACCCGGCTAAAGAAGTCGCCCCTCTGCCCGCAACCGCGCGACAGCGGTGTTCGGATAGTCCTCGCGGTTGAGCGCCACAAAGTAGTGATCGCGCCAGGCGCCATTGATATGCAGGTTGCGACGCAGATATCCCTCTTCACGGAAACCACAGGACTTCAGGACCTTGCCTGAGGCAGGATTTTCTGGCAAATAGGTCGCTGTCACGCGGTGCATACCTACGCGGCGGAAGGCGTGGTCAACGCCCAGTGCGCACGCTGCCGTAGCAACGCCGGCACGGTGAACTGCGGAATGGACCCAGTAGCCAATCCAGCATTCCCCGATGCTGCCGTGCTGAATATTTCCCAGCGTCACCTGGCCCATAAACTGACCATCCAGCTCGATCACCAGAGGGATGATGCTGCCCATGCGCGCGTTGTCGCGCAGGAACATCAGATGGTTCCACCAATCATTTCCCGAATGCGCGGTTTCCCACGTCGTTGGAATGGTGGGTTCGACCGGGCGTAAGTATTGCTCATCGATGACGCGCTGACGGCGCCAGTCATGGCCATCGCCGCGCATCAGCGGACGCAAGCGGAGAACTCCGCCCTCCGGCAGGACGTCGGAAGGCGCAAGGCGCACGCTCGGCGTGGACTCCGGCCACCCAGGGTGTTCCTCACGCGGCGGCCCACTCGCAGGTACACGCAGGCGCCCCGCCGCAGTCCCGAAAGGATCCAGCATGCCTAGCTGCGCTGCGTCAAAAAGAGCACGTCCACCACGTCACCTGGGCGGATCTCAGTGGCGCTTTCCGGAATCCTAATCATCGCGTTAGCCTCCGAAAGACCCGCCAACAGGTGGGCCGGCGCACCGCTCGCGCCGCCCAAACCCTCGACCAGGTAGTCGGCAGTCTCAGCGTCACGCATCAAACGCGCACGGATAAAACCGCGGCGACCTGGACGCGAATCCATGTGGTTGAGCGCGCGAGCACGCACGACGCGGCGATTTGCATTGCGCTTGCCCAGAGAAAGGCGAATTAGCGGGCGCACGAATACTTCAAAAATGACCAATGCCGAGACCGGGTTCGAAGGCAACAGGAACGTTGGAACGCGCTCCTCTCCCAGCAAGCCAAAGCCTTGCACCGACCCCGGGTGGATGGCCACGCGGGAGGTATCGATATCGCCGAGCTCGCGCAGCACCTCACGCACTGCCTCAGAACCGGCGCCGCCGACCGCACCGGAGATCACCAGGACCTCGCTGCGGGCGATGTGTGTTTCCAGCGCCTCGCGGATTCGTCGCGGCTCGCCTTCCGCGATGCCGACGCGTTGTACGTCAGCGCCTGCTTCCCGCGCCGCAGCGGCCAAGGAATAGGAGTTAACGTCAAATACTTGCCCCAGGCCCGGTTCGCGATCGATGTCCACGAGTTCCTTACCAAAGGACAAGATGGTCACGCGCGGGCGCGGATAGACCAAAACCTTTGAGCGACCGACAGCGGCCAAAAGGCCAATCTGCGCAGGTCCCAGGATAGTTCCCGAAGAAACTGCGACATCGCCCGGCTGGATATCGTCGCCAACTCGGCGCACAAAGTCACCCGAGCGCACAGGGCGATGCGCCGTCACGCGCTTGCGGCCGCGGTCTGTCCATTCGAGGGGAAGGACGGCGTCGGCAAGCGTGGGCAAAGGCGCACCGGTGTAAACGCGCACCGCCTGTTTCGGCTGCAAGCGCAGTGGCTGGCGCGAACCCGCCGGAACCTCACCCACCACGGGGATGGAACGCTCAACCTCAGGGCCCTTTTGCTCCCCTTCTGCGTCCTCTTCAGTAGCGCGCCGCGCCTTCAAAGCACGCTCGCCTCCCACGTCAACGGCGCGCACTGCGTAGCCATCGATTGCCGCCTGCGGAAATCCGGGCAGCGGCTGATTGGCTTGCACTTCCTCAGCGCACATCAGTCCCAGCGAGTTCGCAATCGCGATACGCACTGGTTCCGGTGTCACCGCCGCATCAGTAATCATCGCAAGCTGATCATCTACTGAACGCATAGATTGCCGCCTTCCCTGTTTGTCTTCTGACCTAGATTAGTTGATGCCCTTTTCAGCCTCATACTCGGCAATGATCTGCTTGATTGCCTTGTACAAAGCCGGGCCATACTTCTCATGGTGCAGGCCGAAGTCCACATTTGCCGGAATATATCCGCCGGGATTGCCCAGGTCATGACGCTTTCCGCGGTGAACCACCACGTGGACCGGGTGGCCTTCCTGGATGAGCAGCTCGATGGCGTCGGTTAGCTGCAGCTCACCGCCCTTACCTGGGGAAATGCGGCGCAGCGCGTCGAAGATCTTGCGGTCTAGCAGGTAGCGACCGGTGGCTACTAGGTTCGAAGGCGCATCTTCAGGCTCTGGCTTTTCTACCATGCCAACGACCTTCTTCACGCCAGGTGCGTTGGTATCTTCCACGTCGAAGACACCGTAGTTGAAGGTCTCTTCGCGCTCGACCTCGAATGCACACAGCACCGAGCCGCCGACGGCAGCGCGCACGCGTGCCATCTCCTCCATGACAGTCGCCGGCAAGACAATGTCATCCGGGAGCATGACGGCGAAGCAGTCCTCGTCATCGTCCAATACGGATTCTGCAAGACCGACCGCATGACCTAGGCCAAGCGGCTTTTCCTGCTCCACCGAGATCGGGTGGATGAGCTCGCCTGCGCGGCGCACCTTCGCAACCTGCTCATCTTTACCACGCGCGTCCAAGGTCTCAACAAGCTCCGGGAAGGCATCGAAGTGACGCATCACTTCTTGCTTGTTGGGGGCAGTAATAACTGCTAGACGCTGCGCACCAACCGAGGCGGCTTCCTCCGCGATGAGTTCGATACCCGGGGTATCAACCACAGGGAGCAGTTCTTTCGGAACAGTTTTGGTGGCCGGCAAAAAGCGGGTACCCAGGCCCGCTGCCGGCACGACAACTGTCTTAATCCCGTGCAGGGATCCCTCGTTGTTATTAGCCATAAGTTTGAGCTTACAGGCCGAACTTTTGCTTTCGTGCAGCGATACACCAGCAATTACTATTTGTTCTATGACTGAGATAGCCAAGCAAAAGCAAAAATTGCGCGCGGAGCTTCTCGATGCCCGCCGCACCCGCAGCCCCGAGGAGAAGGCCACTGCTGACGCCGCCTGGTGCAACGCGGCCGCCCAACTTCTAAGCCCCGATATGCAGGTCGCAGCCTATAACCCTCTGAGTTCAGAACCCGGCGGCAGCGAGTTTGTCCACACCCTGACACAGGCATGTAAGGCGGTATATCTGCCTATCTCTGGCGACGATGGACAACTTTACTGGGCGCTTTACGAAGGCCCCGAGAGCCTCCAACCCGGTGCGCTCGGCATCGCAGAACCAACCGGCGAGCGCTTCCCCAGCTCCATCTTGGCTGAGCTCGACTTCATCTTTGCTCCAGCGATGGCAGTGGACAAGAGCGGCTACCGCCTCGGAAAGGGCGCTGGCTACTACGACCGCGCGCTTACTCCACTTATTCCCGGCAAGCCCAAGGTCATTGCCATGGTCCACTCCAGCGAGGTCCGCGATGTGCCAAAGGAAGAACACGACCGCCCAGTTGATGTCATTCTGACTGAGCGTGGGCTCGTCGACATTGAGCCAGGCATTTAGCAAGACGGTTTAGCCATAAGAAACAGCAAAAAGCGGAACCATAACCCCACAACCGCAGTCTAAAAGAGCATGACTGCGGATAAATTGCTGAAAATGCTGCGCACCCCAGGGCATCGGCGGGCGCTGATGTTAAGACGCTTTGTTGCATTGGTGCTGGTTGCTGCAGCAGGCTTCAGCATGCTTTCCGCTCGCAAGGAACACCCGCTGGCGGTGGTCTTTGCCCGCGATGTTCCTGCGGGCCATGCTCTTTCACTTGACGACGTCACCCTAGCACCCATCCCGGCCAGCGCACTGCCGGAGACGAAAGTCGATACCAACCTCGAGGAGCTTGAAGGCCGCGTGGTCGTATCGGCGGGTTCGGCTGGAGAAATTCTTACCGAGACGAGACTGCTTGGCCCGCAGCTCGTGGACGATTTAGTGAATAACTCCACAGGAAAAAACTCGGGCGAGGAATCCCACATGATTCCACTCAAGCCAGCAGAACCTGACATCCTTCCCCACCTCCACCATGGGGATACGGTCAATGTCATCGCTGGCGCTAGCGAAGAAGAGATAGAAGAAGGCCAAACAACTGATGGCTCAGTCATCGCCGCAGGTGGGCGCGTAATTACGACGACCAGCGGCGAAGAAGAAAGCCGCGCCACCACCGTGCTTTTAGCTCTGCCTGCTTCTCAAGCTGATGCCGTGGCAGCCGCTTCGCTGAGTCAACCGCTCACCGTTGTCATTGTGGGACAACGAGCCACCGGCATGAACTAGCGTAGAGCCGCTGCCAGAAGCCTTCCGATTGAGCCAGAAACGTTGTCACATCCCCTAAAACTCGCTAGGGTGAGTCTTCACTAGCCCCTGCTTTTAATTTTAATAACATTTGACTCATGACTAACTTGGAAAAGTCACTCGGGGGCGAGGGTCACAATGTGTTTTAGGAAAGGAAACCCTCCCAATGCTGAAGGGCTTTAAGGACTTCATCCTCCGCGGCAATGTCATCGAGTTGGCAGTCGCAGTCATCATTGGTAGCGCATTCACCGCTATCGTCACCGCCGTCACCAACAATCTCATCCAGCCTCTGATCAACTCCTTCGGCTCCGCAGAAGTCAAGGGCCTGGGCTTCCAGATCACCGACAATGAGTCCACCTTCATGGACTTCGGTGCTGTTATTACCGCTGCCCTCAACTTCCTCATCATCGCTGCGGTTGTTTACTTCCTCATCGTGATGCCGATCAACAAGCTCTCCGAAGCTGCTAAGCGCCGCCACGGCGTTGACCCAGAAGAGCCAGCTCCGACCACCGAGCAGCTCCTGACCGAGATCCGCGACCTAATGGAAGCACAGAACGCTTCCGGTGCAGGCCACAACATTGCGGGGACCTCCTACAACCAGGAGAGCACCGGCCGCCACCAGGCATAAGGTTTTACATCCTGCATAAAGACCGAACTCCGGTTGTCTTTTAGATAAAAGACAACCGGAGTTCGTCGTTATTAATGGGCAATAATTAGAGGTGGGAAACGCTCGCGCCTATTGGCCATAATGCGGCGGCATTTGCTCCCTGTAGAACGCTTCATCGTGCTGGCGTTCAGCCGGGGCATCCTCATCGAGCTGGACTACGCGATGAGCGTCCCCACCGCTTTCCCGACCTGAGTTATCAAAAGCAGATACAAAGTCCGGTTGGTCGGCAGTGCGGTCATAGTCCACGGCGGAGCGACGAACGGTCCGGCGGCGTTTACGAGGTTCAGACATGAATACTAGAAGGGAACTTACCTGCTACTACTAGACGCTGTACTTCTGCAGCTGGTCGATGAGGTAATGAACTAACGGGGCCAGCGTGGCCATGCCGTCGCGCACTGCGGCGCGGGAGGAAGCCAAGTTAACGATGACGGTCGAGCCCGAAACACCGGAGATACCCCGCGAGGTGCAGGCATCGACTGCGCCACAGGCTTGGCCGGAAGAGCGCAGTGCTTGCGCGATGCCGGGAACCATCTGATCCAGGACCGCGCGTGTGGCTTCAGGCGCCTTGTCGCGCGGGCCAACACCAGTACCGCCGACGGTAAGGACCAAGTCAACGCCACCGACAACTGCGGTTTCAATGGCCTGACGAATCTTCGACTTCTTGGAACGAACAGTCACGGAGCCATCGACCTGGAATTCAGCCTCAGAAAGGAGCTCGCCGACCAAACGGGACGTATCATCCGAGTTCTCGTCTGGGTGGTCAGTGATGACAACCACCAGTGCGCGGCGCGGCGCGTTGAAGTTTTGTTCCTGCTCGCTGGCGATCAGGAAGGCGTCATCAGGCTCAGCGACGTCCAACAAAGACCCTGTGGATTCCTCAGAGACCTCGAAAATGCCGTTGTTGGTCTCGTTGTCAGCATGGTCTGCCAATGTAGCTCCTTTATAGGACCAAAAATTCTTCTTCAAAGATTCGGGCGATTTTTGTTAATGGATAATTTACTCGTCCGAAAGAGTTACCTCTACCTGGCGAGGTTCTTTTCCTTCCCCATTGCTGACTTCGAGCGTGACCTTGGCTCCGAAGTCTTGCGAGCGAGCTGCGGCAATCAAGGAATCGGAGTTCTCGATGCGGCGGTCATTGACGCGGGTGACGAGGTCGCCTGCCTTCAGCCCTGCTTCTTCTGCTGGGCTGCCTGGCTCAACCTCGACGATGCGTGCGCCGTCGCCACTGTCGCGCGCGTCTACCTTGACGCCCAAGGTTGGGTGCTTAACCTCGCCCTTGTTGATGAGCTGGTCAGCCATGCGCTTGGCAAAGTTGGACGGGATTGCAAAACCCAAGCCGATGGAGCCTGCCTCGCTCGAGCCGGAGCTCGACAAGGAAGCGATCATGGAGTTCATACCGATCAGGTTGCCGTTGATATCGACCAATGGGCCACCGGAGTTGCCGGGGTTGACCGCGGCATCGGTCTGGATGGCGTCGATAAGCGAGCTCTCGCCGCCCTCCTGGGAAGCCCGAACCGGGCGATTCTTCGCGGAGACAATACCCGAGGTAACCGTGGCATTTAGCCCCAGCGGGGAGCCCACAGCAACGACCTCTTGGCCAACGGCCACGGCGTCAGAATCACCGAATTGCAGGAACGGCAGGTCATTGACGTCCTTGATCTTGATGATCGCGACGTCGGTGTTTGCGTCGGAAGAAATAAATTCAGCTTCGTGCTTGCTGCCGTCGTTCATGCTGACGCGCAACTGGCCGCCACGCTCAGCGCCGGCAACCACGTGGTGATTAGTCAGCACATAGCCATCCGGCGAGATGATGGAACCAGAGCCCTCAGCAGCGCTGGTAAGGCCCAAAGCCTCAATGGAAACAACAGCGGGCAGCACCTTAGCCGCGGTCGCCTCAACCGAGCCCTCAGCTGGTTCCTCACCGGTGCTATTAGCCACCGGCTCATTCTGCAGAACCTGGTTTACGGTGCTCGTATCGTTCTTATCCTTCGCTCCTAGAGCTAGGCCAGTAATGCTGCCCACAGCGACAGCGCCGGCGAGCATCATGGCCAAAGCCGTGCCCAGGCCCACCTTCTTCTTTTCTGGCGGGTTCGGTTGCGCCCCTACGTAAGTTATGGCCTGATTAGGCTGGCCCGGTTGGCCAAACTGCCCTGCCTGGCCGGGCTGGCCCGCGCCGAAGCTTTGGGTATGCGGATTTGCTTGGCCGCCGACGAATTGGGGATTGCCCGCGCCTTGGTTGAAATTTGCGCCCTGCATCCCAAAGGAACCAGCCTGGCCACTGGAGCTAGGCTGCGCCCCGGAGTTCTGGCGCGGTTCATTCCAACCGGCAGAATTGCTAAGATTGGGTTGATTCTCGGACGCTGGCCTCTCGCCGCGTGGATCCGCAGGCTCGTTCATGTTTGAGTTCCTCGTATTCATGTAGGCAATTGTGCCGCAGTGGGCTGGGGTGCATCTGTAACGATTCTGCTAGCCATATAAGAATAACTGTTAGAATTCTGTATGTCTTGACCTGCAGCGCAACTCCTTTTTATGCCGCAATAAGGTCGGCGCAGATTAACCCTGATTAAACCAGCGCTCGGCGAAAATGGTGCCGCGATCAACTGCCGCCTCATCTTCTTCGTTTGCGGAAGGATCGAAAAGGCCATCAACGAAGGTCTCGCCTTCCCCACGGTACCCCGGCAAGATAGCCTCCATGCGCGTGCCGCCGTCGTTCGAATCCTTAATTTCAATAGAGCCCTCGTGGCGCTCAATCACGGATTTGACGATGGCCAGACCCAAACCAGAGCCCGGCATCGAGCGGGCTTCTGCGGAACGATAGAAACGTTCGAATACCTTCTCCCGCTCATCCGGCGGAATGCCCGGGCCAGAGTCGTCGACCCGGAGACGGACCTCGTGCTCGCTGATCTGCTGCATGAACACACGCACGGTGCCGGTCGCAGGCGACCATTTCGCCGCATTGTCCATCAGATTAAGCGTTGCACGGCCCAGGGCGAATGGATCGCCTTCTAGGACCCACGGAATAAAGCGCACACGGAACTCGACGTCGGGGCGGCGTCGCCTAGCGCGCGCTAGCGAAGACTCGAGCACCTCCATAAGGTCAACCGGCTCCGGAGCCTTCTCCGTGGCGTCCTCACGAGCCAAGTCGACCAAGTCACCGATGAGCGTAGAAAGCTCCGTCATCTGTGACATGACGTCATCTTCCAAGTCGCGGCGATCTTCTTCGCTGATACCAAACCCACCGCCGGACTTGTTCATCATCATCAGCAACTCAATGTTGGTACGCATCGAGGTCAACGGAGTCTTCAACTCGTGGCCCGCGTCCGCCACAAACTGGGCCTGCTGCACACGCGATTGCTGCAGCGCTTCCAACATCTGATTAAAGGAAACCGTAAGCTGCGCCATCTCGTCATTGTTGACAACCTCGATAGGTCGCAGATCGTTGGTCTGCGTGACGTAATCGGCCGCACGCTTCAGGCGCGAAATCGGCTGCATACCAGTCTTGGAAACGAGCATGCCGACAAAGATCGCCAGCAGAACGCCCAGCGCAACGATAACGACCAGCATTGCACCAATGGCCGCGATGAGCTCATTCGTCTCGCTCAAGTCCCGGGCCAAGACCACAGTGGTGCCTAAGTCATGGCGTTTTGCGAGGATGCGCTCGCCACCGACGGTGCGCACCGAGATCTCGGTGTAATCATCATCCTTCTGAAACTTATCCCCCACCGGGATGGCATCACCAAAGGTAAAGCTCCAGGAAGGCGGGGAAATCGCGATACGAGTCGATGGATTATAGAGCTTAAACTTCGCGATTTCGGAATCGATAGATTCAACAAAACGCGGGTCCAGGCTTTCCTGAATCAACACGTCGGCTTTTTGCTCAAGCTGCTTGTCGACGGCCGCGGTCAAAGACTCAGACACGATCCAATAGGTTGCCAGGGTCATAAGCGCCACGGCGATGGCCACGACCAGACCCGTAACAAGCGAAAGACGCCACCGCAGTGGCGCCCGAGAAGCCCAACTCCCCCTTCCGCCGGCAATCTCGTTAACAGGGGTGGGGTGTACCTGTTCGGAAGCCTCGGCGTTGGGCGCTGGCTTCCTCAAAATCACGGTGTCGACTTCCGCAGAACATAACCGACGCCGCGCACGGTGTGGATGAGACGCGATTCGCCCTCACCTTCCGTCTTCTTCCGCAGGTAGCCGATGTAGACCTCTAGTGCGTTGCCGGAAGTTGGGAAATCGTAGCCCCATACCTCTTCCAGAATCACGTTGCGCGGCATGACCTTGAGCGGGTTTTCCATCAGCAGCTGCAGCAAAGCAAACTCAGTACGAGTCAAAGAGATCTGCCGGTCGCCGCGCTTTACCTCACGGGTTTCCGCATTGAGCTGCAAATCCTCAAAGGAAAGCTCGGTCTCCGCGCTGTGC
Source organism: Corynebacterium sp. HMSC06D04 (assembly GCF_001807315.1). Taxonomy (NCBI): domain Bacteria; kingdom Bacillati; phylum Actinomycetota; class Actinomycetes; order Mycobacteriales; family Corynebacteriaceae; genus Corynebacterium; species Corynebacterium sp. HMSC06D04. The sequence continues at coordinate 86,345 of NZ_KV788540.1, forward strand.
GGTGCTCCAATGGAGTCTGCAGCGGCGCGGCGCAGCAAAGAACGCACGCGTGCCAAAAGCTCCTCCAGCGCAAATGGCTTCGGTAGATAGTCATCTGCTCCGGCATCGAGACCAGCCACGCGGTCGGAGACACTATCGCGGGCAGTTAGAACCAGGATCGGGTGTTCCCAGCCCTCACTGCGGAGAGTACGGCAGACCTCAAGGCCGTCCATGTTGGGCATCATGACGTCGAGGATCAACAGCTCCGGATTTTCATTGCGGACAGCCTCCACCGCCTCAAGGCCGTCACTGGCAATCATGACTTCATAACCATTGAACCGGAGAGAGCGACGCAGCGATTCGCGTACCGCTTGCTCGTCGTCGACGACAAGAATCTTCATAAACATAATTATGAACTATTCACGGTGGATTTTCGAAGCCACCATGCAATCCAGCCCCTTTCCATCCCATTACGTTGTTAGCAGTTCCACCCCAGG